>DATIUT010000030.1:0-18379 GCA_035466615.1 Anaerolineales bacterium | reverse complement strand
TCATCAATAAATCTTCACATGCGATTTTGTTACGCGAGTATTCCCAATATGGATTCTCGAGCGGGGTCTCCTCGGTGATCAGATAATTCTTCACTGGCTTCTGATAGGCAGATGCCGAACTGATGAAAACGAACTGGCCGGTCCTATCGCGAAAGAGACGAAGGTCGCGCTCTATGTCATTCGGGGTAAAAGCGATGTAATCCACAATTGCGTCGAAATGATGATCAGCCATCAGCGAGGCGAGATGCGCTTCATCCGCGTGGACATCGCCCTTGAGCAGGGTCACGCCATCAGGGAGCGGATGCTTCATCGAAATGGAGCGATTCAAAATAAATAATTCGTGTCCGCGTGCAGCGGCAAGTTCGGCACATGCCGAACTGATGATGCCTGTGCCGCCAACGAAAAGCAGCTTCATTAATCCTCCCCCAATTCAGGGATCGGTTCCACACTCGCGCGATTCGCCACATAACTTTCCGCCGCGAAAATGACGAGCGCCACCCAGACGATGGCAAAGCCGATAAAGTGCGAAAGGTCAAAGGCTTCCTTGTATACAAAAACGCCGATCAGGAATTGCAATGTCGGCGCGATATATTGCAATAGACCAACAACCGTGAGCGGAATCTGCTTTGCCGCGGAGGCAAACATCAAGAGGGGAATCGTAGTCACAAGCCCAGCCCCTATCAGCATGACATCTACAAATGTTCCGTCGCGAAGGAACGCGCCAGAGCCAGTGACGCCCACAAAAACAAGGTAGGCCAACGCAACCGGAAAGACGATTCCTGTTTCGAGTGTCAGTCCGTATAACGAGCCCAATGGGGAAAGTTTTTTGACAAAGCCATAAAAACCGAATGTGAATGCAAGCGACAGTGCGATCCATGGCAGGCGCCCATAAACGAAGGTGAGGTATCCAACTCCAATTGCGGCAAGCCCGACAGGGATCCATTGCACAGGGCGCAGTCGTTCGCGCAAAAAGAGCACCCCCAACGACACACTCAACAATGGATTGATGAAATATCCCAGGCTGGTCTCAACAATAAAACCCGCATTCACCCCCCAGACATAGATCAACCAGTTGAACGAAAGCAGAACCGCCGCGACTGAATATATGCCGATCGTTTTCCATTTGAAGGAGGCAGAGCGAAAATCATTCCACTGTCTGGTCAGCAGAATATACGCCATCAATAAAATAAAAGACCAGCCAATGCGGTGTCCGATCACCTGCAAGGCAGGCACATCGTGCAGGAACTTCCAATAGATCGGAAAAAACCCCCAAAGCACATACGCGCCAATACCATATAAAATGCCTTTATTCATTTTTCTCCTGTTTTTGATCAAAAGCTTTCGATCAGTTGTCTGCCTGCAAACCCCGCGTCAACTTCATGCCAGAACGCAATATCATATTCCCCATGTTTCCAGCACAAATAGACCTCACGCCCATCTCTCATGGCTGAAAAATCCAACAATCCGATGTTGATATCCTTGATCAACACACCCGTACCCAGAATTTGATGGATCAACGCGTCAAGCCGCTCGAAATCCTGGACCAAAATGCCCAATGCCTTGTTCCCCCCGTTTCCCGCGGACTTTTCAATGGCAGGCCAGGCTTCAGACTGATTCGCGAGGATCTTTTCACGGATCGCCTGCACTTCATCCATCAGCGGGCGGATGATCTTCAATGCCTGGTTGGCTTCGAGCAGGGTAAAAGATCTTGGCATAAACTCCTCATCTCGCCAGAGTATACACCAAATAAAAAGGACGGCATACGCCGCCCAATCAATAAGGTTCCATAAGTTTTTGTACTATATGGGAATTGCCTGATAGCCTTTGTTCTTCGCCGCGACGATGATTTCGTCGACTGTCAATCTGGTCTCATCGTATTCGACGATCATCTGCTGTTTGTGGTAACTTGCATTGATCTCCCGGATGGCAGGGAAATCGTCCTCGATGCTTTCCAGTTTCATCGAGCAATTCGAGCAGTGCATATCAGGAACATTAAATGTTTTCTTTACCATGTTATATCCTTGGCTTTTGCCGCCACTCCACGGGAGTACCTCGCGAAGGACGACGGCTCAAGTGAGGTCATTCAAAAATGATCGTACCAGTATACATTCCCATCGAGCAGGTGAAGAACATGCGCGTGCCTGCAGGCTGGGCAGGGATGTCCACTTGAACGGTCCCTGTATCGGGAAGCAATTGATAGAAATTCAAATCGGGGATGACAAAATCGCGTGAGCAGGAATAGGTCTTGTCTGTTACCAGGTTCAACACAACAGGCTGGTTTGCGGTTGCAGTGAGAGTCTGCGGGAAATAACCGTCGTTCTCAACCATCAGGGTAAGATCGGAACTGGGAGCAGAAGCAGACGTCTCTGAGATGGACGCGGTGTTCGTCAGTCCGCGTGCAAGGTTGGTAAGGGAGTAGGGAAAGCCCATCAGGTTGAGTCCACCATCCAAAGTCACCAACCCCAGAACAAGGACAACAGCAGCGACAAAACGCATGAAGAATTTTTCAAGCCGCGCGCCAAATTCGGTCGTCAGATATGCAACGATGAAGAATACGGGGCTGGTTCCGAGGGTGAATGCGAGCATCAGCGCCGCGCCCATGAACACACTGCCCGTACCGAGGGCTGTGGCCATCATGGCCTGCGTCACGCCGCAAGGGATGAATACGGTAAGCAGGCCCAGGAAGATCGGCGTAACGGCATCCGTGCCTTTTGCGGTTTTACGGATGTAACGTGTGATGAATTTTGGCGGTTCAATCGAGAAGTAACGGAAGATGGGATGCACATTGAACATGCGCAGTGCATTGCCGACCATGAACATACCGATGGCGATCATCAATACCGCGCGCGTGATGGGATTGAGCGCAAGGAACGAACCAAGCCAGCCTAGTAATGCCCCAAGCAAGGTATAGGCGACAATCTTGGAGGCAAGGAACAACAGGATGGGTTGCGCCGTGCTCGAGCGCGCGACCTCCACTTGATGCCTTTTCAAGTGTTTCTTCTTTTGTCCAGCGGATTGTTCAAGATAATCCTGCTCGATTTGATGCGCAAGGGAACTTGCAAGCAAGCCACCCTGCACGGCAAGACAACTCAATCCACCAGTGGTCAACCCTGTGATAAAGGCAACCATGATGTTTCCGGTGAAGCCTGACCCCGCGCCGATGGAAATTCCCTGCTCGCCCTGATTCTGCGTGACCAGCATGATAATCGCGATTGTCAATAATCCAATACCAAGCGCCATGAGAATAACAGGGTCCAGCGCGGGTTTACGTTCTTTAGACATGGGACCTCAAATTTAAAACGTAAGTAACAAAGGGTTTGGGGAACCCGGTTTTATTTCAGCCTTCGGGTTCCCAAATTCGATCTGCGAATCTCTATCGTTGTCCGCCATCCCATACAACGAACGGCATGTTGACCACGACACCGGGTTGGGCAATGGTCACTTCACCCGCATCTTTTGCGGACATAATCTCAACCACGGAGGTGAGCATACGAGCCTTTGACGGGTCTGCCCATGTAACAACATTGACACGGCGCAACGGGGAATATCCGTCTGTCCCGGGAGGATTATCAAACACATCGGCTTGAAAGCCGAAAGGACCCATGCCTTCCAACCCGTTGTCAAACACATACACGTTCGCAAGTGATACATCTGGCACATCAGCGAGCGACGGGACATAAACCACAGGTGAAGACATCATGTCTGTCAGCAATTGTGCCACGTCTGCGTCAGATGCCTCGGTATGCACAAAGAAAATTTCCTTCCCGTCTGCATACGCCTTGCCCGCAGGTAAAACGGCGGTTGGCATTTCCTCTTTCGGTGCACAAGCCGCAAGCAGGGAAACCAGCAAAACAACGATCAATAATTTAGCACGCATGTAAGCTCCTAATTGTTTACTCTCATTAACCTGAAAGTTGATTAAATTTTTACTTTCCGCAATCTTAGACTATTTGTCACAACAAACACACTGCTGAACGCCATCGCGCCAGCGGCAAGCATCGGGTTCAAATATCCGAGCGCCGCGGCAGGGATCAATACCACGTTATAGAAAAACGCCCAGAACAAATTTTGCTTGATCGTGCCAAGTGTCCTGCGTGAAAGGTTGATCGCGCGCGACACGCCGCGCAGGTCGCCGCTCATCAACGTCACAGGCGCGGCCGCCATTGCAACATCGGTCCCCGTTCCGATTGCAATCCCAACATCCGCCTGAGCAAGCGCGGGCGCATCGTTCACACCATCACCCACCATCGCCACAACCTTTTCACCCGATTGCAAGTTCTTTATTTCGGATGATTTCCCTTCAGGCAACACTTCGGCAAGAACCGAATCCACACCAACCTGTTTTGCGATTGCTTCAGCGGTCTTTTTATTGTCGCCCGTGATCATCGCAACCTTCAACCCCATCTTATGCAGGTCGGCAATCGCGTCCTTCGAACCGTCCTTGATGGTATCAGCCACCGCGATCACGCCTTCCACTTTGCCGTCAACTGAAACCAACATGGCAGTCTTTGCCTCGGATTGCAGGCGAGACACTTCGGATTCGAGTCCGTTCAGGGAATATCCGCGCGTTTCCATCATGCGGACATTCCCTACAGCAACGCTTCTCCCATCGACTTCAGCCTGCACACCATGCCCAGGCTCTGCCTTAAACCCGGCCGCTTCTCCCAGGTTCAAACCCCGGGCAGTTGCCTCCGCCCAGATCGCTTCACCGAGAGGATGTTCACTCCCTTTCTCGACAGAAGCCGCAAGACGCAATACTTCTTCCGCCTTCAATTTCCCATTGACCACTATGTCCGTCACCGCGGGCTGGCCTTTTGTGATCGTCCCTGTCTTATCCAGCACAACAACGGAGACCTTCCCGGCGCGCTCCAGTGCCTCGCTGCTTTTGAATAAAATACCCAATTCTGCACCCTTGCCTGAACCAACCATCACAGCCGTCGGCGTGGCAAGCCCCATCGCACACGGACAGGCGATCACCAGCACCGCGACCATGTTGATCAGGGCGCGTGTGAAATTATCGGTATCTGCATTTACGGGCAATGCGGGTCCAAAGAAATACCAGCCCGCAAATGTGACCAACGCAATTGCGATTACCGCAGGCACAAAGATTGCCGAGACCTGATCCGCCAATTTTTGGATCGGCGCCTTGCTTCCCTGCGCATCCTCTACCAGTTTGATGATCTGCGCAAGAGCGGTCTCTTTGCCAACCTTGGTCGCTTCGAATTTCAACATGCCAAGCTTGTTTAACGTCGCACCGATGACGGTATCACCCTGTTTCTTCTCAACAGGAAGTGATTCGCCGGTCAGCATGGATTCGTCAATGGTACTTCGGCCCTCGATCACCACGCCATCCACGGGGATCGTCTCGCCGGGTTTGACGAGGACAATATCCCCGACGCGGACATCGTCTATCGAGACCTCAGCCTCCGCCCTGTCGCGAATGACGCGTGCTGTTTTGGCGCGCAGTCCCATCAGTTTCTTGATCGCTTCGGAGGTACGTCCCTTGGCGCGGGCTTCCAAAAATTTCCCAAGTTTGATGAGGGTGATGATGACCGCAGCGGTTTCATAGTACACATGTCCCATCAGCAGCCCGAATGTGATGGGCAATGAGTAGAAATACGCGGCAGAGGAACCCATCGCGATGAGCACATCCATGTTCGCGGATTTGTTGCGCAATGCCTTGAACGCGCCAACATAATACTGCCACCCTACATAGAATTGAACAGGGGTGGCAAGCACCAGCATCAGCCAATTGAACCAGGGCTGGGCGTCGCGCATCCCGCTCATGGAGGTTCCGGTGTAAACGAAGTCGGGAAGCAAGCCGAGGTCTTTACCCATGGAAAGCAGGAAAAGCGGAATGGTGAAGACCAGGCCGATGATGAGCAGGCGGCGTTGTTCGTTGATCTCATGCTCGCGCGCAATCGCTTCCGCATCTTCAGCTTCACCACCGAGCTCCACCGCTTCGAACCCAGCAGAGGAAACCGCGCGGCGCAATTCAGTCTGTGTAACGATGGTGGGAATGTATTTGACGCGGGCTTTCTCGGTCGTAAAAGTGACCTGGGCCTCCAGCACGCCTTCAAGATTGGCGAGCGCTTTTTCAAGCCGGCGCGCGTCGTTGTCATCGGCAAGACGCTTGATGATAAGATCGGCTTCGCCAGTGGCGACACCGTACCCCGCGCGGTTGACACGTGCGATGAAATCTGCCAACCCAAGCCTGGAGCCGTCATAATCCACCATGGCACGTTCGGAGGAAAGATTCACGACGGCAGTCTGCACGCCGTCCAGTTTCTTGAGGTTGCGCTCCACTGTGGCGACACAGTTGGCACAGGTCATGCCGGTGATGGGAAGTGTGAGTTGTTTTGTGTCACTCATTAAATATCCTTACGCATTACAGGTTGCGGATCACGTACTGCTTATTGCGTAATCCGTAAATTCATTAGAGTGCGATCAAACCATCGGCAGGGTAATTGATCTCGGCAAGCAATGCCTTGATCTTTTCCTCGCTGGCGGGCGCATTGAAGGTAATGACAACCTTCTTGGTATCGATTTCCGCTTTGACGGATTGGACTCCCTGCAACTCACCCACTTCTGTTTCGATCGTGTGGGTGCAGTGTCCGCAGGAAATCGCAGGGACGGTATAGGTTACTGTAGTCATGATTATTTTCTCCTTGGTTGAAAATTGTTTTTGTTGCAATGGTTTCGATGCATGCCTCACTATTGCCCGACACACTCAACACCGAACTATTAGACTTTCGTGGACATCTCGAATACTTCGCTGATCTCTTTCAAGACGCGCTCGCGTTCTTTTTTGTCATTTCCCTGAATGGCAGTGATGACACAGGAATTCAGGTGGTCCTCCAGAATATGCCCGCTGACCTTGTTCAACGCGGCTTCCACCGCCTGAATCTGGCGGATGACATCAATGCAATATGCATCCTCTTCAACCATTCGGATGACGCCGCGCAGATGTCCTTCAACGGTTTTTAATCGCCTGAGTGTGTTATCGTTTTCCATGATTGCCTCACTTTACAGACGCAGTCTACAGGTCTGCACTTACCCCCCCCAGGGGGGCTGGGTACCCTAAATATACCAACCCTTGAAATATTTATCAACATGACAATTATCACTATTTATACCTGAATTAAAGGCCTGCAAATAAAAAGAGCCTGTGATCTCTCACAGGCTCACATGTCTCTAATTGTACAGTTTTTGGAACAAATTCTGTGACCATGTGAACAATTCACTTTCCGCATCTTTGTCTGGCTTGTCCTTCCCTCTCCCATACAAGACAATGACCAGCGACATGCCATCCGCAACATCCTTCGGCTGCGAAGCATCCAGGGTCATCGATCCATATTCAGCCATCCACTCGTTGAATTGTTCCCTTTCGGCGGCAGAAAGCAGGTTTGCCAGTGTATCCATGCTTCCATTCGGTTCCGATTTACACCGATTTCCATACACCTCCCCTGAAAGGAACACGGTTAACCTGTCACAAAACCCGGCAATACCTCCATCGCGCGACCAGGTCAATGCAAACGTGGCAGGCTGGATTCGTGTGCCATCTTCGCTCACATGATATTCGTATTGAACACCGTCCGACCTCAACACAACGATGCGCCCCGGCGTGATCACCTCAGCGCACATCACGTCCTGTATTACCACGCCCAGACAGGCATCGGAGAACTCGACAGATTCATTACTTAAGACAGAGATATTATCTGCATCCAGTCCCAGATTTTCAGCCAGTTGCGCGATGAGGACATCTTCGATGAGTGAATTGACATCCAAACCGCTGGCAATCACTACGGCACTTCCTGTCTTATCGGTGTGAAGTTCATATTCCCTGCCGTTTGCCTCAAAGACAATCTTGAATCCCTCCACCAACGCCTGCGTGCACATCACATCAGGGCGTTGCACACCAAGACAACCATCGGGCCAGGTCACGGCTTCAGTGGAGATCAAAGTGATTTGGTCGGCGGGCAGGTTCAAAGTCACAGAAAGATGCGTGAGCGCGGCGATTTGGGCAGGTGCCATTTCAGCACTACCACGCGTCGGTTGGCCGATAATGATCGAGGGCTGATCCACCGGCGCCGGAGTGGGCGGCGCACAGGCGGTCAATATCAAAGTCAGGGTAAACAATCCAAATGCAATTTTTTTCATTCTGTCTCCTTTCCGACATGGACGACAACGCGGGCGTGATTGTTCCGAAAGACTGTATAATCGTCAAATGCGTTATCTCTTGATCATATTTGTTGTAATTCTAACAGCCTGTGCGCCAAAACCCGACCCGGGCACGCAGGTTCAACTGGCGGTCATCGAAACGATCGCGGCGATCCCAACCAGCACAGCACAACCGATCCCAACGCCCCACCCCACCTCAACACCGTTCGATCTCAAGGGGTTGTTTTGTGAATATCAATTCTGTGTGGGACATCCCGTGGACATGTCGTTCTTCGACGTGAGCGCCCAAAACAACCCTGCCTCGCCCAGCACCTATTCACAGGGGCTGATCGCGGCGTTCAACGGCAACCTTTTCATCCAGATGATCTGGCAACTCGCGCCGGGAACCGCCGACCCGCAATTTATGCTCGACCTGATCCTGGACAGTAAAGTTGATACACGCGTCGGCAACCTGGACGTGAAACTGATCCGCGATATGAACGTGATCTACACCCCGATCACTTCCACTGCCACCCCGGTCCTGCCATTCGGCGCGGCGGGCGCATGGACCTGCGGTGAGCGCGCTTTCGCCTGGAAGGTCTACAGCCCGCAGGCGGAAAACACGCAGTCATTGTTTGACCAGGCAATTGACCGATTCATGTGCAACCGATGATCAAATCCATTCCCTCTGCAAAAGGGACAATCATCATCCGCGAAGCAAACCTGGCAGATGTTATTCCATTCCGCGAATTGCGGCTTTTCGCCTTGCAGGAAAGTCCCACAGCGTTCAGTGCTGATTACCAGGTCAATGCCGGTCACCCATCAGATTATTGGCAGGATAGACTGAAAGAGGATGACGACTCGGTAATTTTCTTCGCGGAACATGAAGATCAACTTATTGGCATGGTGGGGATTGCCCGCGGGCGATCACCAAAAACGAAACACAGCGCAGGGATTTGGGGGGTATTCATCCGCCCGGAGTGGAGAGGAGCGCACATCGCTGAAGAATTAATCAAGACCTGCACAGAGTGGGCAAAGGCGCGAGCGGTTGAGATCGTCAAACTTGGAGTCGTTACAAGCAATGCCTCCGCCATTCGGTGCTATGAACGCTGTGGTTTCACGGTCTACGGAACCGAGCCGCGCGGCATCCTTTATGAAGGGAAGTATTACGACGAGTATTTGATGTCCCGTTCGCTGGGAAGTTCATAACCCTTGTATTTTCGCCTCATTCCAGAACGTATCCATCTCCTCCAAAGTCAGCTCAGATAAATTCCGCCCCTGTTTTTTCGCGCCCTGCTCCACGTAACCCAACCGTTTCTTGAATTTCATATTCGTCTCCCGCAACGCAGACTCGGCATCCACCTTCTTCCAACGCGCCAAGTTGACAAGGGCAAAGATCAGGTCGCCAAGTTCGGAGGTCAACTCCGCGTTGTTATTCGCCCGTCTTACCTCCTCGATTTCCTCTGCTATTTTTTCCAAAACGCCTTCGATCTCGGGCCAGTCAAAACCGACGCGCGCGGCACGGTCCTGATATTCCTGCGCCTGGGACAATGCCGGCAGGGCTATCGGAACTCCGTCAAGCAAACCCTTTTCCAGTTTTTTGTCTTTCCGTTCCTTTTCTTTCAGTTTCTCCCAATTTGCCAGTACGCCATCCACATCGTTCAGTTCCAATTCGCCAAACACATGTGGGTGCCTCCTTACGATTTTCGAGTGGATTCCGTGTACCACCTGATTGACATTAAACCGTCCCTCCTCGTTCGCAACCTGCGACTGGAGGACGATCTGTAAAAGCAGGTCACCGAACTCCTCGCGCATGTCGGCGAAATCACCTGAGTCAATCGCTGAGATCGCCTCATAGGATTCTTCCAACAAATGCTTGCGGAGAGTCTTGTGTGTTTGCTCCCTGTCCCATGGACAGCCGTCCGGCGCGCGCAGGTGGGCAACGATCTCTGCAAACGATTCGAAGGATGTGCCTTCGCCAAGTGCGGGAACATATAAACACACCTCTTCACCAAACGGTTCGCCGCTCAACCCGCTCAACCTTTCTTCTTTCCGCTGTCCACCTTCCGCCCAAACAACAACATGTTCACCCGGATACGTCGTCAGTAAAACCGTTTTCACCTGCAAAGCCAGTTCGCGCGAGTTGATTCCGGTTAGTAAGACCGGCATATCGGGCGGGTAAGGCGGGACGTGTGCCGAGGTAAGGGTCCGCGCTTCGAGCAGGATCAACTTCGAGGGCGGGGGGATGCGGAGCGTTTCAAAAACCCGGGCGACAAGAGAAAAGTCCATGTGATTATCCAATCTGCTGTTAAATATAAAACGTAATGCGAAACTTGCGTCACGCATTACGTCCATGATTTTACTTCAGCCACGTGATACCTGAACACGTGACACCTGGAACCAAACTAACGCTTGGTGTAGGTCGGAGCCTTGCGGGCTTTCTTGAGGCCGGGTTTCTTGCGTTCCTTTTCACGGGCATCGCGTGTGAGCAGGCCTTGTTTGCGGAGCGCAGAGGTCCAGTCAGCATTAATGGACTGGAGAGCGCGCGCCAAACCCAGGCGCACAGCCTCGGTCTGACCGCTCACGCCGCCGCCCATCACCTTGGCGCTGACATCGTACTTCTTCGCATCCTCACCTACCGCCGAGAACGCGCGCAAGATATCCTGCACGTCGCCCATGCGGGTGAAGTATGCGCCGCCCTCCTTTTCGTTGACAGTGAAATTGCCGGAGCCGCCCATCACACGCACACGCGCGGTGCTCTCTTTGCGGCGTCCTACTGCTTCATGATATTGTGCCATAATTCTTCCTCTTTTCCCTACGCCAGAGGCTCGGGATTGTTCGTGGTATGCGGATGGCTGGGACCCGCATAAACCTTCAAGCGTTTGAGCACGGAGCGTCCCATGCGGTTGTGCGGCAACATGCCCCACACAGCGGCACGGATGACACGATCAGGGTGCTGTTGCAACTGGTCGCGCAGTGAAATGGATTTCAAGCCACCCGGATAGTTCGAGTGCCTGTGATACATCTTGGTTTCCATTTTCGTACTGGTCTTTGTACCGGTCACCGTGATGTGCTCGCAGTTGATCACAATCACGTTGTCGCCCATCTCCACGCCGGGCGTGAAGGTCGGCTTGTGTTTGCCGAGCAGGACGTGCGCGATGCGTGCGGCAAGGCGGCCCAGGTTCTGCCCATTGGCATCCACCAAGACCCATTTACGTTCGATCTCACTTGCTTTCGGATAGTACGACTTGTACACTTTCCAATCTCCGTTTCTTTTCTTATTGACAATGACTCTTACTCTCGATATTCGACTTTGACCAGCGTCAGCCCGTGCGCGGGAGCCAGGCCGGATGGAAGTCCGCTTCGGGATTTGACCGATGCCCGTTCTGCTAAAGAAGAGGCAATCAACTCCGCTGGAATCTTTCCCTGCGCAACCGCAACCTGGACAAATACCATCCTGCGAACCATGCGGTAGAGGAAGGCATCTGCTTGCACTTCAAAATGCCATTTATCATCGCTGGCTTGTGTCCACTCGGCTTTCATCACGGTCCGCACGGTTGTGCCTTTGGGAGTGGTCGGGGAACCGAAGGCAGAGAAATCGTGGGTTCCGATGAGTTGCTTTGCGGCACCTGCAAGGACATCGCCGGCGATTACAGGCCAGACCCGCCATGAAAACCTTTCGCGGATCGGGTCCCTGATCGGTTGGCAGAACAATCGGTACTGATATGTGCGCGATATTGCATCAAATCGCGGATGGAATTTTGCATCCACCACTTGCACAGATCGAACAGACATATCAGCTGGCAGGGTCGAGTTCAGCGCACGGAGGAGTTCGTCATCAGTATGAGACCAGGGGAGGTCCACTGAGGCAACCTGTCCTGTCGCGTGAACGCCTGTATCCGTCCGCCCGGAGATGAGTACCGAGCGTCCAGTCCATCCAAGTTTCGTCAGGGCTTTTTCAAGTTCACCCTGAACGGTCCTCTTGTTTGCCTGGCGCTGGCTTCCATGAAAGTCCAAGCCGTCATAGGCAAGAGTCAATTTGTAACGTACCATTTCAGCTTCCAGCCTTTAGCAGTTTGCCTCAGCCGAATGCTCAAATTCCTATTCTTCAACCAATTCCAACAGGACCATTTCAGCCGAGTCGCCCATGCGGGGACCAAGCTTCAACATGCGGGTGTAGCCGCCATTGCGGTTTGCATAACGAGGCGCAATTTCGTCGAAGAGACGTTTGATCAACTGGTTATCGCCAAGTTTGGAAATCGCCATACGGCGGGCATGCACCTTCTCCGCGTCGCTCGCCTGCGCGCTGTTACGGGCAAGCGTGATCAAGCGCTCAGCCTCGCCACGGATCGCGGCAGCCTTGGCGCGTGTGGTCTTGATGCGCTCGTGCGTAAAAAATTGCTTTATCAGATTGCGGCGCAGTGCAAGTCTGGCACCCGTACTGCGTCCAAGCCTATAACCGGAAACTTGATGTCGCATTTCTAAATTACTCCGCAGAATTCGAATCGTTCTTCATGTAGCCCTTTTCCTGCATCTTCAGGCGAAGCTCGTCGAGACTCTTTTCACCAAAGTTGCGGATGGACATTACAGCCGTCTCGCCCTTTTCCAAAAGGTCGAGCACATCACCAACCGTCGTAATTCCCGTGCGCTTCAGGGAATTGAACACACGCACCGAAAGGTCCAGCGCCTCCACAGGAGTGTCTGCCAGTTCGCTTGTGATGCGGCTGCCTCCAATTTCCTTTTCCGCCGGAATGGTCAATGTCTCCTCACTGACACCGGCAATGTAGCGCAGGTGGTCAATGACGATCTTGGCGGCAGTGCTCAGGGCGCGTTCAGGAGAGATCGTGCCGTCCGTCCAGATCTCAAGGACGAGTTTGTCGTAGTTCGTGCTCTGCCCGACGCGGGCGGAGGTCACTTCCCAGTTCACCCGTTTGACCGGGCTGTAGATGGCGTCAATCGGCAGCTCACCGATGGGCATATGCCCGCTTCGTTCGTTCGCCGGTGAATAGCCACGTCCGCGTTCGACAGTAAACTCGAGATCCAGCTTGGTCTTCGGGTTGTCCACTGTAAAGAGGAACAACTCGGGGTTGACGATCTCGACTTCAGCGGATGTGATGATATCCGCCGCGGTGACCGTCCCTTCGCCGCGCACCTCAAGATGCATGCGTGTGCTGTCCACGCCATCCAGTTTGAGGCGCAATTGCTTGACCTGCAACGTTACCTGGATGACATCCTCGCGCACGCCGGGAATTTCACTAAACTCATGCAACACATCCGCAATGCGGATGGATGTCACCGCCGCGCCCTCCAGGGAGGAGAGCAGGACGCGGCGTAACGCATTTCCCAGAGTCACGCCATACCCGCGCTCAAGCGGGCTGATAATAAATTTGCCATAATTTCGAGCCTCAGCCTCACGCTCGATCTTCGGCATCACCATGTTCGAGATACTCGTCACGGTTCACCTCTCCCAGTCATTCCAATAGAAGCTCCGGCAGGCAGGGAGCCTGCCAGAGATAAAATCCAATTACTATCTTGAATAGTATTCAACAATCAACTGCTCGTTCAAGGTGCCGTCGATCTCAGCGCGCTCAGGAAGGCGCTGGACAACACCGGATAATTGTTTTGTATCGCGGTTCAACCAACCCGGTGCTGTGCGTGAGTCAGCCTGGTCACCCAGTCCCTTGAAATATTCAAGTCCGCGTGAACCATCACGAACCGCCACAACATCACCCTCACGCAATAACATGGAGGGCACATCCGTGCGGCGTTCATTCACTATAAAGTGTCCATGGGTTACCATCAAACGGGCTTGTGCGCGGCTGGAGGCATAACCTAGACGATACACCACATTATCCAAACGGGTCTCAAGGATCTGCAACAGGTTCAAACCCGTCAGACCGCGACGCTGGAGCGCAACTTCGTAATAGCGTCGGAACTGGCGTTCCAAAACTCCATAAACGCGGCGAGCGCGCTGTTTGGCACGCAACTGGCGCAGGTAATCAGATTCTCGTCCTGTGCGGTTTCCACCGCCACGATTGCCAGCGCGTCCGTGTTGACCGGGAGCGTAACTTCTCCGCTCGAACGCACACTTGGGAGTGAAACATCGCTCACCCTTGAGATAGAGTTTTTCGCCTTCGCGCCGGCAGAGTTTACAAACCGGACTAATATTTTTCGACATAAATCACTTTCCTCTATATCAATTTCAGATTACACGCGTCGCTTTTTCGGCGGACGGCAACCATTATGTGGGACTGGTGTAATATCAGAAATGGATCGAACTTTTAATCCCATTGCCTGCACGGCACGAATTGCGTTTTCGCGGCCGGGGCCGGGACCCTTTACAAACAATTCCACTTCCTGAATACCCAGTTGCTGGGCGGCTTTGATCGCCTGCTCGGCGGCAAGACGGGCGGCAAATGGCGTGCTCTTTCGTGAGCCCTTGAAACCCGCCGAACCGGCACTGCCCCATGCAACGGTATTACCGTCCATGTCCGTAACAGTCACGATCGTGTTGTTGAATGAAGCAAAGATATGCACTTGTCCGGAGGACAATGCGCGCTTGCCTTTTTTCGCGCCTGTGCTGCGGCGCGTGGAACGTACACTTTGAGCCATATTCTCTCCAGCCTTTTATTTCTTGGCACCGCGGCGGCGTCCGCGACCGGCAACGGTCTTCTTGACGCCCTTCCGGGTGCGTGAATTCGTCTTGGTCCGCTGACCATGAACCGGCAGGTTCCGGCGATGGCGCAAACCTCGATAGGAGCCAATTTCGATCAGGCGTTTGATGCTCATCTGCACTTCACGGCGCAGATCGCCTTCAACTGTGAAATGCTTGCCAATGTATTCGCGGATTGCCGCCACATCCGACTCAGACAGGTCCTTCACACGGGTATCCGGATTGACCTTGGTTTCAGCCAGGATCTCCCGCGCATGCGTGGGACCAATGCCGTATAAATATGTCAAACCAACTTCCACCCGCTTGTTGCGGGGCAGATCGACGCCTTCAATTCTCGCCATAGTTCACACTATCCCTGTCGTTGTTTATGTTTTGGATTTTCGCAGATGATATATACTCTGCCTTTGCGCCTGACGATCCTGCATTTGGCGCAGCGTTTCCGTATAGACGGTGAAACTTTCATATCAATATTTCTCCTTGCAGACAGCCACTCTTCGCCTCAAAATAAAAAGCCAAGGGTTTGATTATATACTTTCATTCAACTTTCGTCCAGATTACACGCAATTTTCACATGGATCATAGGACAGTCAGGATAAGAGGTTCTCCTTCGGTGACAGCGATTGAATGCTCAAAATGCGCTGTCAGTGATCCATCTGCAGACACCACCGTCCATTGGTCGGGTAAGACCCGCGTCTCCGCCGTGCCCCCAAGCACCATTGGCTCGATGGCAATGGTCATACCCACTTTCAACGGTATGCCCGTACCTGCCCTGCCATAATTCGGTACCTGTGGACCTTCGTGCATCTGACGCCCGACACCGTGACCGGTGTATTCGCGTGTCACAAAAAAGCCTCGGTCTTCAACAAATTTCTGTATCGCCGCAGACACATCGCCGGTGCGATTCCCAACCCGCATCTTATCAACTGCGGCATCGAGCGCACCCTTCGTCACTTCAAGAAGGGCCTGTGCTTCACGGGAGATTTCTCCCACCCCGGCAGTGAAAGCCGAGTCTGCAACAAACCCATCCAACACGGTTCCGCAATCAATCGAAACGATATCACCGGTTCTGAGCTTCCGGGTTTTGACCGGTATGCCATGGACAAGTTCCTGGTTGATACTCACCGTTATGGACGCAGGGAAAGGAGGGCGTCCATATCCCTTGAAGGGCGATACGCATCCGTGTTTCTTCAGCACTTCCTCAGCAGCCGCGTTGAGGTCGGCAGTGGAAACACCTGGTTTTAAAAGTTCATTTACTGTCGCCAGTACAGTTGCATTTATACGCCCGGCTTCCCGCATGGCTTGCAATTCTGCCGGGCTCTTTAGGTGGATCTGGCGCGCCCAACCCATAGCGACTACATTCCCAATGCAGACACAAGTTCTTGTGCTACTTGTTCTATGGTCTGCATGCCGTCAATTTCAATCAACTTGCCACGCTGACGATAATAGTCTATCAATGGCCAGGTCTGCTCCAAATAAACCTTAATTCGATACATTACAGTTTCTGCTTTGTCATCATCACGTTGATAAAGTTCAGAACCATCAAAATCACACTTGCCGGGATCCTTGGGTGGGTTGGATTTTTCGTTGAAAATATGTCCACTGGCACGGCACGTCCAACGATCACCCAATCGTTCCACTAACACATCATCCGCTGCGGTTATAAACGGTACCGCATCCACATTGCCATTGAATTCTTTAAGCATGGCTTCAAGCGCGTCAGCCTGGGCCGGGGTACGGGGAAAGCCATCCAAGATGACTCCAATTTCACAACCAGGATAACTGAGACGTTCACGTATCATTGCGATGGTCACATCATCAGGAACCAACTCGCCCTTGCTCATGTACGCTTGAGCCAGTTTCCCAAGCTTGGTTTGATTCTTGATATTCTCTCTGAACAGGTCGCCAGATGAAATATGTGCCAAACCTGTCCGTTCTGCAATAATTTTTGCCTGCGTGCCTTTGCCTACACCTGGAGGTCCAAGAAGGACAAGGTATTTGGTCATGGGCTATCCTAATTGATGAGTAGTTTTTCCTGATAACCGTGCAGTTTCAGTTCCGCTTCGACGTTCATGAAGGTATCACGCACAACGCCCACGACGATCAACAAGCCTGACGAGGAGACGAGGAACAGACCGGCGCTCGATGCAGCGGCGGGTAAAACCAGTTGCAAAAGGAAGGGCATGATTGCTACGATCCCTAACAGCAAGGCACCCGGCAGGGTAATACGAGACTGGATCCGGCTGAGATACTTTTGCGTGGCAGCACCAGTATGCACACCCGGAATCTGGGCACCGGAACGCTTTAGACTGTCTCCATAGTTCTGTTGGTCGAACAAGACTGTCGTGTAGAAGTAGGTAAAACTAACAACCATGAAGAAATATAGTGTCCAGTAACCCCAGGAGTCTGGACCGGTACGGTTAAAGAATCCCTGAACATTGGTCGCAAATGTTTGTACCCAGGCGGTCTCAGATCCTCTGAAGAACCCAGCCACAATCGCGGGGAATTGCAGGAGCGCACTGGCAAAGATCAAGGGGATCATACCTGCCAGATTGACCATCAAGGGCAGTGTCGGTTGGGGCATGCGAACGTTCTTGCCGCGCTGCATGGCGTAGAAAACAGCACTCTTCTGCGGGTAAATGATCGGTACATTCCTGCGCCCCTGCTGGACATAAACAATCGCAAGGATCGTCAATAGCATGACAACGATCATGGCAGTGATCAACGACCAGCGGTTCAGTTCGTCGTTCCAGAGTGCAAGAAGATGTCGCGGGATCTGTGAAACGATACCTGCAAAGATCACAAGGGATAGACCTTGTCCGCGGATGCCATATTCATAGATCAACTCGCCAAGCCAGATCGCAAACATCGTTCCCGCTGTCATAACCAGCAAAGTTGTCACGGAGGACAGCCACAACTCGGAGGTAAAACCGAACGGAATGATCGTCTGTTGAGCGAGGGCGTTGAAGGTGTTGATCTGACCAATGGCCGAAAGAGCCGCCATGGGAACCGCGAGATAGTAGGTCCATTTTTCCATCCAACGGCGGCCCTCACGCTGGTCATCCTGCATCTTCTTTTGCAGGGAGGGAATGATCGGAACCAGCAATTGCAGGATGATTTGCGCTGTAATGTACGGGTAAACACCCATGGACAATACAGAGAAATTCGAGATCGTCCCACCGGAAAGAAGGTTCAAGAAGCCCAAAATGCCACCCGAACCCGCTCCTGCAAAAAAGGCTTGCAACGCTTCCCGATTAACGCCAGGTGCAGGTATATTCGCGGCCAGACGGAAAAGTATCAAAATACCCATCGTGAAGAGCAATTTTGACCGAATATCCTGCGAAAACCATAAATAGCGCCAGGCCGATTGTTTCTTTTCAGGCATGATTGTTTCCTTATCAGTTCGGATCAGCTGATCAATTCAACACTGCCGCCAGCTTTTTCGATCTTGGTCTTGGCACCGGCAGTGACGCGATGGGCGCGCACCTTCAATGCAACACTTAATTCACCACGGCCCAGAATGGCCACAGGATTCCTGGGGTCGCGAAG
>DATIUT010000029.1:0-11296 GCA_035466615.1 Anaerolineales bacterium | reverse complement strand
CAACCCTGATTTTATTTTGACCGTGCGCGGTGTGGGATATCGCTTTGAGGATGAAGACCTATGATCAAAAGTTTGCAAAATCATCTGGGCGTAAAATTATTTGCATCCCATCTCGTTGTGATTTTGGTCAGCATATTCATTTTGGTGGTCGCAAGTCAGTCGTTTCTACCGATGGCATTCAACCGCCATATGGGCGGAATGGGCACGGGGATGATGATGGGCGGACAGAATGGCATGATGTCGGATCTGTTCACCGATTTTCGCACCAGTTTCAACGAGGCATTGGTGTATGCCATACTGGCTTCATCCATTGTTGCAATGACAGTGAGCGCGTTTTTCAGCCGCCGCGTGACTGCGTCATTGCGTGCGATGATGAGCGCAAGCCAGCGGATTGCAGAGGGTCGTTATGACGATCGGGTTCAGGTGCAGACCGCGGACGAACTTGGTCAGCTCGCGCTCCGCTTCAATCAGATGGCTGAAAAACTCGGACAGGTCGAGTCCATGCGGCGGCGTTTGATCGGTGATGTCAGTCATGAATTGCGCACGCCTCTCACTGCCATCAAGGGTTCGATGGAAGGGTTGATGGACGGCGTTCTGCCTGCCTCGCAGGAGACTTATCGGCAAATCCATTTGGAGGCAGAACGGTTGAATCGGCTTGTGGAGGATTTACAGGAGCTAAGCCGCGTGGAAGCACATGCGTATCAATTGGAAGTCCGCCCTGTGAGTATTGCATCCATCGTGCAGACTGTGGCAAAACGGCTTGCGACTCAACTTGAATCCAAGCGCATCTCCCTGGACCTTGACCTGCCCGCCAACCATCTCAATGTCCTGGCCGACGAGGACCGTACGATACAAGTGCTCACAAACCTGGTCTCCAATGCGATCCAGTATACAAATGAAAATGGCAGGGTGGCGGTTTCATTTGTTCGTGCCGGCGATGATTTACTAATCACTGTGAGAGACACTGGCGTTGGCATTCCCGCAGAACATCTCCCTCATATCTTTGACCGCTTTTACCGTGTGGACAAATCACGCTCGCGCCGCGCTGGCGGTGGAAGCGGAATCGGATTAACAATTGCAAAGCATTTCGTTGAGGCGCAAGGCGGAAGAATTTGGGTGGAAAGCGAAGGGGAATCAAAAGGCAGTGCCTTCATCTTTACACTGCCTTTGGCATAGAAGTTTAATTTGATGGCACGGGCGTGTTCAATCCATCTGGTTTGGGGGCAAACAGGCCAATATCCCGGCAGGAGTCGTTTCCTTCGCGCGGGAAAAGTCCCTGATCGCTGTTCACTTCCACCTGGATCGGTGATTCCTGTTTGTAGGTACTGTCCACGGTCATTTTGAGCGTGACTTCGTAACCAATTGGGATGGAGGTGATCTCCTGGATCTTGTCGGGGTGTTCCCTGCCTTCGTCAAGCGCATAAAGGGTTGCGATCAGGTTGGTGAGTTCCACATTGCCGATATTCTTCACTGTGACGTAGGCATTCGTTACTTCACCCATGCCGTGCGTGATGTCAACGCTGGTGTTACATCCCAGGATGACGATCCGAAGTGCGGGCGCGTTCACTTCGCTGGTAGGCGTGAACGTATGAATCGGGATTTCCGTCAGTGTGGCGGGGGGCATGTTCGTGCTGGTTGGGAGGAAAGTCGGCGTAATGGTGGCAGTGGAAACGACTGGAGTGAACGTTGCGCCAATGAACACCGGCGTTGGGCTGTAAATGGACGGCGTGCGTGTTGGCGGCAGGAAGGGCGTGGGTGGATTATAAGGCAATGGCTGAATCACCCAGCCGTTGCAGGAAGCTAAAACGAGCGAAAGTAGAATAAAAAAGATGGTCTTTTTCATGTCTTCTCCTCCATGTCATTGTATCCTGTATGATAGGCGGGGTGTGTAAGGCCCTAATGGTCTCATGGATCTTTGGGATCTGTTTTATTACAACTGCCCGCTATCGCCCCAATTCTCCAATTTCCTGTGGTATTCGGGGTCGTCGTATCTCGATAAGCTAAATGCAGACGCATAATCAGGCAAGCCGCCCCCCGTTACATGCGCGGCGAGCAGTTCGCCAACTCCGCACGCAGACATGATCCCATAGCCCGATACCGCACCGATCACATATGCTCCTTCCACACCCAGCGGTCCCACCAGCGGACGGTTCTCGCGCGTCTTTGTATAGAATCCACCGTCGAGTTGCGGGCGCGGCATCCTGGCAAAATATTCCTTCATGCGTGGTAACATGGCGGCGAGGCCGCGCAGGGCGATTTCTGGATATTGATCGTCCATCGTTGGCGAATCCACAGGTTCCATCACATCAGTGTGATATTCCCATAACATCAAGATGTCACTGCCTCCACCCTCGGGTCGAGTGTGCACGCCGGACGGGAAGGCTTCTGTCAGCCAGCGGGTCTCGTCCTCTTCCGCCAAAGCTTTGCGTTCTTCATCTTTCCAAGGTAAAGTTTGCACGTCGTTCCAGATCAACAGCGGAGCATCACGCCCAACAACGCCCAGCGCATCTTTGATGACGGCTTTGAGATGCAGTTCGGTATATACAGGAAGGTCAATTCCAGCCAGTTTGCCAACTTCTTTGAGAAATGGTCCCGCCGCGTTGATGAAGATGGGGGATTGGATTCGGGCTCCCGAACTTAATTGGATTCCCTGAACACGGTTCCCCTCCGCATCCACGCCTGTCACTTTTCCCGCCTCAAACCGGACCCCGTGCCTGCGTCCCGTTTCAAGGAGGTACATGCCTAACTGTTGCGCGCTCAGCCATCCCGCGCGGCGTGCGTGGAGCGCGGCGACGGCTTTGTCAGTGAGATAGGGGAAGTATTTCTGAATTAGTTCGGAACCGATCAGTAAGTCCGCGCCAGTGGGAAAGTTGTGGAATCCTTCCGGGTGTGACGGTTGGTAGGAAGAGGATGCAGCTGTGTGAATGCGAATCGGACCGGCACCCAGGTTCGATGTCTGAAGAGAAGCGGATTTTATATCTGCAATTTTGTTTTCGTCAGCAGTGACGTATAGATACCCGCGTCGGTTCATCCGAAAAACATTTCCACTTTCGTCCGCGAGAGATTCCATCAGGTCAATCGAACGGTTCATCAGCGCGAGCATTTCGGGGTCGGGCCACCAGTTACGATAGCACTCGGTGGAATGGTCGCTGGTGAAGGAGAGAGGGGGGCGCTCATCCACGAGCAGGATGTTGCGGATGCCCGCCCTGGTAAGGAAGTGCGCGGCGGAAACACCAGTAATGCCTGCGCCGCAAATGACCGCGTCGTATGTTGTATTCATAATAAACTCGGCCGGATTGTATCAGATCGGGTTGTGGTTAATTAAATTTCTGCTTAAGTTCTTCCCAGTCCGGCTCGACGAGCACGGACCCATCAGGGAAGATGATGGTTGGCACGCTTCGATTGCCGTTGTTGACCTGCATGACGAATTCGGTGGCTTCCTGGTTGTCTTCGAGACCGATGCGCAGGTAGGGGATGTCATTGGCTTCGAAGAATTTCCTCGCGCGCATGCAGTCGGAACAGTATTCTGTCGCGTACATCACGATCTGGGTTGGATTGAGGGTGTAATGGTCTGTCATTGAAAAAACCTTTTGATGTGTTATTTTGCGTATTGAGTTTATCCAGCCCGAAAATCTTACCCCGAAAAGAGGCGATATTTTATGAGGTAAACGGTAAATTCCGCTCAAGGGATGGATTGTCTATTCCCGCTTTGCGGCTTGCGCAAGGATGTGCAAGGCCGTTGTAATGACTTGTGAAACGGTCTTTGGGTCTGTCAGATTTTGATTATTATCCTCTTCATCAAGGATCCGGAGCAGCGATCCCCGAACGCCACTGGCGCGGTGCGCCCACACAGAATCAACGGAGATGCGCTCGAGACGGGCAAGCAGGAGGCGGATGAGTGGGAGCGGTTTTTCATCCATGTAAAAACACAAGGCGCCCCGGCGCGGGTCGAACGCGCAACCGCTGGATTCGAAAATTGAACATGGGGCGTCCGGGGAGTAATTTTACTTCCATTTTGTCCATTTTACGGCAAAAATGGACTTGTTGGAAAAACAAGACCATTTTCTACTTCAAGTTTTATTGTGTAAGGTATACGGAGAGTCTACCTGTCCAGCCCTTTATCCAGTGTATCGGCAACAACCATATTCCGGGGGTTATGATGTGGGAATACTGGTTTAGGCATGCGGGCCGCAGTGCATTTGCTACAAGTTTATACATTACATCGAGTAAGCTGGCCAAGCATTGTTGGGATAAGAAATAGCGGAAATGCACTTAAAGACCATTTCGTGTAGCAATTTATTGTCTACAGTGCGCGGCAGGTTTATGCCGGAAATTTAACCGTAGTTGGGCACAACGACCCCGCACTGTAAGCCCACTTTGGCGCCCTCTACACTTGAGTTTCGGCCTCCGCCTCCATCTTCTCCAGCCTCGTGTAGTAGTCACGGATCTCTTTAAGGTGCGCCCAGACGATTTTTCCCGTGAGCAGTAGGTCATCGCCGGTCACATTGGTCTCCGGATCAAACGCGCCGTGTTCGAGTTCCACCTCGAGCCCGCGCCGAAACTGCTCCAGATCGATTCGTGACCAATTAATTTTGAGTTGTGTGCCAATTGAACGAGCTTCTTCTGTTGAGAATTGACGTTTTTTATTCATGCGATCCTCCAGTTTTTTATCTTTATTTCTCTTGTGCACGATAATTCAAAAAATGTTCCCGAACTTTGGCAGCGATCTGGTTATCTGTCATTTTATCCATGGTTTCAATCTCGACGATGCGTTGCTTAGGCCCATCCTTCTCCAGGCGCTTCACGAGTTCGTCCTTGGCTTCACCTGGCCCAAAAATCTGGATTATCTCTGCATCACGAATATGAGCGATAACGTCATCAATGTATTTGCCAAGTTGTGTGTCAAGTTTTTTGCCTCGAATCGCCTCTGTTGTTTGCAGACCGTCCTTTCGCGAACCACCCGCGAACCGGATCTGTTTTTCTGCATCGGATTTTATTCGGGTGGTTTGCTCACCTTTATCTGAAATCACCACAATAACTGCTTCCCGATGGTCAATCCACAAACCGATGTTCTTTTTCATGAGATTCTCCTTATCCATGCTTGCGTGAACTGACTTTTTTGAAATCGATATATCCCTGCTCAACATTAGTCTCGATCAACTGCACCCGGATTGGTTCACCAACGTCCAAACCCTCAAACCCTTCCACGAGCTTGCCTTCAACGGGGATCGTGAGAAGCCGGACCCATGTTCCCTTCTCAGAGGCACCTGTGACAATCGAATCAAACCATTCACCGATCCTTGATTCAAGGAGGAGCGCGGCGGCGGACTTTTCAACGCGTCGTTCCACCTTCTTGACTGCATCTTCCGCCTCGGTGCAATGAGCTGCCAGTTCATCCAGCTCATCTATATTGTAGGGCGTGGGTTTTCCTTCCAGTGCGGCTTTCAAGAGGCGTTGGGTCAGCAGGTCAGGATAGCGGCGATTCGGAGCAGTGGAGTGAGCATAATCCTTGACTGCAAGACCAAAGTGCCCCGGAGCATTCCCATCAGGCGATTCAGCTATATATTCACCAGAACCCAAAAGTTTGATTATCACCAGGGATAGGTCAGGGAACCGAACCGGATCTGCGGCTTTTTGTTTGATGAGAAACCCTTCCAGCGCCTTCGAATCTGGATCAGCTGGAAGTATGTAATTGTATTCCCGGGCAATTTCGATGATCCGTTCCCATCTTTTGGGTGTACGTACCACGCGACGGATCGAGGGGAATCCGCTGGCTGATAGATAGCGTGCTGTCACACCGTTTGCGGCGATCATAAAATCCTCGATAAGTTCCTTGGCACGGTTCTTTTCCTCGATTTCGAGCGAATGGATCTGATCGCCGTCAAATACCGGCTTCGCCTCATTGGTTTCCAGGCTGAGTGCCCCGTGAACATGGCGAAGTTTCTTCAGGCTTTTTGCCACCCGGTCCTGTAGTCGCAGGTTCTCATCCAATCCTTTGACAGCAATAATCGCTTCCGGGATCGGTCCATTGTTTTCCAGCCAGTTTGCCAAGCTGTTATAAGCAAGTTTCGCGTGATTGCGAACCCATGCTCTATAGATACTTGATTCTTGAAGAGACCCGTCTGTGCCGATCACCATTTCAACCACAATCGAAAGACGATCTTCGTTGAAATTCAACGATGTGACATCTGTGGATATTTTTTCCGGAAGCATTGGGAATATCTCGGCCGCCGTATAGACAGAGATGGTATTGTGGCGCGCATGGTCATCGATCGCTGAGCCATCTTTAATGGATGAGTCCACATCCGCGATGGCTACCAGGATCTGTATATTGTCTCCTGGCGCCGCCTCAGCAAAAGTAAGCTGATCGAGGTCGCGGGAGTCGTTATTGTCAATGGATGCCCACAAAAGGTCCCGCATGTCGCGAACCGGTTCACCATTATTTGTCGGAGAAGGAGCTTGGAGCCGCCCAAGTTCCGCGAGCGCTTCGGTGGAAAATTCAGGAAGCAGGCCTCGCTCGAGCATTGCCCTGTGAGCAATGCTTCGTAGAATGGCACGATGATGTTTTTCGTTTGTGTTCATCGGAAGCCCTTTCACGCCGGGTAGTTTTCGCAAGAAATTTAATCGGTTGCATTTTCCATTGTTGCCCGATTTCTATATTCATCATATTCCGGCAGCAGGCGATCGTACACCTCATCCATCAGCGGCGACGAGATCATGAAATCTGCGGTTGCCCGATTGCAGGCAATGGGAATGTTCCACACCACAGCCATCCGTAATAACGCCTTTACATCTGGATCGTGAGATAAAGACTCAAGGGGATCCCAAAAGAAGATCAGAAAGTCGATATCGCCGTCAACGATTTTGGCGCCAATTTGTTGGTCACCGCCCAGCGGTCCACTCTCGAGTTTGCGAATGGGAAAGCCGAGTTCCTGTTCCAGCAATGTGCCAGTCGTACCGGTCGCGTAGATCGTATGATGCGCCAGGAGATCCCGGTTGTATTTTGCCCACTCGACCAGATCGCGTTTTTTGTTGTCGTGCGCTACAAGCGCAACCTTTTTATCGCGCTCGATCGTTATTTTGCTTTGTTCCACCTTAACTCCTTAATCGACTCCATCCTGCACGTACAACAAACCTTTGGTGATCGATTTACAAGCTGTATGCATGCATTCGTTTATCATGCAACATGTAGTTCGATCACCTGGCGGAAATGAAAGCCATAGATTGCGAATGTGATCGCCAGCGGGAAGAGCCGCGGACGATGGAACAGGGTCCAGAAGAAGAGCCGCCAATACTGGACGCGTTCGATGCCGCGGATGCCCAATTCGTAAATGGACCGCCACAGCGCCAGAATATACTGCGGATCCCAATGTGCTCTGATCCTGCGCGGCTGGTATTCGCGAAGGAATGTCAGGACACGCTCATAATAAAATTTGGGCGCGTAGAGATGGTATAGGACCTTACGGTAACCTTCCCGCAGCGGTTCCAGCCCCATTCTGGGAATGATGTTGGTCGAGCCGTCCACGTTATCGCCCGAAAACTCTTTGACCAGACGGCCTTCCTTTTGCATACGCTCATACAGCCGCGTTCCCAAAGGAGCCTGCAGCAACCCGACCATGGCTGTCACAATCCCGCTTTTTTGAATGAAGTCAATTTGCTGTTGGAAGATCGAAGGGGAGTCATTGTCGAACCCGACGATGAAACCGCCCTGTACCTGGAGTCCTGCGCGCTGGAGTTGCTTGACGCTCTCCACCAGGTCGCGTCCCTTGTTTTGACTCTTACTGCACTCGGTCAGACTATCCACATTGGGCGTTTCGATCCCGACAAATATCGTATCGAACCCGGACTCCACCATCAACCGCATCAGTTCCGGGTCATCCGCCAGGTTAATGGAGGCTTCTGTGCTAAACGGCATGCCGGTTTTGCCCTTGCGCCATTCGATCAGGGTTGGAAGCAACTCGGTCTTGATCTGCTTTTTGTTTCCGATAAAGTTGTCGTCCACGAAAAAAATGCTCTTGCGCCAGCCAAGCGCATAGATGGTATTCAACTCGGCAATGATCTGTGCGGGAGTCTTGGTGCGCGGGCGATGCCCCAGCAACGCGGTCACGTTGCAAAAGTCACAATTGAAAGGACAGCCGCGCGAAAACTGGATACTGATCGTCTCGTAATGCCTGAGATCCGCCAGTTCCCAAAGTGGGATGGGGGTTTGGTGAATGTCTGGGAATTCCTCGGACGAGTAAACGCGTCGAGCCTGACCCTGTTCCAGGTCCAGCAAGAACGGCATTAGCGTCTCCTCAGCCTCGTTCAAGACAAAATGGTCCACATCCGGGAATTGCTCGTGTTCCATCGTGAAGAGCGGACCGCCCGCGACAACCTTCACACCGGCATTTTTACAGCGTCGTATGATGTCGTGCGCCGATGTGCGTTGCACGATCATGGCGCTGATGAAAACGTAATCTGCCCATTTCAGGTCTTTGTCTACAAGCTCCATCACATTGAGATCAATCAGCCGTTTTTCCCAACCGGAAGGCAACATCGCCGCAACAGTCAGCAGACCCAACGGAGGCGCACCTGCCTTCTTCCGGATAAATTTCAAAGCGTGTTTGAAACTCCAGAAGGTATCGGGAAACTCGGGATAAACAAACAGGATTTTCACTGTCGGCTCCTTTCGATGGCCACACAATCAAAATTGTGCCTGACCACATTTGCCTAGCGCTTCTTTTGTGTTTTGCTCCATCCGTTTGACGTTTTTTTTATACCATCCCTGTTTAAGGGGGCGCTCTTGTCGTTCACCAGCGACTGCACTGACGAGTGGGCATTGGAAGAGTCGCCGATATTGGTACCGGGAACCGGTCTTGATTTTTTCGGCTTGCGTTTACTGACACCTTTGCGTCCCATTTTTTTCTCCTTGTTTTGAAATCATTGAATTGCAGGATGGATCTGTACTTTGCCCTGGTTCACCCTGCTTTTTGAACCTCGCAGGCATTTTTATAAACACTGTCTGATGACGTTGTCCCTATAGATCGAACTCATCTCCCTGCGGCTTGTATTGTGCTGACCAATGATGGGATTGGCATACTTCTTTCTGTCACCGATAATGCGTTTTTAACAACATCAATAATTCGTTGTTCAGCAATTGCCGAGGCTATGGTGATCAGTTTGTTTCGATTGGGCTCTCTGGATAATTCATCTGCCAGGCGTCCAGTGCGACTCAAAGCAATAACGGGACGACGCATCTCCAGGCTTAATTCGATGTCTTTCCGGGATACTTCTCCGCCGTTGATCAGGACCGTCACAGACTTGTGATCTTTGGATATCATGGTTGCTGCATCGATGATCCAGGGAGACTCGTCCCCAAACTGACCGCCAGGCACCAGGATGAAACTGGAATAATGATGCTCCAACTGCCAACGCTTTTTCCCCCACCATAAAAATTTTGTACTGCGTGGGCCGCCAGTCCAGGTGACCAACTCTTCAGGAGCGATGCCGACCAAAGGAAATGTATAACCGCTTTTCCAGCGTATCTGGCCGATTTCAGCCATGACTCCCATGTCAGTTCCCCCGCAAATGATTACAGCGTTCAGGTCATCTGCGATCCCGGCAATGGTATTGATGGCGCGCCCGGTCATATCCGCCTGTTGTTCGTCAATTCCGCCGCCAATCAATACAATGACAGGATGGCCGTCAGTCAACTGTAACTCTGAGATGGCTTGAACCAAGTCCGAACGTTCATTAGGGAAAACGCACAGCACTTCCTGTTCTGGAAAATTAATCTTTTGCGTACGCATAATCACCTTTCTTAATGTTCAATGTTTCCGATGGTTCATCCGCCCGGTATGACCGTATGACCAGTCCAGTAACCGATAAATTTATTGCTTTTGAAAACTGGCGTAGTTTGTCATGCATGAATACAAATGGATAAGCCAGTAGGGTAAACAGATACATGGCAATAAAGAACAAGTTCAATTTCATTATCTTTTCTCCTCAGTAACACTGCCAATTAATTTATTGATCCGTTTAAGCCTCTGACGATTGGTTTCATGCTCCGCCACCCTTTTTTTGAATTCATGTTCGTCAATCACCATGATATCCGGCGGATTTTTCGCAGAAAGCGGTACAGCAGCGTCCTCCCGGAGTTTAATGTCGTCAAAGACCTTCAGGAACGCCTCTACACCCTCGCGCACCAGCGTTTGATCATCAACCATTGCGATGTCTATGGGGGGAGCCGGCACGGATTGCTGGTTGTCGCTGTAAACAACCCTGACCAAAAGTTTGCCGTTATCAATAAAAGGGAAGTCTATATGCGTTGGTAATTTTCAAAACCGGCCTCGATCCAGGATAAAGGCATAGCGGAGTCCGTCGCTGTTGCAAGCCACTACTTGTAATTGCATTTCGTTTGCAAGATCATGTAATAAACGAGGATCAAAGTAGTTACTGAATGGGATTGACGTATGCGTGGCTATATAACGGTTATTGAGTATCCCAAAAAGTACGATCATTCCAGTATCTGGATCCTGTGTTAATCGCCAACGTTTAAATCGCGGCAACAAACCCCAGCGTGTCAGAATTGCCGATGTCTGATTTCTAACTCGCCGGGCTTCTTGATCGAAATGATGAGGCTCAATTGTTGGAGTGATCATCTTCCTCCTCCTTATCGCGACTTAATAGCTTGTGCTTGACTTCCTCAAGCCATCCACGCACCTGGTCGTCAGGTTTCATAGGCTGATAACGGGCATCTATAATGTCACTCTCTATGTGCGGCAACGAATCATCATGTTGATGAGATATGATTCCCATCGTTGGCGCTGGCAACCTCTCAACAGGGGCTTCAAGAATACGTTGGTTGTCTTGCTGTATCTTTAACCGACGCCAGTATCCCCAAAGGAACAAACCCGCAAACAGTAAAATGAACATCGGCAGACACCACATCCAGAGAAAGGCAATTGGACCCCGCCTTTCTTCTTCGCGTTGGCGTGTTTGATCTGTGTACCATTGAGATGTCGCGGCCGCGGCCTGGGTTTGGGTGGCGATATTATTGGCAATGGCTGTCTGGGTACTGGCGGCAAGATCATCTTTGTTTTGTTGAATCAGCAATGATTGTGCGCTTGTTGTCGCCAGATCCGCCATTTGAGTCTGCCGGATCGCATCCTGAGTTAGCGCGGCGTTCTGCGTTGAACCAGCTGAATTCAGGGTTGCCTGTGCATTGGCGCGCACAATTTCAGCGGTCGCCGCGATTTGAGCCGCAATGACATTGGCATTGTTTTGGTCTTGGGTTTGAGCCGCGTTCAACGTTGTA
>DATIUT010000028.1:0-3002 GCA_035466615.1 Anaerolineales bacterium | reverse complement strand
ACCGGCATATCAGTATCAGGCGCAGTGGTCTCACTTGCCGCATTGGAATGGCCCCTTAGCTGTGAGATCACGAAGTTCAGCCCAAACCCCAATACGATCAATGCGGCAAGCCCTGCCAGTGTTCCCATCCCAAATCTAACTCTGTTCGACATAATGATCCTCCGTGTCTGTGAGCGAATCGTTGAAATCACATTTTCAGAAGGACCGTCGTGTACATCCCATCGGTTGTGAAATTCACTTTGCAGGCGCGACGTCAGCGTGGATAAGGATTCGGATTCGGCGCGGCAGGTTTCGCATCCGGCAAGATGCGTTTCGAGGTCGAGGCGCTGGGCGTCGCTGAGCAGTCCATCATGATCCGCAAGCATGTAACGTCTGGCTTGTTTGTGCGGGAGTCCATTCATGGTTGTTCATCCTTCAACCTCGCACGCAATCGTTCGCGTGCATGGTTCAAGCGGGAGTGGACCGTTCCAACGGGGACGCCGAGCATCTCGGCGATCTCGGCGACAGGCAGGTCATGGTAGTAGCGAAGGGTGATGGGAATGCGATGTTTCTCGTCCAGCGCGCGGACCGCACGCCACAACGCGGACTCCGCCTCGTGTTGAATCGCTTCCGACTCAGGGTGGGCCTGGTCGCTGCGAAACAGGCTTTGCAAAATCTGACGCAGCCGCGCGCGGCTTTTGCTTCGTCCCAAACGGGAACGGCACACATTGATGGTGATACTGAACAGCCAGGTCTTGAGCGACGCGTCTCCGCGAAACGAATCGAGGGAACGCAACGCCGCGAGGAACACCTCCTGCGTTGCATCGTCGGCTTCATCGGGGCTGTCGAGGATGGAAAGCGCCAGCCGGTACACACCTGTTTGATGTGCCTGTACCAATCGTTCGATAGCCAGCGAATCTCCCGCCCGGCATTGCTTGAGCCATTGGCTGTCCATGACGGTCATTCTACTGGATTAGACAGGGGTGGGGTCAAAAACCTTCATTCTGACCACCTCCACTAGTTGAGAATTCCCATCTGAATTGGCAATATTGTATAATCCGCAAATTCAACCCTGCAAAGTATCGGAAGGATGCGCCATGAAACCGAATCTTTTTATCAGTTATTCGCGTCGTGAAGTAGGATTTGTGGATGAGTTGGCTGGTCGTCTGGAACAGGAGGGGTACAACCTCTGGCTGGATTATCGCAGTCTGGTGCCCGGCAACCCCTGGGAAGAACAGATTTATCAGGGTATTTTGGATGCAAATATCATCCTGCTGGTTGTTTCAAGGTCGGCAATCGCATCCCAGAACGTGGAGGTGGAATGGAGACGCGTGCTCAAGGAAAAGGACAAGCGCATCATTCTCCTCATTTTCGAGGCTGTGGATCTGCCTGCGGAACTGGAACAATACGAGTGGGTGGATTTCCGCGGAAATTACAAGGAAGCCTTGAAGGAATTGAGACGCCATTTGGAGATGCCAGAAAGGGAGCAATGTCCTATGCCGCAAATGGGTTTCAAGGTTCCGGGTGTGGTTTGGGCGGCGTTCGCGCTTAGCATGGTTGTGGCTGTCATGTCCCTTGGCGCCCTTTGGACGTTGTTCATTCCATTTTTCCTGGTTCCGTTGCCTCTCCGCATCTTCAAACGCAGTTTTCAGTACCTGATCGTGCAGGCGGCACTGCTCATGTTGCCGGTTTCCCTGTATCTGACATCCCTCTTTTCGGTCAACGACGATTTTTATTATTTTGCCCTCGACTTGAGTCTGGCAAGCATCCCTTTTGTGATCGCATTGATGACCGTGCTGCGTTCGCCAGGCATGCAGAGATGGGGCAAACCGGAGGCGACCGTGCCGATCTTTTCGGGTCGTCGGGAGGTTGTTGAATACACGGATCTCAAACCTGCCTCCTTTTTTATCGAGCACGCGCCGCAGGACCGCGTCGTCGCGGCGGAAATGGCTGAATCCCTCAAACACCATGGACACACCGAAGCGGAGGCTCCTGCCTCCGCTGAATCGGTGTTTACGCTGGTTTCAGCCTTCAAGAGCGCCAGCGAGGTGGATTGTCAAAAACATATTGTCTATCCCGTGATCCTGCAATCGAACGACAAAATTTCCCCGCAACTTTCCAGGGTGCAATGGATGGATTTTCGCCGCGGGGTGAGGAACCTGGAAGTTGTAGGAAAACTGATCAACGAACCGGAGAAACTCCTGCGGGCGCTGTGTATCCGTCCCATGGGAAACCAGACCGTTCTGCCGGATACCATCATGTACCTGGTCTATTTTGTTGCCTTTCTTGCCGTGGTTTGTATTGGCAGTTGGTTCCCCTATGTTCTCCAGTACCTGCCTGATTTCGTTGAATATGCCGATTTTGACGGTGCGATCCTGCAGCTTGTAGCCAGCCTGGCGCTCTTTGGTGTGCTGGCATATTTCATCTGCCGCCAGCTTATCAGGCGCAAGGGGTTTTTTGCATCCCTGACCGGGTTGATCGTTGGCGCGCTGGGGCTGGGGTTGATCATCTACTGGCAGGGTGCCATTGACGGGACCATTCTCGACATCTTGAATCTCGAAGTGGATGACCGCGGATATTCATCCCTGTATTCATATTACCTTTATGTATATGGCGGGTTGCTCATGCTTATCTACCTTGTCATCAAGCGGCGGGACTTGATGCGCTGGTTCCCAGCCCGAAACAACTCCCAATAGCCATTATCTATAAACCATGGGGATACGATGGAATCTGTAATGGATCATGACGAAGAATCGTCCCATTGTGTCTCTGTGGTGAAAATTCTCGGTTATACTTCCGCACGCAACTATAGTACTGCGTTGAACTTTTAGCCCACCATAACAGACCAACCATGTACTGAATTTTCTGAAATAAAGAGATAGTTTCCTAAAAGCAAGTATGACCGACCATATCCGTAACTTCTGCATTATCGCCCATGTGGACCATGGCAAATCCACGCTCGCCGACCGTCTGTTGCAACTCACAGGCGCCATCTCAGAGCGCGATATGACCGCGCAGGTGCT
>DATIUT010000027.1:0-13493 GCA_035466615.1 Anaerolineales bacterium | reverse complement strand
GAACCCCTCTCACAAAGACATGACAACTCATTGAAATGGAAGTTTGTCCGTCCCCTCCTCCCTTGAATCCCGAGCCTCATGCATCCGGGCAAGAAAAGTCCCTTGCAAGAAGGCTGTTTTGGTTGTATGCTAAAGGCAGATCACCGACTCCACAACTCCTCGCACAAACAATATTCAGGTTTTGATGCAGATTACCAAATGAACCACCAAAAGGAGATAAATATGAGTCACGCCGGTAAAAAAGACAAAGGCAAGAAGGAACAAAAAAAGAAATCCAAACATACCCTCAAGGAGAAAAGAAAACTGAAACACGAAAAACATGAAAATACAGAAAAGAAACATCTGGTAATACCCAGCTAATCCAAAGCCCCTGATCGAATAAAAGATCAGGGGCGATTTTATATTCCGAAATGCAATACACTCAATCTAAAAGGATGACCCCATGAGCAGCCTTAACAATAAATCCTTCCAAACACGCGCGGTGCATGCCGGGGAACGCATCCCGCCCGCGGATTTCAGACCAGTCACCACGCCCATCTGGAACACAGTCGGCTATCTGTACGAAAGCATGGATGACCTGGATGCAGTATTCGATCACAAAAAAACCAGGACAAGTCTATTTGCGATATTCAAATCCAACAGTGGAAGCCTTCGAAAATGCTGTCGCAAATCTCGAAAATGCCGAAGCCGCACAAGCTTATGGATCAGGCATGGCGGCGATCCATGCCGCGTTGTTGGGAGCGGGAGCCAGAGCAGGCACGTCTATTGTCGCCGCACTGGATGTCTATGGCGCCACTTTCACTTTGCTGCGGGATTTATCCGCCAGCACGAATGTGACCGTCCGCATGGTGGATGTCAGCGACCATGATGAAGTGGGGTTTGCGCTCAGGGAAACAGGAGCAACCATCCTGTATTTGGAATCGATCTCCAATCCGCTCCTCAAAGTGGCAGACATTCCTGCACTTGCTGAACTGGCACACCAACACAGTACATCCCTTTTGGTGGATAACACCTTCGCATCACCATATTTGTTCAATCCAATTGAACATGGCGCAGACTATGTAATTCATTCCGCAACCAAATATCTCTCTGGTCATGGAGACGTGCTGGCAGGGGTGATCGCAACCTCAACAGCAAACAAAAACAAACTCTTTGAGTTGAACAAGTTGATTGGCAGTGTATTGGGGCCTTTTGAAGCATGGCTTGCCCTGCGCGGTCTCAAAACCCTGCCCCTCCGCATGAAACAACAATGTCATAACGCGTTGCGGGTTGCCGAATGGCTTCGCACACATTCACGAATTAAGACCATACATTACCCCGGATTGGCGGATCATCCGCAACATTCACTTGCGAATCAACTTTTTGGAGGAAAAGGATTTGGCGGTGTAATTTCGTTTGAAATTGATGGCGCCGATAAGAACATGGTGTTCAACTTTATGGAATCCCTCTCCATTTGTCTACCTGCAACAACACTTGGAGACATTTACTCACTTGTCCTGCATCCGATGACATCGTCCCATCGTGGTTTGACCACTGAAGAACGCGCCCGCGTCGGAATTCCCGATGGACTGGTTCGGCTTTCAACAGGCATCGAATCTGCTGAAGATATCATCGCCGACCTCGAGTCTGCGCTGAAAAAAGTGTGACCGTGCCAAATATTACATTTACCTAACATTAATCATCCCATCCTTGACTTACTCCAAAAATCGTCATATACTCTGATTTATCTGATTAATCACATATGGTAATACGAGACCGAATTTCCCCAGATATTTCCGAGTTTCTCCGTTATCTTGCCGCCCACAAAGAGGTCGAAAACGGACTCCCCTCTCTCAAAAAACTGAGCGTAGAGTTGGGCGTCAGCGTTGCGTCCCTGCGAGAACAGCTTGAGGTGGCGCGTGCGCTTGGGCTGGTCGAGGTCAAGCCGCGGCTGGGAACGAAACGCAGGGACTATTCCTTTACGCCGGCCATCCGCCAAAGTCTCGGGTATGCCCTGGCGCTCAACAACGAACACTTCCGCAAATATTCCGAACTGCGCAATCACGTGGAAGCCGCCTTCTGGCATGAGGCGGTTGGGAAACTCACTGAAGAGGATAAAAACGAATTGCGAGACCTGATCACACGCGCCTTCAAGAAATTACAAGGCTCGCCAATCCGTGTCCCGCACGAAGAACATCGTACCTTGCATTTGATGATCTATAGCCGTCTCGAGAATCCGTTCGTTACTGGAATCCTGGAAGCCTATTGGGACGCGTATGAGAACGTCGGCTTGAACGTCTTTACCGGCGGCTACGAGTATTTGGAGGAAGTCTGGCGCTACCACCAACAAATGGTGGAGGCGATTTGCAACGGAAAACATGACGAAGGTTACAACGCGCTGATCGCGCACACCGACCTCCTGTACCACAGGCCATGATACTTATCTGTCATTGCGAGTGGCGCTAAAGCGCCACGAAGCAATCCCCAATATGACAAGGAGATTATTTCAGGCTTCGCCCTCGTAAAGACGGAAAAATAACTTAGGAGCATTATGAACAAAGTAGTAAATGATTTCTCGATCATTGTTGGCACAAAGAACGGCTCCGGCAGTTCAACAGCCAACAACACCATCCTGAGAGCAATCTTCAAGATGGGTATCCCGGTTTCAGGCAAGAACCTCTTCCCCTCCAACATCCAAGGCCTGCCCACGTGGTATACGATCCGCGCCAGCAAGGATGGATATCTGGGACGACGCGAGATCAACGAGATCGTTATTGCAATCAACCCCGATTCGTTCACGCGTGACCTTGAGTCTGTCGCGCCGGGCGGGGCTTTTTTCTACGCCGATCACATCAGACTCCCCATCAACCGTACAGACATCGCCATCTACCCAATGCCGGTCAAGGAACTCGTCAAGAATGACCCCAACGTTCCAGCCGACTTCCGTGACCTTGTAGGCAACATGGTATACGTGGGCGTGCTCGCGCATATGATCGGCATTGATTTGGGAAACATCCAAGCCGCGCTCGATTTCCATTTCAAGGGCAAACAAAAACCGATCAGCATGAACATGGGCGCAGTCAACGCTGGTTATGAGTGGGCAAAGACAAATCTCGAAAAGAAAGACCCGTTTTATCTCGAGCCCATGGACAAGACGAAGGGCATGATCATGGCAGACGGCAATACCGCCGCCGCGATCGGCTCGATTTTCGGCGGCGCTCAGTTCGTTGCCTGGTATCCGATCACCCCAGCCACATCCCTGGCTGAGGCAATGAATGATTATTTTCCGATGCTCCGCAAACGTGAAGATGGAAAACATACGTACGCCGTGGTGCAAGCCGAGGACGAACTCGCCGCGGTCGGCATGGCAGTTGGCGCGGGGTGGAGTGGTTTACGAGCCATGACATCCACCTCCGGCCCTGGTTTGAGCCTCATGACCGAATTCGTAGGCCTCGCATACTATGCCGAAGTCCCGATCGTAATCTGGGACATCCAGCGCATCGGTCCCAGCACAGGCCTGCCCACGCGTACATCCCAGGCTGATCTGCGCTTCTCCACCAATATGGGGCATGGCGACAGCGACACCATTGTGTTGATGCCCGGTAACATGAACGAATGCTTCGATTTTGGCTGGCAGTCTTTTGACATTGCCGAGCGCCTGCAAACACCGGTTGTCATTTTGTCAGATCTTGACATGGGCATGAATCAGTGGATGAGCAAGCCATTCGAATATCCCAAAACACCCATGGATCGAGGCAAGGTATTATTTGAAAAAGACCTCGATGAACTGAAGGGCAACTGGGGACGTTACCTCGACAAGGATGGCGACGGTATTGCCTATCGCACGTTCCCTGGCAACAAACACCCTTTGAGTTCCTACTTCACGCGCGGCACCGGCCATGATGAATATGCAAGGTATTCCGAGGACGGCGGCATATTTCATCGCAACATGATGCGCCTGAAAAAGAAATTCGTCACCGCAAAACAATACATGCCAAAGCCGGTTGTGTTCAAGACCCCCGGCGCAAAGGTTGCCATCATTGCCTATGGATCGACTGAGTCAGCCGTCAACGAAGCCCGGGACCTGCTCGCAAAGGAACAGGGCATCAAAGCCGACTTCCTGCGTGTACGTGCCATCCCCTTCACTCAGGAGGCGGATGAATTCGTCAGAAACTATGACCAGATCTTCGTCGTGGAAATGAATCGTGACGGGCACTTGCACCAGCTGATCTCCTGGGAATATCCAGAGCATGTGATGAAATTAAAGTCCGTTGCGTTCGGCGATGGCATGCCCGCTTCCGCCAAATGGATTCGGGAAGGCATTCTGGCACAGTACACAGAACCCAAACCCGCTAAATCAGTGAAAAAAGCGACTGCAAAAAAGAAGGTGGCAGTCAAGAAAGCCGCTCCCAAGAAGAGCGTTGCCAGTAAAACAAAGACCGTCAAGAGCGGCAAGAAAGGAGCCAAATAATGTCTGCCCTCCCCATGGCTGGCGCACCGGCCAACACAAATCTGGCCGGTCTCACAAAAAATGACTATCGCGGCAACCCCACCACTCTCTGCCAAGGTTGTGGTCATAACTCGATCTCGAACCAGATCGTCGCCGCAATGTACGAAATGAATGTGGTGCCCGAGAATGTCATCAAGTTTAGCGGTATCGGATGCTCGAGCAAAAGCCCCACCTATTTCATGAACCGTTCCTTCGGCTTCAACAGCCTGCACGGACGCATGCCTTCCATCGCCACTGGCGCGTTGTTCGGCGATCATCACTTGAAAGGCATCGGTGTCTCCGGTGACGGCGATACCGCCAGCATCGGTATGGGACAGTTCAAGCACGTCATGCGCCGCAACGTGAACATGGTTTACATCGTGGAGAATAACGGCGTGTACGGCCTCACCAAGGGTCAATTCTCCGCAACCGCCGAGAAGGGTCTCTCGCTCAAGAAACAGGGAACCAACCCCTACATGCCGGTTGACATATGCATGGAGGCACTCATCTCGAACGCGACTTTCATCGCCCGTTCGTTCGCGGGCAACCCCAAACAGGTCAAGGAATTGCTCAAGGCGGCATTCGCGCACAACGGCATTGCCGTACTCGATATCATCAGTCCCTGTGTCACCTTCAACAACCAGGATAACGCCTACCACTCCTACGCCTGGGGCAAAGATCACGAGGAACCCCTGCACGACATCACTTACATTGCCCCCCGCAACGAGATCATGCTCGAACAGGAATTGCAGGACGGTGAAGTTCGTGAAGTCGTCATGCACGATGGTTCGATTGTCATCCTTAAGAATCTCGAAAATGGATACGACCCCACCAACCGTTTCGAAGCTTTGCGCGTGCTGGAAGAGGCACAACGCAACGACTGGCTCGCCACCGGTCTGATCTACGTCAACACCGAAAAGCCTTCACTGGCTGAAACTTATAACCTCGTAGATACTCCCCTCAACCGCCTCACCAAGTCAGACTTGAGGCCAGCTCCTGAAATGATCGACAAGATCAACGCCTTGATGTTCTAGGTCACACGCGATCCCACCTCTGCCCCTCTCCTTTTAGGAGAGGGGTGTTTCTTATGTCCAAAATCACGCCATCCATTTACATTGACGAACGCGAACTGCAATTCGAATACATACGCGCGTCCGGTCCCGGCGGGCAGAACGTGAACAAGGTGGCGACAGCTGTCCAACTGCGATTTGACATTGCCAACTCTCCATCGCTCGCTTCAGATATAAAGGGACGCCTGGTCCAACTTGCCGGGAAGCGAGTCAACACTGATGGCGTTTTGGTCATCGAAGCCAGACGCTTCCGTACGCAGGAGGCAAACCGCGAGGATGCCATTCGGAAGTTCGTCAGGCTTGTCCAAAAGTCAATGATGGAGCCAAAGAAACGTGTAAAGACAAAGCCCACATACGCCTCTCACGAAAAAAGACTGAAGGAAAAGAGACAAAGAGGGGGTATAAAGAGAATCAGACAGAACAGATCATACGAATAATCGCCCCCCTGAAGGTATAATCCCAGCCTTATGAATAAAAACGTCATCGGCCTTCTGTGTGGGCTTAGCGCCGCATCAATCTGGGGTGGAATGTATGTCGTCAGCAAGGTGGTATTGGAAGTCATTCCCCCCTTCACCTTGCTTGCCATTCGCCTGATACTGGGAGCCTTGGTCCTGGGAACCATGGTTGCCCTTCGCAGGAAAATCGGATTTACACAACGACAATTCCTCGACAGTTTTCTTGTTGGCATTGTGGGATACGGCATTTCCCTGGGATTTCAATTCGTAGGGACAAAGCTTTCCACCGCATCGAACGGGGCATTGGTCACTTCCGCCACACCAGCATTTGTGCTTTTATTTGCACCCTACTTACTCAAGGAAAAAACAACAATGCGAGGGGTGATGGCTCTGGTGGTTTCATCTCTTGGCGTGATCGCTGTCATAGACCCGCGAACAGCAGATTTCTCATCATCGCTTTTTATGGGCAATCTCAGCCTGCTCGCCGCTGCGTTGACCTGGGCATTGTATTCCGTGCTGGTACGAAAAGTGTCCAAAACAGCCGATCTGCTCATTTCAAGCACGGTGATGCTTGCAGGAGGAATCCCATCGAGCATCCTGTTCGGCATTCTCGAAATCAACAAACAAGGGATCGGCGAGATGACAATTGGCATCATCCTGGGAATTCTGTTCCTCGGAATCATATCCACCGCGCTTGCCATGTTCCTGTGGAATTATGCCTTCGCTCAACTGCCGGCAACGGTCGCGTCCCTGACATTTTTTGCTCAGCCTGTTGTTGGGACACTCCTAGGCTGGTTTTTCCTTGGAGAAAAAATCACACCGCTATTTCTTGTGGGCGGCATATTAATTGGGATGGGTTTGATTATTTCAAGTTCCGAGTATTCTTAAAATTTTAAGGGGGGAGTTGACAAGAACATAGGGAAAATGCTAAACTACTAACGCGCGTTAGTAACACGTGTTAGTAGAAAGGTAATCCTTGCAACGAAAACGTGTCACAAGCAAAGATGTAGCAGAGATGGTTGGCGTATCCCGTACAACCGTTTCTCTTGTACTAAATGACGTAAAGGGGATCCAGATCAGCCCTGAAACGCGCCAAAAAGTCATTGACGCCGCAAACGAATTGGGATACGTACCCGACGCGACCGCGCAAGCACTTGCCAGTCGCCGCACCAAGGCAATCGGGTTGGTACTCACCCGATCTCAGCATCACATAGCAACTGATGCCTTTCTCCCAAAAATAATCAGCGGCCTGCTGACAACTGCAAAAAAGCACAATATTCGGATTCTGGTCGATTGGGTGGAGACAGAGCATCAGGAGTCTGCCTATTTTGAGCTGGCACGCGCCAAACGGATCGATGGCATGATCCTTTCCACTCCCCGGCTAAATGACAAAGCACTCAAGGCTCTGGAAAGTGTGGACATTCCCACTGTAATGATGGGCAGTATAACCGGCTCGAAACTGCCTTTTGTAGATGTGGACAATACCAAAGCAGCAGAAAAAGCAACATCCTACTTGATAGGGTTGGGTCACCGGAATATCGCCTGCATATCGAATGCTCCTCCCGAATACACTGCCGCCCCGGCACGTGTGGCTGGATTCAAAAACGCTTTGTCCAGAATGGATATTCCAATAAAAGAAAATCTCATCTGCTACGCTGACTTTGACCCGGAAAGTGGTTATGAATGTATGAAATCCCTGTTACAAAGCGGTGAAAGGTTCACCGCGGTGTTCGTTGCCAGTGATAATGTGGCCATTGGCGCCAAAGCCGCAATCCGGGAGGCGAATATGCACATCCCGGATGATATTTCCCTGATCGGTTTTGATGATATTCCCTGGGCAAGATATTCCGATCCCCCTCTCACCACCATACGACTGCCGGCCGAGGCGCTGGCACAAAGTGCATGCACATTGCTATTAGACATGATCCAGGGAAATGAAACCAGGCAGGACAACCATCTTACCCTCGAGACAGAACTCATCATCCGCAAGTCGTGCAAGCCGGTTTCTTGATCCACATCAATAATTGGAAAGGAGGTGTCAACCTTCAACATATAACAACTCTACAGGTTCACCCAATCCATACGCAAGACCCAATCTGAAAAAGAGGAGAATATGAATAAAACTCGTTTCACAATGATCCTTGCAAGTCTTATGATTATAGCGTCCATGCTATTATCGGCCTGTGGCGGTGGCGTTGCCACGGAAGAGCCCGCGGCACCAGAGGGACCCTCCATACCTGAGGCACTGCCACAAGGCCAGGAACTGGCAAATGCCTACGCCGGGATGTACAAAGGCGCTGTTGTAACCATGACCGGCCCGTTCACCGATGCAGATGCCGTGATCTTTGCAGAATCCATCAAGGGCTTCGAGGAGGCGACTGGCATTGACATTCAATATGAAGGCTCAAAAGAATTCGAAGCGACCATCACCATTCGTCTGGATGGCGGCGACCGACCTGACATAGTCGACTTTCCGCAACCCGGCCTGCTGGCAATTGCAGCCGCAAAGGGCCAGGCAATCGACATCGAAACCGTCATCAATCCGGCTTGGATAGAGCAGAACTATACCCAGGCCTGGCGCGACCTCGGCACCATGGAAGGACCAAACGGTCCCTTCACCGCTGGCATTTGGGCTCGCGCAAATGGAAAATCGCTTGTGTTCTATCCCAAGGCGGAATTTGATGCCGCTGGCTATAAAGTCCCCGAGACCTGGGATGAGTTGATGGCGCTGACCGAAGAGATTGCTGCAGACGGAGACACCCCCTGGTGCATTGGAATGGAATCTGGCGCGGCAACCGGTTGGACAATGACGGACTGGATCGAGGATGTGATGCTACGCACCACCTCGCCCGAAAATTATGACAAGTGGGTTGCCGGCGAGTTGAAATTTGACTCACCCGAAGTGAACAAGGCGCTGGATTACATCGAAGCCATCTGGTTCAACGACGCCTATGTTTATGGCGGACGCGCGACCATCCCCACGACCTTCTTCGGCGATGCCCCCGCCCCCATGTTTGACGCGCCTCCCAAGTGCTGGTTGCACCGTCAGGGGAATTTCGTTACATCCTTCTTCCCCGAAGGCAAAGTGGCCGGTGTGGATTATGACTTCTTCTACCTGCCCCCCATTGACCCAGCCTATGGCAAGCCTGTCCTGGGTGCCGGTGACATTTACGCAATGTTCAACGACCGCCCCGAAGTGCGTGCCGTCATACAGTACTTCTCAACCGGCGAATCGCTCAAGGGCTGGGTGGAACAGGGCGGAGCGATCCTGACACATAACGACGCAGATCTGAACTGGTACAAGGATCCTGTTACCCGCGGCGTGGCTGAAATCATCCGCAACGCGACCACCTTTCGCTTCGATGCCTCCGACCTGATGCCAGGTGCGGTAGGCGCGGGCACTTTCTGGAAGTACATGACAGATTATGTCAGCGGTTCCATTGACCGGGAAACTGCCTTGAAACAGATCGACGAATCCTGGCCAAAGTAAACCATGCAATCCGGTCATAAACGACCAGGAACAGATTAAAATATAGAGAGGAGCGGGAAGTGATCTTTCATCCTGCTCCTCTCGGCTTCCTTACCATCAAACCAGACTAAAGGAGGTATATGCCATGCAAAGCAAGAATTTGCCTTCTGCACAGGTTATTAATTGGCTGACCACAGGAATTGGGCGAATCCTGATTTCGCTCTTCGTTCCCGCGATCACTTTTCTTGTATTATGGCAGGTCTTTATATTCCTGCGGGACAGCAATGCACCGCAACTTGTGATCGTTTTGGTGGCCATCCTTTGGGGGGTGGGTGGGGTGGCAATCCTCTTTGTGGTTTCGAATTGGATCGTGGAGCAACTCCCTGGCGAATGGGCGCGTATACTGCAACCTTTTGTCTTCATCGGACCGGCGGTCGTCATCATGGGATGGTATCTTGCGGTACCGGTTCTTCGTACGCTGATATACAGTTTTCAGGATGCCTTGAGCATGAAATGGGTCGGTTTTGACAACTACCTGTTTGCCTTCACAGACCGCATCATGCTCGAAACATTCCGCAACAACCTGTTGTGGATGCTCCTGGGTACATCGTTGAGCGTAGGATTCGGCCTGTTGATCGCGGTCCTGGCTGATCGGTCCCGATATGAAGCGGTCTATAAATCCATCATCTTCATGCCCATGGCAATTTCCTTCGTTGGGGCGGGCGTGATCTGGAAATTCATTTACACGTACAAGGGCGAGGGGGTGGGCATCCAGGAGATCGGTCTATTAAACGCCATTGTGCTGGCACTGGGAGGGAAATCCCAGCCCTGGCTCAGCCTGCCGCCCTGGAATAATTTCTTTCTGATCATCATCATGGTCTGGCTGCAAACCGGTTACGCCATGGTTATTCTGTCCTCAGCCATCAAGGGCATTCCATCCGAACTACTGGAGGCGGCACGCATTGATGGCGCGAATGAGATCCAGGCATTCTTCCGCATCACCGTCCCCTATATCAAGGGCACACTAATCACCGTGACGACAACCATCGTGATCTTCAGCCTGAAGCTGTTCGATATTGTGCGCGTGATGACCGGTGGCAATAACGGCACAAACGTGATCGCCAATGAGTTTTACCTGCAGAGATTCACATATGGAAACACCGGGCGCGCTTCTGCGATTGCCATTGTCCTTCTGATTGCTGTCATCCCGGTGATCGTCAACAATCTGAGAGAGTTCAACAAGGACAGGAGGATGTTCTAATGACTGCCAACGCAAACTTTCAAAGGGGCAGGTCCAATTTTCTTGTCAATGGGACTCTAATTCTGATTTGTTTTATCTGGCTACTGCCAACGCTTGGAATCCTGATCACATCCTTCCGCCAGAGCCAGGACATCTTCAACTCCGGATGGTGGACAATTTTCCCGCACATCACTGACGTGCAAACGGAATCCATCAAGCTCGACCCATCTGTCAACGTGGATGAACCATTTCAAATAGAAGGCATCACCTCCACATTTGAGGAACTGCGCCAGGGCCTAACCTTGCCCGATGGCCGTAAACTGACCTGGATAGGGAATAAGCGCACCCGCGAGATCGTGGTGACGGAAAGACACTGGGTCGGGTTTTCCTCCAACCTGACACTCGAAAATTACAAGGATGTGCTGACCGGCAAGCAGATATCTTTCAGGGACGCGGCGGGTAACGAGATTGTCCGCCAAGGGAACAACCTCGGCGGTGCATTTCTCAATTCCATTGCGGTGGCTGTACCTGCCACCATTATCCCCATTCTGATCGCGGCATTTGCGGCTTTTGGCTTTTCCTGGTTGAACTTTCCCGGGCGCGGATTGCTGTTCACCATTGTGGTCGCCATTCTGGTGGTCCCGTTGCAGGTTTCACTTGTTCCAATCCTGCAGGATTACACCAAACTAAATTTGAATGGAACGTTTTTAGGGATTTGGCTGGCGCATACTGGCTTCGGTCTGCCGCTGGCGACCTACTTGTTATTCAATTACATCAGTACACTGCCGCGTGAACTTTTGGAGGCGGCTTACATTGACGGTGCATCCAATTTTACGATATTCATACAGTTGATCCTGCCTCTCTCTGTACCAGCCCTAGCTTCCTTTGCCATTTTCCAGTTCCTATGGGTTTGGAACGATTACCTTGTGGCCCTGGTCTTCCTCGGCGAAAAAACACGCGTAATCACATTTGCATTGGCATCCATAGTTGGAGAAAAGGGTCAAGACTGGCACTTACTGACGTCTGGTGCATTTGTAAGCATGTTGCTGCCCCTCGCTGTGTTCTTCGCCCTGCAACGGTATTTCGTCCGCGGCCTGCTCGCAGGTTCAGTTAAGGGCTAGTTTTTGAGTGGTCCCATTTCCTCCAAAAATGAATAATGACCCTTTCTGGTATAAAGATGCAGTCTTCTATCAAGTCTATGTGCGCGCCTTTCGCGACAGCAACGGGGACGGGCATGGAGACCTGCGCGGGTTAACTGAAAAACTCGACTATCTCAAAGCTCTCGATGTGGACTGTTTGTGGCTGATGCCAATCTACCCATCCCCTCTGCTTGATGATGGTTACGATATTTCGGATTTTTACAGGATTGCAAACACCTTTGGCACCGAGGACGAATTCAGGGGTCTTATACAGGATGCGCACAGGCGCGGAATCCGCATCATCATGGATCTCGTGCTAAACCATACATCCGATCAACATCCCTGGTTCCAGGCCGCCCGCGCCGACCGCAACTCACCCTACCGTGACTACTACGTCTGGAGCGACTCAGACCAAAAATACAAGGGCACACGCATCATTTTCCTTGACGTTGAGCCCTCCAATTGGACGTGGGACGAGCAGGCAGGGCAATATTATTGGCACCGCTTCTATGCCAGCCAGCCTGACCTGAACTACGACAACCCCAAAGTACAAGAGGAAATGATCGACGTGGCACGCTTCTGGCTTGATCTCGGCATCGACGGTTTCCGTGCTGACGCAGTGCCCTACCTCTTCGAACGGGAAGGCACCAACTGCGAGAACCTGCCCGAGACCCATGCATATCTCCGGAAAATGCGCACCTTCATGGACAAGCATTATCCCGGCCGTATCCTGCTATGCGAGGCAAATCAATGGCCTGAAGATGTGCGTCCCTATTTCGGCGATGGCGATGAATTTCACATGGGTTTTCATTTTCCGATCATGCCGCGCATTTACATGGCATTGAAAAAAGGGCGCGCAGACGACATGATCGACATTTTGAATTGCACACCGTCCATTCCCCAAACCTGCCAATGGTGTGTCTTTTTACGAAATCATGATGAATTGACCCTCGAAATGGTCACCGAAGAGGAACGTCAATGGATGTGGGAGAACTATGCCCCTGAGCAACGCATGCGCCTCAATCTGGGTATACGACGCCGTCTGGCATCCCTTCTGGACAATGACTGCAGGAAAATAAAACTGGCTCATTCCCTCCTGTTCACTTTGCCCGGGTCGCCTATTCTTTATTATGGTGATGAAATCGGCATGGGCGATGACATCCGGCTCCCGGATCGAAACGGCGTCCGCACGCCCATGCAATGGGATACAGGACCAGCCTCCGGCTTTTCCGACGCGCCGGCTGAACTCTTGTACAGCCCTGTTGTTGACGACGTTGTCTACGGACCATCGCGGGTCAACGTCGAGTCACAGGTCAATCAACCCGGATCGTTGTGGCACACCATCCGACAGATGATCGCCGTCCGAAAAAAATATCAGTGCTTTGGACGGGGCGAGTTTGAATGGGTGGACGTGGGAACAAATGCCGTCGCCGCCTATCAAAGACAGTATGAAAATGATATCATGCTCGCGCTCCACAATCTTGGGAATGAATCCGTGGATGTGAGAATCACCCGCAACGCCGTGGACGTTCTTTCCGGAGAAAACTTCCCGCACGGAATGCTCTCGCTCGCCCCACTACAATACCGCTGGCTTTTAAATCACCGATTGGAATGACAAAACATGGCTGACACCGCATATCTCAACCGGGAGG
>DATIUT010000026.1:0-2326 GCA_035466615.1 Anaerolineales bacterium | reverse complement strand
GATGGTTCTCGTGTGAATGCCGTTATTCCACCGATCTCACTCGTCGGTCCGACACTTACAATCCGTAAATTCTCGAAAAATCCGATTACTGTCGAGCAGTTAATACAGTTTGGGTCAGTAACACATGAAGCGGTCCAGTTCCTGAAGGCATGCGTGGAGGCGCGTTTAAATGTCCTGATATCCGGCGGGACAGGTTCGGGAAAGACAACCCTCCTGAACATTATGTCCGGGTTTATTCCCGATGACGAGAGAATTATCACCATTGAAAATGCGGCTGAATTACAGTTGCGTCAGGAGCATGTAGTCACTTTGGAATCGCGCCCGCCCAATATTGAAGGACGCGGTGAAATTACGATCCGAGATCTTGTAATTAACTCACTTCGCATGCGTCCTGAAAGAATCATCGTTGGAGAGTGCCGTGGCGGTGAGACATTGGACATGCTTCAAGCGATGAACACTGGCCATGACGGTTCGATGACGACTGCCCATGCAAACAGCCCGCGTGATGCGTTATCACGCGTTGAGACAATGTGTTTAATGGCAGGTATGGAATTGCCAATACGAGCCATTCGTGAGCAGACGGCAAGCGCCATTGATGTCGTGTGTCAGCAGGCGCGTATGCGAGATGGTACACGCAAAATCACTCACGTCACTGAGGTAAGCGGCATGGAAGGCGATGTCATTACCATGACCGATATATTTATCTTTGAACAGACAGGTGTCGAAGCTGGTAAGGTTGTAGGCCGTTTACGCCCAACGGGCTTAAGGCCGAAATTCATAGATAAAATTGAAGCGGCGGGCATTAGTTTACCCCCGTCCATCTTTGGTATAGGTGAACGTCGTCGCTACTAGAAAATGACAGGTTAAGAGTATGAATCTATTGCTAATTGGTGGCGTACTGATATTGATACTATTGATCGTGGGAGTGGTGATTACCGTATCTGGTGAGCGATCATTGGTGGATGAACGCCTCGGTCAGTTGGGCGAAGATGAGCAGGTCAAACAAGCCCAACAAGATGCCGCCAGGTCAATAGTGACAGATTGGGTCAATCGAAGAGTTGCCAGTTCCTCCATGGGCGATCGTGTAGCCAGAGAGTTGGCCCGTGCTGATCTAAAATTCAAGGTTGCCGAATATTATGCCCTGGTGTTTATTTCCACTGTTGTGTTAGGCCTTGGAGCTTGGGCGATTCAAGGCAATCCATTCTCCATATTAATTGGTGGTATTGTCGGCTTCTTTGCGCCGCGTTTTTATGTGAAGCAGCAGCAGAGCGCAAGGATTAGAAAGTTTGACGATCAATTGGGGGATATGTTAAACCTCATGGTGAACGGCCTCCGCGCCGGTTATTCAACAATGCAGGCAATGGAGGCGATAAGTCGCGAACTCCCATCACCGATTGCAGATGAATTCCGCCGGGTTGTCCAGGAAATGCAAATTGGTATTGCCATGGAAAAGGCATTGGATAATCTCTTTCGCCGCATTCCAAGCGAAGATCTTGATTTTGTCATTACTGCCATCAACGTTCAAAGAGAGGTTGGCGGTAACCTCTCTGAAATTTTGGATACAATTTCGTTTACCATCCGAGAACGTGTCAGGATCAAGAGCGAGATTCGAGTGATGACGGCAAGTGTAAGGGCTTCTGGTGGCATACTTTCCATGATTCCCGTGGGTTTGGGCCTGGCTCTCTGGTTTATCAGCCCGGAGTATATCGGCACTTTCTTTGCCCCGAATAAAATTATTCCTCAGCCCCTGTGTGGGATCATCTCCATGGCCGTGATTGTGGGTTTGATCCTCGCCGGTTATTTCGTGATGATGAAGATCGCGGATATCGAGGTGTGACATGAATCTAACAGTGATTTTATTGATTGCTGGCGTTCTATTTGTATTGTTTGTTGTAATTGGCGTTGTCTCGGTGAGCCTGCGGCAGAATACCCAGGAGGATGAGGATCCTTTGCAGGCTCGTCTGGCTGAATATCTGCAGAGTGGAGATGTTACGTCCCTTGAGGAGATAGAATTATCCCAGCCGTTTGCTGAACGCGTCATCATCCCAATCGTCAAGAAGATCGGTGAAATTTCCTCCCGATTTACCCCTCAAAAAGCAATACAGGACACAGCCAGGAAGATGGAACTGGCTGGCAACCCATGGCCGATTGACGCTGCCACATTTCTTGCCATCCGGTTTATTCTGGGTGTTGTGATTGGTGGTTTTGTAACAGCGATGGTCATGTTGTCACCAGCGCCCAATTTCAACGATAATGCCATTTATATTCTCGGGGGAACTTTTGGCGGATTTTTTCTTCCGCACCTGATGCTTACGAGCAGGATCAC
>DATIUT010000025.1:0-4454 GCA_035466615.1 Anaerolineales bacterium | reverse complement strand
CCCCATCGCGCAGATCGACGCGGCAATCTCAGCCGGCAAACCCGTCATCCTGCAGGTGGACTGGAACAAACAGGCTGGCATCCAAACTCACTTTGTACTGGTGAAGGAAAAGAAGGGAAACGATTACATTCTTTACGATCCTTATAAATACAGCGGAGATGGTCCCGATAAGGAGGTGTTGCTGACCACGCGTTATAAATACAATGGTGCAACCCTCGAATCGGAAATCAGCGCGGTCTTGTGGTTTGACTCTTATAGCACCACGCCCCCTGAACCTCCCAAGATGACAAAGGTTCCCGTACCTGCTGACAAGTATGTACTATACGCCGCGGAAGATGATCTCGCATTGCGCGCGGACCCATCCGTCAGTGGATATCTTTGGAAGCGTATGCTAATGGGAACAGAACTCACTTGTCTCGAGCCAAAAGCCACCGCCAAAGCCAAGATCGGCGTGAATGGTCAATGGATTAACGTACAGGACCCAAACGGCGATCAGGGATACGTTGCCGCGTGGTATGTCTCTGAGACAAAGGGACAGCCTCCGGCTCCCGCCGCCCCGAAACCTGCCGCCTCCCCAACGACCACAGTCACACCCAAACCTTCTTCTGTCAAATCTGCGGCTCCCGCCGCGTCTGTCAAGCCGCTTCCTATGGGAGCGATGTTATTCATCCCAACCGAGGAATTGGCATTCCGCTCCAAACCGGAGATCGCGCCTGAGACGTTGGTCCGCCGCATCCCGGTCACCGAGCAACTGGTCTGTTTGGAGCCCGTCAACTTCGCCATCGAAAAGGTCGGCGTGGCTGGAAAATGGCTCAAGGTGCGCGACCAACAGAACAAGGAAGGCTTTGTTGCGGCATGGTACGTCAAATACGCGAGCGGTTCCACAGCCCAGCAGGCGACCACCACACCGGCAGCGATGGCAATAATCACAGGCGGTGTATTGAAAGTAAAAGCCACAGCCGAAGGGATTGCCCTCCGCAAGCAGCCTGTTGTCAGCGATGCAACCCTGCTCAAACGTTTGCCGCTCGGCACGGAATTCACCGTGACAGAGTCAAACGCCGAGGGCAAGATCGGCAGGAATGACCAGTGGTTGAAGGTCAAAGACCCGGGTGGTACGGAAGGCTTTGTCGCCGCGTGGTTTGTAGCCAGATAAGGTGCAGGAAAGGTCATTCATGGTTGAAACAGGAAAAGGGTCGCAGGGAAGCGTCTTCATTTCCTATTCACGCAAGGACAAGGCTTTCGTCCAAAAATTGAACGATGCCTTGGATAACTCGGGCGTTCATGCATGGGTGGACTGGGAAGGGATTGAATTCGCCGCGGATTGGATGCAGAGAATCACCACCGCCATCCAATCCACTGACGCTTTTCTCTTTGTCATCAGCCCTGACTCGCTCGCATCCAAGGTCTGTGCGGACGAACTTGAACTTGGCATCAAGTTAAACAAAAAGCTGATTCCGGTCCTGCACCGGGAGCCTGAAAAAGGGCAAACGATGCACGGAAAAATCGCCGCAACCAACTGGGTCTACATGCGGAAGGATGATAACTTCGAGGAAACGCTCCCGAAACTGATCCATTCCATCCAGACGGATTTGGAATGGGTCAGCAAACACACTCAATTGCTGAATCAGGCTGTAGAGTGGGAAAGCAAGAACAAAAATAACAGTTTTCTTCTGCAAGGCAGTGAATTGGAGGATGCAGAAAAGTGGATGGCGGATGCCTCCAGCAAGGAGAATCGCGAGGTTCTGCCATCACAGGCGGAATTGATCCGGGCAAGCCGCCAGGCTGCAGTGCGCCGCCAGAGGTCTTTGTTATTCGGCGTGTCCGCCGCCCTGGTGGTCAGTATTGTTTTGAGCATCCTCGCCGTGTTCGCCCGCAACGATGCAAAACGGCAGGAAGCCCTGGCAGTTGAAAGCAAGAACACTGCCGTCGCCGCACAGGCAATTGCAGAAGAGAATCGTAACAAGGCAGAAGCAAGCCAGCGCCTGGCGGAGGAGAACCAGAAAAAGGCGGAGAACAATGAACGCCTCGCAAAGGCGGCCAGAAGCGCCGCGGAAGCACAGAGCCTCCAAACGCGCGCCGGAAAACTGGATACCAGCACATTACTGGCAATCGAATCTTATAACATGAACAAGACCACTGAGGCTGAAAGCCTGATACGCAGTAATACAAGCCTGTTACCAATTCCGGTCAAACAAATGAAGCAGGACGGTGCCATCTGGAACATCGAATGGTCACCGGACTATGCCTATTTTGTTACCGGCAACAGTCAAGATATCGCGATCGAAAACGCAAAAAGCGAGGCTTGTGTTTATCAGGCGGGTAACGGAAGTAAAGTTTATTGTGTGCCGCATGACGGCGATATCAATGATGCGATCTTCTCAAAGGACGGCAAATTTCTGATTACTGCCAGCGCAGACCAAACGGTCAAATTTTGGAATGCAGAAAATGGAAGCCTATTAAGGGAACTTCCATTTGGAGGAACGGTGCTTGACCTCGATGCAAGTGCATCAATGGTTGCAATCGCAAGAGCTGATAACTTCCTGACCCTTTACTATCTGGATAAGCCCGACCTGAAACCGGTTGATGTCGAACAGGTTGACGGCGTGAGTTCTGTGAAATTCTCGCCCAATGGCGACTTTCTTGCCTTCGGCCTACAGAACGGACGGGTTCGTCTCTGGCAGAGAAGGAGTAACGGCTTCTACAACGGACCCATGCATAAACAAAGTTCCTACGTGGTAATTGCGTGGAGTCCAGACAGTAACTGGATTGCATCTGGCGGAGGGGATAGCCGGGCAATGCTAACCAAACGCGACGGCACGCTCCAGTATGATGTCGCTCATCAGGATTGGGTGGAGGGGGTCGCTTTTGGGCCGGATCCATCATGGTTTGTAACTGTCTCAGATGATAACAAGGTCCGTGTGGTGGATAGAGAGAAGGGTGTGGAAACAATCCGCATGTCCCACACCAACTTTGCCCAAAAGGCGGTTGTCAGTCCCAACGGGCAGTGGATCGCATCCACAGGATATGATCGTGTCGTCCGCATCTGGGATTCGGTCTCCGGCACACAGGTATTGGAAATTCCCCTGAGCGCAAACGGTTCCGCTGTTTCCTTCAATCAGGATGGTTCACGGATTGTCGTTGCAGACGAGGACGGAAATGTCAGCATTTGGGATATTTCCCAACTCAAGACCCGCATCGGATACATCGAGTTCACAGAGTTTGTGCGCGAGGCGCGATTCACACCATCAGGAGAATCCCTGATCGTCAATGCCGACGATTTCAAAGTATGGAAGATACCTGCCGATCAAGTCAACCAGATTACCGACGGGACCAAGGGAGAGGTCATCCTCACTGCAGAAAGCCTGACCTATGAAACAGCAATCAGCCCGGACTCGCAATGGATTGCTGTTGTGGAGTTGGATACAGAAGACGCGCAGAAGAACCGCGGTACACTGGCCAGCATTGACGGAAATAAAGTGATTCCCTTGAAACACAGCGGGGAAGTCACAGACGTCGATTTTTCGAACGACAGCAGTCTGGTGGCAACATCCGGCGCCGATGGCCTGATCTGGTTCTGGGATGTTCAATCGGGCGAAAAGCAGTTCAAACTCGACAACTTGGAACCGGTCAATTCCATCGCGATCAGCCCAAACGGGTCACTGGTTGCGGCGGGATTGCATGATGTGATCATGGTTTGGGATTATTCAACAAGAGAACAGGTCACTGCCGAATTAAAACAACAGGGCGATATTGTCACCGTTGTTTTTAGCCCGGATGGAAAGATGCTTGCCACCGGCAGCGCCGAGGGAAGCGTGATCCTATGGAAGGTCGAAGGCAATACTTTCACACAGATGGGAGAGACATTAAGTCTCACGTCCACGCGCCGCATGTTATTGGCATTCAGTCCCGATAATCAATGGCTGGCTGGCGGTTCGCTCGGTTTTGCCTATCTCTGGGATACTGCTACAGTACTGGAGGTTGCCCGCATCCCACACGGGAGCAATCCTGTTACAAGCGTCTCTTTTACAAATGACGGAACAAAATTACTTACCGTTTCCCGCAAGGTTGTCAGGGTATGGAATGTTTCCGCCATTCCATTTGTACCCGATAATTTTCTCATCGAATATGCATGTTCGCACCTGACTTCCAACCTTGGTCGGGATGAATGGGCTGCCTACTTTGGAGAAACAGAATATAACTCTACCTGTCCCAACCTGATGGAGAAGAAATAATGAAAATGTCAAAAAGCACTTCTGAAACGATCATGGAGGAACCTGTCATGGAACCTGAAACACCGCGAGCCAAACCGATCCTGCAAATTGCATGGGCGCGTTTTTCTGAACTCGACGTAAATTCACTTGCGCGTTCCAAATCCCACTTGGGTAAACGCCGTTGGATTGCTGTTCTCGGCGTTCTCGCCACACTATTTGCGATCCTGGCCCAGATGTTCCCGG
>DATIUT010000024.1:0-13434 GCA_035466615.1 Anaerolineales bacterium | reverse complement strand
ATCCTCAATGGAGGCGGGTTGCACATCCACCGCATAGGTTTGGATGTAGGTCAACTGCTCGGGAGTCAGATCCGCTTTTTCCAGGAGGATATCCATTACAGGTCGAGGGAGATAGATTTCCTGATCTGTTGTATCGAAGGGCAGACCAAGATAATACGCCACAAACAAACGAACGGAATCTGTGCCGATCTCGTAACCGCTGTCAAGGTACATCGCTTCCAGTCCCTTTACTGCGAAAGAGGCAGGGTCATCGGTTGACACCTGAAATGCCTGCGCGAGGATTTCGGGTGTGACATCGAACGAGTTGGCGATATCCCCAAAAGTATAGGAGCCGCGGATGTCAGCAGGGTTTGCCTGACCCGCAAATTCGCCCTCGGTAAATGTGGCAGGTTCTTTCGTTGACTCGGTTTCCCACCATCCAAGTGCAGATGAAACCGCGATGCCGCCGAACATGATGATGAAAACAAGCACTGCAAGGGGCTTTGAGGTAAGTGTCATTTCACACCTCCAGCCGTGAAGACGACCGTACGTGCAACAGGGCAAACCGCTTCGGATGTGCATTCAAGACACGAAATGCACTGATGATTACGTACATTCTTTACGCTGTCCACTTCGATGTTCATGGGACACATGACGGAACACGCGCCATCTGCTTTGCATGTGGACTCCGCACGCTTGATGGAGAACACACGGAAGAGATTAGTGAGGCCGAGCACCGCGCCATACGGACAGGCATATTTGCACCACGGTCGTTCGACGAAGACCGAGAGTAAGAGGGTGATGCCAAGGATGAGCAGGGCAGTGGGTGCGACTTCGGTGCTCCAGAAATTAAAGAGGGCAAAGTAGGGATCGTAATCTTCGAAGATCAGTGAACCGCTTGTGGCAGTGACGTACAGGACCCAGACCAAAATGGCGTAGCGTGCATAACGCAGAACATTATCAAGTTTGGCCGGGACGAAATGGTTGTAGCGCCGCTTGAAGAATTTGCGTCCCAATTTGCCAACCCATTCCTGGGCTGTCCCCAGCGGACAAACCCATCCGCAGAAGACGGGTCCGAAGAAAACTGCAAGGAGCAATACTATTCCCGCAAGGACGAGCGAGGAATCATGAATCTTTTGGACCAATAACCCACTTGCGGCAAAGGTGTAGAGAGTCTCCACCCCGCCAAACGGACAGACCGAGTGCAGTGATGCACTCGAAAGGACCGGTATTGACGCTCCACTTTCAGCCAGTGTGTGGTTGATGGCGATCAGGGCAATGAGCAGAAAGAAGAACCATTGGACGACTTTTCGTATCCAAATACTCCGTGGGCGAAACAGGCGAATGCGTTTGTTGAATACTGTGATCATGGAAAGGCTACCTCCGTAAAATATTATGAACACAGTATAATTTTTACTTGTACAGAAATCAGGGAGACTTTGTGAAGATTGTATGTGGAAATATCACCCTCTTCCGCAGGGATGGAGCGCCCAAAGAACGGGCAAGTGAGATCGTGCAAGCCGTCAAGCAATGCGACGATGGGGGTGATGATATGGTGTGGTGTATGAAATGTCAGTGTGTGAACAGGTGGATGGACACGAACCATGGATATCGAAAATGAACCGCCTGGATCGGGGAAACCGGCAATGTGCCGTATTTGGTGTCACGCCTGTAAATGTCGATCATTTCGTTTGTTGATATCGAATATCCTTGTAAAATCATTGGCCGGGAGTGGGTGGCTTAGCAGGAATCCCTGTACATTGCTGCATTGATGTGTGCGCAGGAAGGTAAGTTGTTCCTCTTTTTCCACACCTTCAGCAACCACTTCGAGACCAAGGGAACGAGCCATCGTAATGATTGCTATGATGAGCGATTCGTTCTTTTTGTTCAGTTGCATGTCCTGAATGAAAGACCGGTCGATTTTCAATATCTTGAATGGAAACTGCTTCAGGTAACTGAGGGATGAATACCCGGTTCCAAAATCATCGAGCGAAGTTCTCACTCCCAAAGCATCCAGTTTGTTCAAGACCTTGTTGGTGTAATCCATGTCCCGTATTGCGATGCTCTCCGTAATCTCCAGTCTCAAGCCATCGCTCGGTAAGGCGGTCTCTGAAAGGATTTGGGTGACCTTTTCAACCAGATTTTTGTCCTGAAATTGTCTTCCAGATAAGTTCACGGAAACCCAGATATTGGAGTGACCGGCTTCGCGCCAGTCTTTTGCCTGCGTGCAGGCCGTATGCAGGACATATTCTCCAATGGAGAGAATGAGCCCTGTGTCTTCAGCCACATCGATAAATTCTTTTGGGGGAAGAACTCCTCTATGAGGGTGTGACCAACGTACCAACGCTTCAGCCCCTACCGGCTTGCCGCTCGTCAGTGAAATGATTGGCTGGTAATGGATCAGCCACTCCTTTCGTTCGACGGCGCGTTTCAATTCCCCTTCGAGTTGTATAAGCTCGACGGCGCTGGTATGCATGGAACTGTCGAAAATTTGATATTGGTTTCCGCCCAGCGATTTTGCGTGATACATGGCTGCATCTGCGTCGCGCAGGAGCTCCTCGGCTTTCGAGTAACTCTTGTCGAACATGGCAATGCCTATGCTGGCGGTTGGGAAGCGTTCCACCGCCCCCAACATTGTAGTCGTTTTCAATTGCCCCCGGATTCTGTCGGCCACCCCGCATGCATCGCTTCTGTTTTTTACAATGTCAAGCAGGATGGCAAATTCATCCCCGCTTAATCGTGAAACCGTGTCGTCCGGCCGCAGGCACATTCTTAGGCGGTTGGCTACTGTGATCAGCAGATGATCGCCAACTGCATGTCCAAGACTGTCGTTCACCACTTTGAAGCGGTCGAGGTCTATGAACATGACTGCGAACAAGTCGTTGGGATGCCGCTTCGTGCGTTCCAGGCGGTTGTGCAATCGATCCAGAAAGAGCACGCGGTTTGGGAGTCCGGTCAACGCATCATGAATGGCGTCGTGGGCCAGACGTTCTTCAGCCAGCTTGCGGGCAGTGATATCGGACTGCGATCCTGCCATGCGATAGGGAGCGCCTTTTGTGTCCCGCACAGCCAGCCCGCGGTTGAGCACCCACAAATAAGTACCGTTGGAATGTCGTATTCGATACTCGCATTCGAAGTGGGAGGTTGATCCTTTGAAATGCGAATCAAGATTTGCCTGGACTGCTTTCTGGTCATCCGGATGCACGAGTTTGAACCAATCGTTGGGATCGGTGCCGATTTCATTTTCCTTGTACCCGAGCATCTCCTTCCAGCGGATGGAATAATAGATTTCGCTGGTCTTAAGATTCCAATCCCAAATTCCGTCATTGGCGGCGCGGACGGCCAGGGCATAACGCTCTTCGCTTTCCCGCAGTTTGCGGGTCATGCTGTGTTTGTACAGCGCCATGGTGATATTTGATTTTAGTTCACGCCCTTCAAATGGTTTGATCATGAAACCGTAGGCATGGGCCAGCATGGCGGTTTGCAGGGTAAGCGTATCGGCGTGGGCGCTGATGAAAACCACGGGAATATCGAAATCAGTATGGATGTGTTTGGCCGCCTCGATCCCGTTCACTTGACCCTTTAGTCGGATCTCCATCAATACCAAATCAGGGTTTAGTTCCTCCACCATTTGGATGGTGGTCTCCCCCCGATCTGCCTGCCCGGCAACAATATATCCCAGTTTTTCCAGGCTGGTGGCAATCTCCGATGCCACCTTTCTTTCGTCTTCCGCAATAAAAATTCTTTCTTTGGACATGGTGCCTCAATGTCTCATGTTCGATTGGAAGGGAGTTTCCGAATGCACTCTTATTTATTGCCTGCCAATGATAGCCATCCCGATGACCAGGGTAATAAGATTGGGGTTGGATACAATTTTACTGTAAGAACCAGGATGTTAGGGCGACGGGGTGCCTGATTTCAAAGACGTAAACTCTTTCAACACGTCATTCCGGGTTGTGTAGCGGGAGGGATTTCAAGGAATCGGGCAAATCCCTGGATGTTTCGTTTTGGATAACCGAGGTTCTGTAGATGGCATTTTTAGACATATTCCAATTTTCGGTAGTGACCCTCTATGGCGTGGTTGGCGGCTTGGTAGCCAAATCAGCCTTCGAAAATCGCCAGTTTGTCTCTTTCCATGGCAAATTCTGCGGTTTTTTGGGTTGGTTTTGTAGCATCAGAAACAACCACACTATGGCAGGTGACTACTCAATTTTCTTCTATCGTATAATCAACCCGATGTTTGACTTCCAAATCACTTCCAAAAATAACCGCGCCCGCACGGGGATTTTTTCCACCCCGCACGGTGACCTCATCACGCCAGTCTTCGCGCCCGTTGGCACGCAGGCAACGGTCAAGACCCTCACGCCCGAGCACCTCAAGGACATCAACGCCTCGCTTGTCTTGAGCAACACCTATCATCTATACCTGCGTCCCGGCGATGAGCTTGTCCGCGATATGGGCGGCTTGCACAAGTTCATGCAGTGGCATCGTCCCATGCTCACCGACTCGGGTGGTTTTCAAGTCTTCTCGCTTGCAAAAACCCGCAAGATCGACGACGATGGTGTGACCTTCAAGAGTCACATTGACGGTTCGACACATCTCTTCACACCCGAAAAGTCCGTTGCCATTCAGGAAAACCTCGGTGCGGACATCATCATGGCATTCGACGAATGTTCCGACCCCAACGACCATGTTTACAGCAAACTTGCCGCGGAACGGACTCATCGCTGGGCGGAACGTTCCCTCAAAGCGCAGACGCGACCTGACCAGGCATTATTTGGGATCGTCCAAGGCGGCGTTCAAGCGGACCTCCGGACTGAATCAGCGAAATTTATCGCTTCCCTCGATACAGCCGGCATCGCCATCGGCGGACTCTCCGTGGGCGAGACCAAACAAGAGATGCACGATACTCTCGATGTGGTCACTCCGCTATTGCCCGAAAACAAACCGCGCTATCTGATGGGAGTCGGCACACCCGAAGACCTCATCAACGGCGTTGCTCGCGGCATCGACATCTTTGACTGTGTTTTGCCTACTCGCCTTGCCCGCCACCACTCCGCTTTTGCCCCCGAAGGGCGTCTCAACCTCATGAACGCGACCTTTGCCCGCGATGAACATCCCATTGATGAGACGTGTGATTGTTACGCCTGCAAGACATTTACGCGGGCGTATATTCGTCACTTGATTGTGGCGAAGGAATTGCTGGCGGGAACTCTGTTGTCAATTCATAATCTGCGGGCTTTGATTCGATTGATGGAGCAGATTAGAGTCTATATTGCAGATGGTTCGTTTGAGTCGCGAGTGCCTTGGCTTTTGGATCAATGGTCGAATAATGCGAAACGTAAACAAGCGACGGCAGGGACACAACAGGACGATTAAACGCTACAAACTTTGCAGGTTCTTCGTTGCATCCCTGCTGACTGAATTCATCCATCGCGTAAATCTCATTACTCGAATGGATAGATAGCAAAGAGATTTAATGTCAAATCAACTCATATTTCCATCCCCGGATAAGAAGCAAAAAGCTGTTTTAACTTACCTCGGTGAAGTTCAATCGGGTCCCAGTTATTACTCTCTTTCCATTGAAAAATATCCACATTCATTTGCGAATCGGATTTTTGGAAAGGTTTGCTTATGGTCCCCCGAATCGCGCTTTCTTTCTGTTCAGGAATGGAAGGAAACCCACGAAGCCAATATGCCCAAGTTCTGCCAGCTTTTGGTCATTGATGTTCTTGCCGGGCGTGAATGCCTGATCGCAAGCGTGGATGGGGCAAAAGGGAATATCCTGCCTGAGGGATTTATAGGGGAAAGCCTGATGTATACGGTGATATATTATGGTCAATTTGGCACGACCAAAAGCTTTGAAAGCAGATTCCAATATCTGGATGGCTGGCAAACCATAAAATAATAGAGGAGCAACATGACTGTCCTTCACGCCTTTCTGCTCGGCATTATTCAAGGATTAACGGAATTCATCCCAGTGTCAAGCACGGCCCATCTTTTGATAAGCCAGACTATTCTAAAACTGCCGGCCAATGACGCGATGTTCTCGTTCCTTGTCATCGTCCAACTCGGAACGATTATCTCGTTATTGGCATTCTACTGGAAAGACCTGATCTCCATTGCCAAAGCGACCTTGGACTTTCGACGTTCGACACCCGAAAGAAATTTTGGTATTTACATCATCGTTGCCACCATCCCTGCTCTCCTCGCTGGTTACCTCTTGAAAGATGCCGTTGAAGCACTTTTCAAACAGCCCATGCTCGAGGCGTCCATTCGTCTATTCACTGCGGCGCTCCTGCTTGCACTCGCTGAGTGGCTCACTAAAAAGAATCGCACTCTCGACTCAATGACCTGGCTCGACGCTCTCTTCGTTGGCGTTATGCAGATTGTCTCAGTCTTTCCCGGCGCCTCCCGCAGTGGAACGACCATTAGCGGTGGCATGTTCCGCGGTTTTGACCGTCCCTCCGCAGCGCGGTTTGCGTTTCTCATGTCCGTTCCGGTCATGCTTGCCGCGGGTGGATACGAAATGCTGGATGTGGTCCAGATGCCCAATCTCGGTGAATTCCTGCCCTTGCTTGCAGTTGGATTTGCCACAGCCGCGATTGTCGGTTGGTTTGCCATCAAATGGCTTATTGATTATCTGAGCAGGCAATCCCTGCATGTCTTTGCTGTGTATTGCGCAGTTATGGGTTTGATCTGCATTGTTCCGGTGGTTTTATAATCATGACACGTAAATTTCATCACGCAAAACTGCCGGATGACTCGACGCTTTTATCGGGACACACCCCTCGCATTGAAACTGGTTTTCAATCTACTGTCTTGCAAATCTGGTATAACAATACCGACAAAACATGGGTGGAGTCACCTGAACTGCCTCATTACCACAGGGAAAGCGACGAGATCTTTATTGTCCTAAATGGCGCACTCCATGTGGAAGTGAATGGGGAGATTCACCGTATTGGGCCGCGTGAATTCTGTTGTTTCCCTTCCGGTCAATGGCATTCCATTGTTCATGTGGAGGTCCCTGTGGAAACATTGATGATCCGCGCTCCATCTGTTGACGACAAGATATATAAGGAGTGATATGTTCGATTCCATTTCAATGAAAATTTTGTTAAAGACCCTCGTCGAAACTGAGTCTCCCTCACACGAGAAATCCGCAGTTGACCGCGTAGGCGCCATTGTTGCCGAAGAAGCGCATAAACTTGGCGCGCAAGTCGAGATCGTTTCGAACAAAGAAACAGGCAGCCATGTCATCTCCAAATGGGGAAGCGGCAAAGACGCCATCCTTCTCCTCTGCCACATGGATACCGTCTTCCCACTCGGGACACTCTCCAAAATGCCCTGCCGCGAAACGGACGGGAAGATCTTTGGACCGGGCACACTGGACATGAAGGCGGGCATTGTCATCTCCCTTGCCGCAATTGAAGAAGCACAGAGACAAGGCTTGAAGCGCCCCGTCACTTTGCTGTGCACCTCTGATGAAGAGATCGGGAGTGACACATCGCGCGAACACATCGAACGACTGGCAAAAGAATCCGCCTTGGTGCTTGTGCTTGAATCTGCATTGGTGGACGGCTCACTGAAAACCTGGCGAAAGGGTGTGGGGGAGTTCTGGGTCAAGACGAAAGGACGTGCTGCACATGCAGGCGGTGATCACGAAAAGGGACGCAATGCCATCGAGGAGATGGCGCATCAGGTGATCGCGATCCAGAAATTGACGGATTACTCGAAGCAGACCACGCTCAATGTCGGCGTTATTCAAGGCGGAACGGTTTCGAACGTTGTCCCCGAAGACTGCGTCGCTCAAGTGGATGTGCGCGTGATGCAACCCGGCGAATGGGAGCGGCTCGAGTCAGAAATGAAAAACCTCAAGCCAGTGCTTGATGGCACGTCCATCGAGGTCACCGGTGGATTGAACCGCCCACCAATGCCGTTCGATGACACCATGAAAGCCACGTTCGAGAAGGCGAAATCCATTGCGTCAACCCTCGGCGTCGAACTCAAAGCGGGTGGCACAGGTGGCGGCTCGGATGCGAACTTTGTCGCGCCGCTTGGCATCCCTGTTTTGGACGGCCTCGGCGCAATCGGTGAGGGCTATCATTCCGAGCGTGAATATATCTTTGCTGATAGTTTGGAACAGCGTGTGAAGTTGATCTCTGCTCTGTTGAGGAATTGGTGAGAATTTCATGCGAAGGGTTTTTCTCTATTCACTGACTTTTCTCTCACTTTTACTATCCTCCTGCTCAACCAGCACGCCTCAGACTCCGCTTCAAGTTGTCTCTGTTTACTCCTCGTCTTCTGCCCAGCCCTGGCTGATGGATGTATACGAATGTGCAGAAACCTTTGCCATCATCTCCCGCGTGGACGATCCCTCATCAGCTGATGTTGTCCTGCGTATCGGTGAACCAAAATACCTGACATCATATGCGTATCAAATTGACGAAGAGGAAATATTGATCGTGACCCATCGTCTGAGTCCCGTCCAAAATTTGACTCTTGCTGAAGTGCAGGTGTTGTTCGCGGGATTGGGCGACCCGTCTGTGCAGGTGTGGGTGTATGCGTCAGAGGAGGATGTGTTTGGAGTGTTTGACCAGTTTGTTATGGAGGGAAGAAGCGTCTCTTCGTCGGCGAGGGTGGCGGTTAATCCACAACAAATGTCCGATGTGTTGAATGTTGAATCCAACACTGTCGGAATCCTGCCGCGGCATTGGAAAGCGGGGGATATACGGGAGGTGTATTCGGTGGGTAAAGTCCCTGTGCTGGCGGTCACACAAAGCGAGCCGCAGGGCGTGGTCAATCAATTGATCGACTGCCTGCAGAAGTAGGTTTCGTTCCCAGATATAATCCCTGAAAACATTTGTGAGGAGTATGCCATGCGAATGCCCTTATGGACACCTTCGGAGGAACGAAAACGTAACGCCAACATCACGCGCTTCATGGATGTGGTCAATGCGCGGCACAAGTTGAATCTCGCCTCCTATTCAGACCTCTATAACTGGTCCGTGAACAACATCCCTGATTTCTGGGCGGAAGTTTGGGACTTTGCCGCGATCAAGGCATCAAAGCGACACGATCAGGTTGTGGAAGATCTGACGAAATTCCCGGGTGCGAAATGGTTCCCCGGTGCGCGCTTGAACTTTGCAGAGAATCTTTTGCGTTACCGTGACGGCCAACTCGCATTCATCTTCAACGGCGAAATGCAGACATCCAGGCGCATGACATATGCCGAGTTATATGACGCGGTGGCGCGCCTGGCTCATTCATTGAAAGAGTCGGGTGTCTGTGCCGGTGACCGCGTTGTCGGGTACATGCCAAATCTGATTGAGACAGCAATTGGCATGCTGGCGGCAGCAAGCATCGGCGCGGCATGGTCCTCCTGTGCGACAGATATAGGCCCCGGCGCGGCGATCGAACGGCTGGGACAGGTTGAACCGAAGGCGATGATCACAGCGGATGGATATTTTTACAAGGGTAAAACATTTGACACTCTGACTCATGCCGCGGAAGTTGCACATGGAATCCCGTCATTGGAAAAAGTCATTGTCGTTTCCTACACGCGTGAGAAGCCCGATATTTCCCAGATTCCCAATGCGGTTCATTATGACGATTTTCTTTCCAAGGAAAAGAATCTTGAAATTCAATTTGAACAATTGCCTTTTGACCACCCGCTGTATATCATGTTCTCGTCCGGGACGACGGGCAAGCCGAAATGCCTTGTCCAGGGTGCAGGCGGGGTGCTGATCAATCACCTCAAGGAATTGATCTTGCACACCGACCTCAAACGCACTGACCGAATCTTCTACATCACATCCTGCAGTTGGATGATGTGGAATTGGTTGTTGAGTTCGCTGGCGGTTGGCGCGACGATTGTGTTATACGATGGCAATCCGAATTACCCTGGCGCGGGGGCAATATGGAAGTTGGTCCAGGATGAAAAGATCACCATCTTTGGATGCAGTGCCAGTTATATTCACTTTTTGAAAAAGGAAGACGTTTCACCGCGAAAGGATTATGACCTTTCTTCACTCCGCGAGATCTCGCAGACCGGCTCACCGCTTTCGGCGGATGGATTTGAATACGTGTATAGCGACATCAAATCCGACCTGCACTTCAATTCCATCGCGGGCGGAACGGACATCAATGGCTGTTTCGCGGCAGGGAGTCCCATTATCCCTGTGTATGCAGGGGAATTGCAAAGTCCGGCGCTGGGGATGAAGATCCATTCGTATGATGAGAAAGGTGTTTCCATCAAAGATGAACAGGGCGAGTTGGTGTGCGAAGCGCCCGCGCCCTCGATGCCGTTATATTTCTGGAACGACTCCGACGGCTCGAAATATCACAAGGCATATTTTGATGTGTACCCGAATGTGTGGCGTCACGGCGATTATGTTTTGATTCACGGGGACACGGGCGGAGTCACATTCTATGGTCGTTCCGATGCGGTGCTGAAACCATCGGGCGTCCGTATTGGCACAGCGGAGATCTATGCCCAGATGGAAAACATGCCTGAACTTGCCGACAGCCTTGCCATCGGACAAAACTATCAAGACGATCAACGCGTGGTTCTGTTCGTCAAACTTGCGGCGGGATATTCGTTGACCGATGAGTTGAAGGACAGGATCCGCAAAACCTTGCGCGCGAACGCGTCACCACGCCATGTGCCTGCCGTGATTCTCGAAACGCCTGACATTCCCTATACATTGAACATGAAGAAAGTGGAAAGCGCGGTCACGAATATCATCAATGGCCGCCCGGTAAGCAATAAGGATGCATTGATCAATCCGAACTCTTTGGAATTTTATGAAAGGATATTGCCACAGTTAAAATAATAACAAGCCGCCGATGAGGGCGGCTTGATCCCGGTTCGGAAATTATATTTTGGGGAAATGGTCATGCCACTCAGTGGCTTGTTCGAAGGCGTAGCCTGCGTTCAGCGCTTTTGCATCCGCCCAGGCGCGCGCGACGATCTGCAAGCCGATGGGCAGTCCTTCTCTTGTGAAGCCGCAGGGAATCGAGATGGCGGGCAGGCCCGTCAAATTGAATGGCGCGGTGAAGCGCGTGAGTCGCCCGGCTTGTTCAACGGCATCGTGACCATCGATGGTGGGCGCGGTGATGGGTGTGGTAGGGGTGATCAAAAAGTCATGGGACTCGAAAAACAATTCGCATCTTTTCTGGATTTCGGACTGGGTCCGCCTCGCGAGAGCGTACTCTGTCGAGGTGGTTTTCGCGCCATCCTCCAGCCTGCGGCGGATATCTTCACCGAACATTTCGGGATGCTCCCTCAATCGGTCACGATGAACAGCTGCGCCGTCGGATTGGGTCATTGTCTTGTTGGCGAGCGCGGCCTCGCGCATCCAATCCACATTAACCTTTTCCACTTTACAACCCATTGCTTCGAATACTTTCATGGCTTCGCGGACCGCATTCAATACTTCGGGATCGGATGTTTCGATGAACTCACCGGAACCAATGGCAAGCTTGCGTCCTTCCATGTCGTCCACAAGATGACCGAGATAATCGCCCGTCAGCATTTTGATGGAAGACGGATCAATCGCATCATAGGCAGAAATGACCTGCATGATGATCGCCGCGTCTTTCACACATTTTGTGAGCGGGCCAACGTGATCAAGATTCCACGAAAGAGGGAATACGCCACGCGTGCTGACTCGCCCACGCGTGGGTTTGAAGCCAACAATTCCGCACAACGAAGCAGGGATTCGGATCGAGCCGCCGGTGTCTGTGCCGAGCGCACCTAATGCCATTCCCGTTGCAACGGCAATGGCTGACCCACTCGAGGAGCCGCCGGGGATGCGTGTTGTATCCCAGGGGTTGCGCGCAGTTCCGTAATGCGGGTTGTTCCCTGTGATGCCCAATGCAATCTCGTGCGTGTTCGTCTTGCCGTTGATGAGCGCGCCGGATTGTTTGAGTTTTTCCACGACGAATGCGTCATGTTCGGAGATGTGATCGGCAAAGAACCTGGAACCAATGGTTGTGCGGATTCCTTCGACATCAAACAGGTCTTTGATTGCAATGGGGATTCCGCGCAATGCCCTGTATAAGGCGGCGGTGTTGACGGGAGGTTGTTGTGCGTCAAGTACTTTCTGCGGTTCGATGACAGTGATATAAGCTTTAAGCGAGGGGTTGAGCTGGTTGATTTGGTTGAAACAGGCTTCGGTTAATTCCTGAGGCGTGACGTTCCTGTGTCCCAGCAAATCGAGCGCGTCTGTGATTGTCAATGTTTGTATGTCCATGGATGGACATTATAAGACGCGTTATCTATTCTGCAAAATAAATGAGAGACCCCAAAGGTCTTATTCCTTTGGGGTCCTTTGGGGCTAGAACAAGCCGAGAACCTTGCCTGTCTTGAGGTCGAGGTCCACGTCGTAGAAAACGGGACGTGTTGGCAGGCCCGGCATCGTGCGCATGGTTCCGAGCAACGGATAGAGGAAACCTGCACCCACGCTGGCGCGGATGTCGCTGATGGTGATGCGGAAACCGCGCGGCGCGCCTTTCTGGTCAGCCTTGTCGGTGAAGGAAAGGTGTGTTTTTGCCATGCAGAGCGGCAGGTCGCCAAAGCCGAGTTTGGTGAACTGCTCGATCTTGGCTTCGGCTTCGGGGGTGTAATCCACGCCGTCAGCGCGATAGATCTCGCGGGCGATGGTCTCGATCTTTTCCTTGACGGAGATGTTGAGCGGATAGAGGAACTTGAAGTTACTGGGCTTTTCGCAGGCCTTGATGACAGCTTCAGCCAGTGCAACCGCACCCTTGCCGCCTTCCATCCAATGGCGGGAAACGACCGCGTCCATCGCGCCCGCTTCGATGGCGGCCTTGCGGACCATTTCCACTTCCGCGGGAGTGTCGGTGGCGAAGGAGTTGACAGCCACGACCACGTTCACTCCGTACTTGAGCGCGTTCTCGATATGTTGGACCATGTTGGGCAAACCCTTCTTCAACAGGTCGAGATTTTCGTCGGTGTATTCGGGGGCAAGAGGTTTACCGGCAACGACTTTGGGTCCGCCGCCGTGCATCTTGAGGGCGCGGACAGTGGCAACGAGCACCACCACGTTGGGGGTCAGCCCGGAGTAGCGGCACTTGATGTCCATGAATTTTTCCATACCGATGTCGGCGCCAAAGCCCGACTCGGTGATGACGTAATCGGCCATCTTGAGGGCGATCTTGTCGGCGATGATGGATGACTGTCCGTGGGCAATGTTGGCGAACGGTCCCGCGTGGACGATGGCGGGAGTGCCTTCGAGGGTCTGCATCAGGTTGGGTTTGATGGCATCTTTCATGAGCACGGTCAAAGCACCGGCCACACCGAGGTCCTCAGCGGTGACAGCTTCGCCTTTGCGATTCACAGCCACCACCATGCGGCCGAGTCTGCCGCGCATATCTTCGAGGCCGGTGGTCAGTGCGAGGATGGCCATGATCTCTGAAGCGACGGTGATA
>DATIUT010000023.1:0-5953 GCA_035466615.1 Anaerolineales bacterium | reverse complement strand
ACATCAATTGGTCTCCGGACAGCGGTCATGCTACCCTCACTGTCAGCACATCTGGAATCACCTATCTATATATCCTAGATATTCGGGAGGCATTGAAGAGTCCGCTCTCCCCTCCTGAACCGATCACCATTGGGGGGGGTGACATCAATTACAACATCTCTTGGCAACCAATACCCTGACATCTATACATCGGATAAAAAATTCCGTTAAAATACCCCCATGCCAACCTATGACTTTATCTGCAACGACTGCAACCAGCGCTTCGACGTATTCCTGACCTTCGCCGAATACGGAAAAAAGACCGTCAAATGCGCACATTGTAATAGCAAAAACGTCCGCCGCCGCATGACGAAGGTACGCATCGCAAAATCCGAGGACAGCCGCATGGAGTCCATGGCGGACGATTTCAGCGGATTCGAAGGCCTGGAGGACGATCCCAAGGCAATGGGAAGGATGATGCGCAAAATGGGAAAGGAAATGGGGGAGGAGTTGCCGTCTGAATTCAATGAAGTGGTGGACAGATTGGAGTCAGGTCAAAGCCCGGAAGAGATCGAAAAGGCCGTCCCAGACCTGGGGAATCCCGATGCAAACGAAAATACTTAAAAAACAAGCCGCCCTCCTCAACTTGAGCAGGGCGGTTCTTGTGAGAGGTAATGTTTATTGGTTTTTTGACTGTATTACCTGGAGCTGTGAAACCTGCTGCACCCCTTCTTTGAGGTTACGAACGCGGCCGAGCATATCATGCCAGAAGGAACTGCCAGCACTGGCGGCAAGCCCTGTGACGATCATTCCGCCGATTTGGGCATTGGGCTGGACAAGGATTGCGCGCACATCCGCAGGGAACAAAGAGCCAAGGATATCAAAGGTATCTATGTTCAGAAAAACAGCAATGCCAACGCCGATCACCCCAGCAAGGACTCGCAAAATGGCAATACGGTTTTTTTCATTTGTCACATAGTTGCGGCGCAGGGCGGCAAATTTCAAGGCGAGATCCGTCCGGAGTTTGGTCATCTCGGCATCCAACCCCAAGGATTTCGTTGTCTCATCGGTGATTTGTTTAAGGTCCGAAACGCCCTGCAACATTTTTTCTTCAGTCAGTCTGGCGTCCTTTGTGAAACCCTCAATCGTCTTCGCCTTGGCAATCAATTCTGATCCCTCGGGAAGCCACTCTTTGATATCATTCAAAATATCGTCGGGGTTGGCGGTTTTTTTCAACCAGGGCAGGGATGTGAACGGCTCAAGAATTGTCTCCACGCTGACGGCAAGCACGAATACAATGGCAAAGTACGCGCCCAGAATTCCAAGCACTGTGTTGATTTGAGTGGTATCCATAGAGTCTCTCCTGTATTGTTGATATTGGGTTGTTTATTTTCAACAACCAAATTGCATCCAGCGAATCCCAACGGCATCCAAAACTTCACATCCCAATTCGGTCACCACCATCGAAGTAATAATGGCATCGAGATTTGCGTTCCTTCTTAATCTTGATGAACATAGTATAGCATGGGGCGTTGGGTTTTCAACATCATTTATGACCAACTGCCCCGCCTCATTTCTACGGGACGATTGTTTCGCCTTCGACCAGTTTTTCCTTCTCTGAATCCTTTCTCAGGATCCATACATCCCCGCGGACGAGGGTTGTCTTTTTTCCCTCGACCGTCAAGTACGCACCGTCACACAACATGATGACAGGATTATCGTGAAAAGAATGGTAATCCGAGAGCCAGTCATCGTGCATGGACTGTCCATACGCGTCTGTCGCGTAATGCGCAAAATAATTAAACGGGGATACGTTCAAACTGTCAAAGTGAGTCGTCGGGACCGAATTCAGATCCTTGGAGGTGAGCATGTTCGGTCCGCATACGATCATCCCGGCGCTGAACCCAACCATCGGCAACCCCGCCTGAATCTTTTTGCGAAGGTAGGGCATCAACCCGCTGACATGCAAGCGATGGTTCAGCAGGAACGTATTTCCGCCGGAGATGTACGCCACCTGCGCGCGCCGGATGATCGACTCCATTGTCGGCAAATCCATGCGTTCGGTGTCGATCAGTTCGATCTTCGCAAAGCCGTCAAATGCCCGGACGGTGTAATCCATCCAGGAGTTAACATCCAAAGAGGCTTGCGGCATGAAAGCAACAACAGGTTCCGGTTTCTTCACCAGATATGGGCGGCACGCCTCAAGCACCCAGCGAATGTCGCGGTCCCCGGGCGTGGAGAAGAGATGGAGATTTATCATAATGTCAGAATGATCGGTTCGTTTTTCGTGACAATGATTGTATGCTCGAACTGCGCGGCGATGGCATTGTCCGCTGTACACAACGACCAGCCAGCGCGCATTTCAGTGACGCGCCCAATGGCTTTGAGGGATTGAATGTCTTCTTGGGAATCGGCTGTCATTGGTTATTTTCAGTAAAGTTACAAATGATTTTCTGAAGCTATCGAGATCCAAAATATATTCCAATTGCAATACCGAACAGTATGAATATTATTATGGAAAAGACGGTTAAAAATGCTGGTTTGATTATTTTCGGGGAAGTAGGTATTTGCATTTGCACAAATTGCGACAATTGTTCCTGTTTCATTTCCTCCTTCCAATCAATGAGATATTGATCAACGAGTTTCTTCAAGTATTCTTTCAACTCAATAGCGGAAGCAAATCCATCAACTTCTCCTAAATGATTAAACCAATAATACCGTTCATTGAACATATAAGTGATGAATTTGTCCTTTTCAACTGTCACACACAAGACTGGGGTAAAACCTTCATTTCCAGCAACTACAATCTGACGCGCCAAGGGAGGTGGATCGGGTTCAAACTCTTTTTCCCACCAATGTGAAAGCCAGTCAACATCTTTTGGAGATTGTGAAGGAATGCCGCAACTTTCAAGCAAGTCATTGAGTTGTTCTTCTGATGTTATATTTTTTGCGCTGATGGCTTGAACTGTACTCATATCAGCCCAACCTTCCCACAATCACCTTCCTCAACCCATCCTGCACGGACTCCCACTTCTGCTCCGCATTCACCACCACCCAGCGATTTGGCTCCTGCCTGGCCATCTCCAAATACCCGGCGCGGACGCGTTCATAGAATTTAACTTCGTGCGCGTCCATGCGATTCCATTCGAGACCGTGTTGTTTCTTTCGTTTCAAACCGATTTCCACGTCCAGGTCGAGCAGAACCGTCAAGTCCGGGACAAGTCCTCCCGTTGCATACTTCACCAGTGCGCGGACCTGCTCCAGGTCCTGTTGATGACCGTAGCCCTGATAGGCAATCGTCGAATCGTAGTAACGGTCCGAGATGACGATCTCGCCATCGGCAAGCCGCGGCTTGATGACCTGTTCCACGATCTGGGCGCGCGCGGCCTGGTAGAGCAGCGTCTCAGTGCGTGGGTGCATTTCGGCATTTTTCAGGTTGTGCAGAACATCGCGTATCTGCTCACTGATGGACGTGCCGCCCGGCTCGCGCGTGGGGAATACGACATGTCCCTTCTCGCGCAGGTGTTCCACGAGATACGGGATATGCGACGTCTTGCCGGAGCCTTCGGGTCCTTCGAGTGTAATGAACATGGTGGGAAGTATAAAGTAAACAGGTGGACAAGTAAACAGAGAAGACGTTACGAACGATGCAGAAAATATTCTTCAAGCAAGGCATCGAACTCAAAAGCGATTTTCAAATCCATCACTTCACGCGGATGGAAAAAACGCATAGCCTGTCCCTCCCCGAGAGTCAGGGATGAAAGTGGAAGGTCAATTTTTCCCAAATAGATATGCTGGTCAACAATTGCGCCTGGGTGTCGCCTGTCATACCTTTTCCACGGGGTCAGATCAAGATCAACTCCAATTTCTTCAAGAAGTTCACGATGAGCCGCGACTTCGGGCGTTTCACCATCCTCCACTTTGCCGCCAGCCAAACTCCAGTGACTGGGACAGGCAATATCTGGTTTATCATCGCGCAACAGCATGAGAATCTCACCTTGAGAATTTTCGATGATGACGGCTACAGCGGGGACTCGAATCATGGAATTTTTGCCAATCCCTTCGGAGCCTTCGAGTGTGATGAACATAAGAATATTCCTGGTGCCTGCAATTATAAGTTTACATTTATCCATTTAACACATTTAATACACAATTCTTTAATTGACTTGTCATAATCCAGTACTAGAATTTTTTCGTAAGAAACTCATGGAGGCATGAATGTCTTTGAAAAAAGTTTTGTATGTACTGTTTGTTGTCATGATAGCCGGTGGCTCGGCTTTGGCGGGTGCGGCGGCGGGCGGCTTTGCTGTATTTCGGGCTGTCCAGCAGCGAAGCAGTCTGCCTGCACCCATTCAGGAGATCCTGCCGGCGAATAACGCCAACCCCAGCCAGACGCTGGTACTCAACAACACGGATATTGAAACCACGATCACACAGTCGGTGCAGAGGGTTGGACCGGCGGTTGTCACGGTCGTGGGAACGATCCCCGGGCAGATGACCTTCTTCGGTCCCACCGGCGACCAGACCGTGAGCGGAAGCGGTGTTTTCATCAGCGATCAGGGCTACCTGCTCACCAATAACCATGTTGTGGAAAATACAAAGGAAGTAAAGATCGTGCTCTCCGATGGTACAGAACAAAAAGCAACCATCGTTGGCACTGACATGTACTCCGACGTCGCTGTTTTGAAAACGGATGGAAAGGTCCCGGCAGTTGCATTGCTCGGAAATTCGGATACACTCGACCCCGGCGAATCGGTGATCGCCATCGGCTCACCGCTCGGCAACTTCAAGAACACTGTGACGGTCGGTGTGGTCAGCGCGACGGGTCGTTCCATCGACACCGGTAACGGCTACCAGATCGAAGACTTGATCCAGACCGACGCCGCGATCAACCACGGCAACTCCGGCGGACCGCTTGTCAACCTTGCCGGTGAAGTGGTCGGCATCAACACACTTGTTGTCCGCAACACGAACAGCGGCGATGTGGCGGAGGGACTTGGCTTCGCCATCCCCATGAACACGGCGCAGGCCATCGCGGGACAGATCATCCAGCAGGGATATTTCACCCGGCCCTATATCGGCGTCAGTTTCCAGCCCATCAACCCCAACATCGCGGCTCGCTATAATTTATCCGCGCAATGGGGAGTGTATGTAATGAAGGTGGCAGAAAACAGTCCCGCGAGTGAAACTGGCTTGCAACAGGGAGATATCATCACGAAAGTCGGTGACATTACGCTGGATGAAACACATTCTTATGTGAACACGCTGTTCACCTTCAAGCCCGGTGACCAGGTCACATTGACCGTGATGCGCGATGGAAAAGAGATGCAGGTGCAGATCACTTTGGGAGAGGCGAAGCACAATTAGGCAAACACATACACAAGTACACAGGTGAACAAGGAAAGAGCAGATGCCTTAACGACATCTGCTCTTTTGATTTAATCACTCCGCCTTATGCAAAACGTCCCGAAGGTTTTTCTCTGTAACGCTTTGCTGTGCACTACATCCTTCGGGATGGTATATGTTCATGATAGAATTTTTACATATCTCTGAAAGGAGAGAAGCAATGGAAACTATTGCCGCTTCAAATGGGCAGGTCGTCATCCCATCGAAGGTTCGTAAACAATTGGGCATCAAGGATGGGACCTATCTCCAAATTGAAGTGAATACGGTTACAAGGCAGATCATCCTCACTCCTATTACCCGTGAGTATGTGCGAAGCCTGCGCGGAAAATACAAGGGCAAGGGCTTGATGAAGGCTTTAATGGCTGAGAAAACAAGCCTGCAAGGATCGCTCAAAGGCAAAGGTGGGTTGAAAACGCTGATGGAAGAACGCCGCAAGGACAAGGAAAGAAAGAAGTAGACAGCGTAGCCCAAGTTTTAGAGGGAAATTTGATATGCTATACTTGCATTTGGTCGCTCGGCATTGTTGTAATTGAATTGGGATCTAAATTGCACAAATATGCATATTTTA
>DATIUT010000022.1:0-6888 GCA_035466615.1 Anaerolineales bacterium | reverse complement strand
CGAACAGCTTGCCCATGTCTCCGTGAAAAATCATCTCAATGCCTACCACAATCCTTATGCCCAAAAACGCAACCGCTACACCATCGAAGATGTGCGCAACGCGCCGATGGTGGCCTGGCCGCTGACCCGCCTCGACATCTGCGTGATGTCGGATGGCGCGGCAGCGACGATTCTGTGTTCGGAAGAAGGCTTGAAGAAACTCGAAGCCGCGGGGGCAAAGATTCAGCGGCCGCTCGTGAAGGTGACGGGGATCGGCCGCGGCACGGATATGATGCGCATGGCCGACCGTCCGCATGTGGATTATGACTACTTCATGGCGAACTACGCCACCGAGCAGGAGAAATCATCGGACGAGACGAAGGCGTATTACAAGAAACTTTGGGAGCATGGCACACGCTATCCCGGAGTCCATTCGTTCCGTGCGGGACGCGCGGCGGGCAACATGGCGTGGAAACACGCGGGCATCAAAGACCCGTTGCATGAATTGGACTTCATCGAATTGCATGACGCGTACACGTCATCTGAAATTCAGACATATGAAGATCTGGGATTGTGTCGTTACGGTGAGGGAGGTCCGTTCGCGGAATCAGGCAAGGCGTTTTTGCCGAACATTGATTACGGCTTGAAACTCAAAGACAAGCCCATCTGCGCGGTGAATCCCTCGGGCGGACTGATCGCCTGCGGACATCCCGTCGGCGCGACGGGACTGATGCAAGGTGTGTTCGCCATCTGGCAACTGCAAGGGTCGATCAAAAAACATTTCCGCGATGACCAGCTTCAAGTTAAGAATGCGAAGCGGGGTGCTATCCATTCCCACGCCGGCACGGGCACCTATGTCTCCGTCTCTGTTTTGGAAAGGGAGGGTTAAGTCATGGCCAAGTTACCGTCACAACGAGAAGAAAGTTTGGGCGGGTTCGTCGTGCATGGCGTCCCGTTCCCGATCGGCACGGATGAAGAGTCGCTGGAGTTCCTGAAGAAGATGGCGCCGATCCAGATCGAGCAGGAATACAGGATCACGTACCTGCATTCGTACGGACAGGACAGCCCCTGGTTCGCGGCGCTGACGAATAAACGACTGCTCGCTTCGCGCGACCCTGAAAGCGGATATACCACCGCCAACCCGCGCGGACATGACATGTACTCCGGCGCGGAAACGAAGTGGATAGACATCACGAACGTCCCTGCGAAGGTGCATGCGTTTACGGTGTGTTATTTCGGGTCACAGGAGTTTTTGCCTGAATGTCCGTTTGTGCTGGCGCTGATCGAGTTCGAAGGCGTGAACACTTTATTGCTGACCCGCATCATGGGCGTTGACCCCGATGCACCCTCGCTGGATTGGATCGGCATGGAGGTCAAGCCGCGCTTCTTGAGGAATTCCAAGTTGAAGCCGACGGATGTATATTTCGTGCCGAAGAAGTGATGTCACCCTGAGCGAAGCGGCGGGATTCTTCGGTCGCTCGATGGCTCTCTCAGAATGACATAACAATAAAAAGGACTCGGCGGTTGGCTGAGTCCTTTTACGTTTCATACGGTGGTTGAGTGGGGCGAAGCCCGTATCGAAACCAGTGAGTTGGATTGTTTTAAATGATTTTCAAATTTGCCAGACTCGCCGAAAGCCTCTTGATCCCAACCGTGTTAAACACCACATCCACGATCTCGTCGTCGTCCTGGATTTTGCTGTCGAGGACGATGCCTTCACCCCATGACGGGTGCTTGACGCGAGTCCCAGCGCGGAAACGCGTTTCGATGACAGGGGCAGTTGCCGGCTTGTTGTGAAGCGACCATTTTGATTCGGGGACGCTTCCTTTTAGACTTCGACCTGTCCGCGTGCGACCTGCGATTAAGTCCGCCGGGACGTCATCCATGAAGCGTGAGGGATACGTCTCTTCTGCCATGCCGCGTCCGCCGCGTTGAATCGAACGGATGAGATAAAGTTTGTCCTTTGCGCGTGTGATGCCGACGTAAAAAAGACGGCGTTCCTCCTCCATTTGCTCGGGTTCATCGAATGAACGGCTGTGCGGCAGGATGCCGTCATCGAGCCCAATGATGAAGACCGCGCCGAACTCAAGTCCCTTTGCGGCGTGGAGGGTGAGAAGCGTGGGGACGTTGCCTTCGGCGATGGTGTCTTGATCGGAGATGAGCGCGATGTTCTCGAGAAATTCATCGAGCGTGCGCGTGGAATATTCTTCGGCGAGACGTTTGAGTTCGAGCACGTTTTCCCAACGGTCTTCGCCTTCTTCCGAGTTGTCGTCAATATATTCCTTGAAGTTGATGTCGCTGACGATGCGGTTGAAAAGTTCAGGGATCGTGAGCGATTGCGCGGCGATACGCCAGGTCCCCAACAGGCCGCCCAGATCGGAGAGTGAGAGGGCGGCGCGGCCCGTAAATGAATGCCAATAGGGAGAGTCCGCGCCGCGTGCGAGGTCGAGGAGCACCATGCCGGGTTGTAAATTATTTTGACGCGCGACCAGATGTAATGTAGTGAGAGTCTTGTCACCGATGCCGCGCGGCGGGACGTTGATGATGCGGTCAAGGCTGACTTCATCGTCGGGGTTGTGGACGAGACGCAGAAAGGCGATGATGTCCTTGACTTCGCGGCGTCCATAGAATCGTTGCGCACCGACCAGACGATACGGAAGACGCGCCTGCAAAAATGCCTCTTCGAGGAGACGCGACATGGCGTTGGTGCGATACATGACTGCACAATCACCCGGCTCAAATTGACGCGATGCGACGAGCTGGGCAATAGTGTCCACGACAAAGGATGCCTCCGCGTAATCATCGGGTGCTTCGTAGAAGAAAATCTTCTCGCCCTCGCCTCGGTCCGTAAAGAGTTGTTTGCGCCTGCGGTTCCTTGCGCGGTCGATTACGCCCATGGCCGCGTTGAGAATGGTCTGACGCGAACGGTAATTCTGTTCAAGCAGGATCGTTTGTGCATCGGGGAAGTCCTGTTCAAAACGCTGGATGTTGCGCCAGTCTGCACCGCGCCAGGCATAAATTGATTGATCCGGATCACCCACGCAAAAGATATTTTTATGATGCGAAGCAAGTTCCTTCACCAATGCATATTGGGCAAGGTTGGTGTCTTGAAATTCATCCACCAGCACATGGCGGAAACGCTGTGCATATTTATCGCGCACCGACGGATTGTCTTCCAACAAACGTGCGGTATACAGCAGAATGTCATCGAAGTCCACGGCGTTGCTGGCGATCAGCCGCTTTTGGTATTCAATGTATACGCGCTTCACCACTTCATCGCGATATGTGATCGTCGGGTAATGCTCCGCGTCGATCAGTTCGTTCTTCGCACGCGAGATCGCGGCATGCACGCTCGCCGGGCGATACAACTTCTCGTTGATGTTCAATTCACGGATGACACTCTTAACGACCCGCTCCTGGTCGTCGGAGTCAAAGATCACGAAATTCGATTCGATGGGGAGGTGGTCCGCTTCACGCCGCAGGATGCGCGCGCAGATCGAGTGGAACGTGCCGAGCATGATCCCCTCGATGGCCTGGTCAGGGAGCAAACGTTTGACGCGCTCCTGCATTTCCCTGGCGGCTTTGTTCGTGAATGTGACCGCAAGGATCTGCCACGGTCGGACGCCTTCGACAGCGATGAGATAGGCGATGCGTTGAGTCAACACACGCGTCTTGCCGGACCCCGGTCCTGCCACGACCAAAACAGGCCCATTCTCTGCTGTGACCGCGCTTTTCTGTTGAGTGTTGAGTTTATCCAGAAAGTCCATGAGAAATAGAAAGTAGAGAGTAGTCTATCACAAACCTACTCTCTACTTTGCTTGAATGAAATGTTCCTACAGTTGAGACGTGCAGTTCGGGCAGCGCGTGGCTTTGATCAAGATCGTGCTGAAGCAGTGCGGGCACTCCTTGGTGGTCGGGTCGGCTGGAGCGGGTTGTTTCTTCATTTTGTTCATGATCCGCACCAGCAGGAAGATGACGAAAGCTACGATCACGAAATCGATCACCGTGTTCAGGAAAAGACCGTAATTAACCGTGGCCGCGCCGGCAGTTTTAGCCGCTTCAAGGGACTCGTATGTCTGGCCGTCAAGTGGAATAAACAGATTGGTGAAATCAACCCCTCCGAGTAATAGACCGATGGGCGGCATCAAAACATCGTTCACAAAGGATGTGATGATCTTCCCAAACGCGCCGCCGATGATCACAGCAACCGCCAGGTCCATGACATTGCCACGCATGGCAAAATCCCTGAATTCTTTTAGCATAATGAACCTCCTGATGAAATATCGAAACTCCGGGTATTCTACCGTTTGGGAGGAGGGATGTCAACGAAACGGGAAAAAGCAGGAATGTGAAATGCCCCGTTGTTGTTGCTCCTGCTGAAGTATGATTTTATATAGTTCTGGAGAACTGTTTTTGGGTAAACATTTTGTTCAGACGCCGCCTTTTGAAGCAATCCTGTTGACGCTACTGTGGAATTAGTTATAATTTCATTCCAAGCGATGGCAACATCCATTAAAACAAGTGAAGTTCACTGGCAGAGGCTGTTGCATAAAGACCTTGGCTGACGAAAGGAGGTTCGAACGGGAGAAGATAATTTGTCGAGCAAGTGAAGAAGTAACCTTACGTCCCAAACATAATCTAATTAAGGAGGAGGATTCTCATGAAGAATCGAATAATGATGGTTCTCGGTCTGTTGGTCGTTGTGAGCATGGTGCTCGCCGCCTGCGGACCTGCTGAAACCACGGAAGAACCTGTGGTGCAGACCGAAGCGCCTGCTGTACAACCCACTGAAGAACCCACACCCACCGCCGAACCCACGCCAGAACCAACAACCCGCAAGGGTGGCTGGCTGGATGAGATCAATTATTCAGTTGTTGATGCGCAATCGGCAATTACACAGATTGGCGCCGGAGCCGTTGATATCTTCAGCTACGGTCTGGCTGCCGACAAACTCCAGGAAATCAAGGATGCTGGTTTGTGCTACACACAATCCTATGGAACCTATTACGATTTCTTGTACAACCCGGCTGTCTTCACAGATACCACCAAGTTGAACCCCTTCTCGAATCGCAAGATCCGCGAAGCGACGAACTGGTTAATCGACCGCGATTACATCAACCAGGAAGTCTATGCTGGTGGCGCCCTGCCCAAATACTTTGCGCTGACCACCCAACTGGTGGATTACACCAGCGTGATCGAAGTCGCCCGCGGCCTCGAAGCTTATTATGCTTACAACTTCGATAAGGGCAAGGAAGTCATTACCAATGAGATGTTGGCCATGGGTGCAACCGTTGGTGCAGATGGCAAATTCATGTTCAATGACGCCCCTGTTACGCTGATCTTCCTGATCCGCAACGATGGTGACGGCACCCGCCTGACCATGGGCAACTACTTTGCCCAACAGATGGAAGCAGTTGGCTTCACCATCGAACGCCAGGAAAAGAAATCCTCAGAACTCTCTCCCTTGTGGATCGGCTCTGACCCCAAGGACGGCCTGTGGAATTTGTACACGGCCGGCTGGGGCTCCAGCGGCTTGAACCGCGACGAGAAGAGCATCTTCCAGGAAATGTACCTGCCCAGCAGTGCACAGGGCATCCCGCTGTTCCTTGATAATGCTGTCGATCCCACATTCCAACAGATCGGCGATGACCTGGCGAATGGTAATTTCACCACCCTTGATCAGCGCCGTGAACTGATGCTTGAGGCACTGCCTCTCTCTGTGCAGGATTCTCTGCAGACCTGGATTGTAGACCTGCAAACCTAGGCGCCTTTCAACTGCGACCTTCAGGTCACAGCAGATGTGGGTGCGGGTGTTGAGACCACCTTCATGGGTCCCTATAACCTGCGCTATGCGGGTGTCGAAGGCGGCGTGGTAAATAGTGGCTCCACCGATACCTTCTTCGCCGATCCCTGGAATCCGGTCGACGGCGCCAACTGGGTCGGAAGTGCCTGGATACAGAATGCCACCTCCAGTGCTGGTTTAATGCCCGATCCTTACACGGGCCTTGCATGGCCTCTACGCGCCAAAAGTGCTGATGTAGTCATTCAGACAGGCCTGCCCGTTGGCACAAACCTCGACTGGGTCAACCTGTCCTTTGAAGATACCATCACCGTTCCGGCAGATGCCTGGGTTGATTGGAATGCTGAGACCCAGACCTTCATCACCGCTGGCGAGAAATTCCCCGATGGCCTGACCGCCAAGACCAAATCCGTCGTTTACTACCCGGATGATCTTTACACAACCGTCAAGTGGCACGATGGCAGTTATGTGTCTGCGGCCGACTTTGTCATGGGCATGATCATGACCTTTGATCGCAGTAAAGAAGCATCTGCCATCTACGATGCAGATACTGTCGGAAACTTTGAAGCCTACCTGAGCCACTTCAAGGGCGTCCAGATCCTCTCCACCGACCCGCTCGTGATCGCCACCTATGATGACAACTACTTTGCGGATGCGGAACTGGATGTTACTACCTGGTGGCCTGAATATGGTTATGGCGAAGCCCCCTGGCAAAGTATTGCCATTGCCAACCTGGCTGATGGCGCTGGCGAACTGGCTTATGGAACTGGCAAGGCAGACGAGAAGGGGATCGAATGGATGAGCTTCATCGGCGGTCCGAGCCTGGAGATCCTCAATAAGTACCTGGATCAGGCGATTGCCGAAAATACAATCCCATATGCCCCCACGCTGGGCGCCTACATTACGGCTGATGACGCCGCTGCCCGCTATGCCGGACTCAAGGCATGGTACACAGACAAGGGACACTTCTGGGTTAGTAGTGGTCCTTATTACCTGGCAGCTGTTGATCTCAACGGTTTCACTGCCACGGTCAAGAACAATCCCGAATTCCCCGACTTTGCTGATCGTTGGGCGAAATTTGGCGTAGGTCCCATCGGCGAAGCCGCGCT
>DATIUT010000021.1:0-16680 GCA_035466615.1 Anaerolineales bacterium | reverse complement strand
ACGGGAACGATCCCTTTCAAATGATGACCCGTCTGCTCGAAGAAGGCGGCGAACTGGCACAGATGGTCAATCATTGGTAGTGGCTCAAAATACATGATTGTAAGTAATCGCCAAGTTGTATTCGACAATGAACCAGCGCGTCACAAGATGATGCATATATTCGACTTTAGAGAATGACAAGGTCTTGCGAACATATCTGGCTAGGCGTTGTCGTAAAGTGCAATTCCAGCGTTCCATGTGATTGGTCTCGCCTGCGTCTTTACCAACACTCCGGTGCGTTTCTTCAGGAAAAACCTTCTGATAGGCATCCCAGAAATCGCTAAAGGTATGACAAGCGCGATAATCTTTTGGGATTTTGTTCCATAAGCGTTGGCAGGTTTCAGCGCTGTGATCACCAATGACAAAAGCCACAATCTGGCGTGTTCTTCGGCAAAGGGCTGTCCAGAGCCAATATTTTGCCGTTTTGATGAAGACAAACGACCAGACTTCGTCCAATTCAAGAATATCGTCACGTTCGGCAGGCAATAGGCTCTCTTTGATAGTAGGTTGCTCGGCTACTTTTTTTGAAGCATGGTTTTCAAAGTGTTGCGCGAAATATGGTGAAGTCGAGCCACTCCGCGCATACTGGGTCGTTCACGGTATGTAGACAAGATTTGTTCTTTCTCGACTTCACTGCGTTGATATTTCGGATACATCACAGCCGATTTACCACAGTCTTTACATAAAAACTGCTGACTGCCTGCGCTGTTTTTGCCGTTCTTGACAACATTGGCGCTATTACATTTTGGACAATGAAATGTTACTTTGTTTACAATCATGCCGCTTTTATACCATCATTTAGAAAGAACCACCACCGAAAAAAGAACTAAAGGATAGCGATATGCCAAAACGACGGACGGTTTCGAAGGCGCAAGGTGGAGTCATTGTTTTGTTGTTCACGGTTTTATTGTTGATCTGCGGGATGTTCTATTCTTTGACGGGTATCGATGTGGGTGGCTTGTTTTCGGAAACGGAAACCCCCTCAACAGATATGACAGTCACGCTCCCGCCTCTTTTTGCCACGGAAACGCCTTTTCTGCCGGATGTGAATGCTCCCACGAGTACGCCTGTGGTGATCGGTCGGGCGCCGACTGCTACCGCTCCTTTCGTTGGAGGTTGGTGGCAGGTATATTTTACGGACCCGATCAATCACCATGACCCGAACGTGATCAGCGGCTCGGTGGAGGAGAAACTGATCGAATATATCAACGCCGCGCAGACAAGCATCCACATCGCTTCGTTCGAATTCGACCTGACCGTGACCGCCCAGGCGTTGATCGCGGCGAAACAGCGCGGCGTGGATGTCCGCTGGGTGACGGATGATGAGAACGGCATACTTGCTGATGAAGAGCCGGGACACGGTCAATTTGCCATGCTGCAAAATGCGGGTATCGAGGTGAAGGATGATCTCGGTCGTTCTGCATTCATGCATAACAAGTTTTGGATCTTCGATGGGCAGTTCGTGTGGACGGGTTCAACCAATATCACAAAGAGCGGGATTTACGACCAAAACAACAATGTGATCGTCGTCCGCTCACCGGAACTGGCGGCAATCTATGAACGTGAATTCGACGAGATGTGGAACGGTCAATTCGGGGCCAAGTCGCCTTCCACACTTGGAGATCAGGCTTTGGAAATCAATGGATCGCAGGTTCTGGTGATCTTCACATCGGAGGATCCGGTGCTCGAGAATGTGATCATCCCATTTGTGCAGGGCGCGGAATCAAGTGTGTATTTCATGGCGTTCAGTTTTACCGATTATCCCCTTGCTGACGCCATGATCCAGCGCAGACTTCATGGCGTGGATGTGGCTGGGGTGTTCGAAGCCTTCGGAAGCACCACTGAGGCTTCCGAATTGCGGACGCTTTTTTGCGGGGATGTGCCTGTTCGGCAGGATGGCAACGGAGGTTTCCTGCACCACAAGGTTATTGTTGTGGATGGCCGTTATGTGATTACAGGCTCGTTCAATTTTTCCACCAGAGCGGAGGAGATAAACGACGAAAATGTCATTGTCATTGACAACCCGGATATCGCGCGACTTTACACCGAGGAATTTGAGCGAGCCTGGGATTTGGGTAATGACCCCAATCCCTTCGAGATGGCCTGTGAGAATTAATGACAATGAAAATTTGCATTTTTGCCAGGCAATATAAAAAGCGGCTCATCACCGCTTTTTATATTGTGACTACCAGGCTGGAGACAGGTTGCCTTGTTCATCCTGCCAGTAGGGGGTCCAAGCAAGGGAGACTAACTGGACATTGATATCCGTCTTTTTCGGTTTAACCGAGATGGTCTCAAGAGTCTCTGTCAGCGGATCAACTTTTTCAGCCAGTGCATTGGATTCCGCTTCGAATTGGGTCTGCAGGTCAGTGAGTTGTTGTTGAACAGATTCGACTGTTTCGTTGGCGCGTGAAACATCGCCGCTTTCTTCGAAAGCGCGACCCGCTTTGCGAGCCGCGCCGGTCGCTTTACTGATCGTGCTGCTGCTGAAGGTTTTGCGACCCGTGAAAGCGCCAAGCAGTGTTGCGCCGACCGAGAGGGCGGTTTGCAGTTTCGCCTGACGTGCCTGCTCTTGTTGTTTTTCTGCGGCGGCTTGCGCTTTTCGCAGGCGTTCCTGCAAGGCGGCGATCTTCTGAGCATATTTTTTGCGTAGTGCCTCGACCAGGTCATCACGCTTTTCACGCGCAACCTGTCCCATGCGGATGCGGAAGTCGCGTTCTTCTTCGCCGGGCTGGGATACTACCTTCAGGCTGGGACTCTGGTATAAATTGATCACCTGTGAGCCATACAGCCAGTTGGTGAAGTCCTTGTTCCACGCGGAGTAATTCTTTGCCTGACTGGCGGCAGTGGGCAGAGCGTTGAATTGTGCGCCGCCCTGTGCTGATTTCTCCAAATCGGTGGCGGGGATGGCAATCTCCTCGGCGGTTTCCCATGTCACTGGGATGGCGTCATCGGTGACGAGCGCGAGGAAAACCTTGCTTTGTGAAGCGCTGATCTTGGTTTTGGCGTCCGCAAAATTGATCTTTGCCGCGCCGACAATCCTGGGCTGGTAAACGAGTTTGTTCCCTGCGGTTGCATTTCCGCGTGTGGGGAGGAAGAAGGCTGAGATGCCAGGCGGAAGAGCCGGCTGACTCGATGAAACAGGCGAGGCGACGGAACCGGTCGTGGTCGCCGCACCAACCGATGGAGCGGGACCAGCCGCGGGTTTTGTAGTTGACGCGTCGCCGCGCAACGGATCCATCAGGACTTTGATCTGATCCCGCGTTAAAGGGCCTCTCAGATACGATAGCGCCCAGCGTGTCTGCATCAACTCGGGGGTATCCTCATGAGTGTTGTTCATCAGGAAGACGCGGTTGCCGAGACTGGAGATGATTTTTTCGATCTCAGAGCGGTTGAACCTGGCTCCTGCCGCGGCGCTTTCGAGACCGTCAAGCAGGCGGGCTTTATCGCGTTCGGTTTGCAGGCGACCGATGAACCATGTGCCGATATTGGAGAGGGCTTTGTAATCGAGGTCAACCGGATTCTGTGTTGCCAGCACCATGCCCACGCCAAAAGCGCGTGCCTGCTTGAGCAGGGTCAACATGGGGAGTTTGGATGGCGGATTGCCAAGCGGCGGCAGGTAGCCAAATATTTCGTCCATGTAGACAAGGGCGCGCAGGCTGGTTGTGCCGGGTTGACCGCGCATCCAGCCGAGGATCTGGTTCATCAACAGCGAGACGAAGAACATGCGCTCCGGGTCGCTGAGGTGGGCGATGGAGAAGATGGCGAGGCGTGGCTTGCCGTTCGGTGTGTACAGGATTTGCCCAATGTCGAGTGGCACTCCCTGCAGCCATGCGTTAAAGCCTGGGGAAGCCAGCAGGTTGTTCAATGCCATGACAAGCCCGAAGCGTTCCTTTGAGGAATAGAACGATTCGAGATCCAACACGCCAATTTTTTCGACAGGCGGAGTTTGCACCTGCTGGATCAATGCCGCCAGATCCATATCTCGTCCCTGCCGCCAGGCGTTATCGAGTATGTTTGAAAGCAGGATATGCTCGCGGCTCTGAACGGGATCGGCTTCGATTCCAACCAGACCGAGGAGGCTGGTCGCTGTTGTACTGATGCGTTCGCGCAGGAGGTCGCTGTCTTCGCGGATGGCTGGTTCCGGGGCGGCAAATGATTTCAGGATGGAAACCGGGATGCCCGCATTGCTCCCCGGTGTGTAGATGCGCATTTCAGTCGCTTCGCGCAGGCGCTGGATGCGTTCGCCGCTTTGACCCCAGCCTGCCAGACCGTTCTTCCAGGTATCCGCCTGTTTACTGGCATAGTCCTCGGGAGACATGCCTTTCTGGCGCGCTTCGTCAAGGTTGATCCACGGAAGGAAATCCTGGCCGCGTAGTTGTGGGAAGGTCAAAAGTAAATTGGCAAGATCGCCCTTTGGGTCAATGAGGATCGCAGGCACGCCATCAATCGCGGCCTCCTCGATCAGGGAAATGCAGAGTCCCGTTTTACCACTGCCTGTCATGCCGACGCAGACACCATGTGTGGTCAGGTCTTTAGAATCGTAGAGTAATAATTCGTCCTTTGCTTTTTGGGCATCCAGATCGTATACTCGCCCAAGATAGAACGACCCCAGTTTTTCGTAATCCTCCATGAGACTCTCCTTCTTACTTGTGTTGTTTTCCATTTATTTTACAGCATAATGATTGAACCGATGAGAAATGGCCATTTGTTATTGTGATTCTGTCTGGGATGGTCTCGTATTGCTGGTACAATAGATTTGCGAATATCGAAAAACGGACTCGGCTGCATATTGAAAAGAAAGGACATTAACATGGCAAAAAAAGTAACAGGATCAAGAAAAGCGGGTGGCGTAAAAGTTACCCGGAAACCCTCCTCCGCCCCAGCGCAAACCCGTGGGTTGGATTTGTCGTCCCTCTTCAATGTGGCTACCCAGGCTTTGGCGGCGAATCAATCTTCCTTGAATCAAGCTGACGTGGAGAATCAGAATCATGGCGATAACATGGTGCAGACGTTCAACATGATCGCGCAGGCATTGGCCAGTCAGCAGGGCGCTTCTCCGTCCCAGCAACTGAATCACGCCAGCCAGTATCTGTCTCAGCATGGAACAAGCGGTTCGGCGCATGCCTATTCACAGGGACTGGCGCAGGCGGCTCAACAATTCCAGGGACAACAGGCTGTGACTCCTGATAATGCCATGATGTTGGTTCAATCACTGCTTGGAGGTGGACAGCCGGCTGCCCCACAGGGCGGCGGAGATTTGCTGGGGGCGTTGCTCGGCGGCGGTCAATCTGCCCCGCAAAACAGTAATCAGGGCGGCCTGGATCTTGGTGATGTTCTAAATGCGGGCATGGCTTTCATGAATGCCAAACAACAGGGACAAGATAACCTACAGGCGGCTCTCTCCGCTCTGATTGCGGCTGGTCCACTGGGACAAAAGCCGCATCGCCAGCAATCGGGCCAAGTGGTTGCGGATGCCCTGATCCAGGCAGTTGCTGGGATGAATCGAAAATAGGGCAGGCGCATTGTTGATATGAAAAACGAGACTCGGAGACATGTCTCGGAGTCTCGTTTCATAATTTTTTTGACCAAGGATGGAATCATGAAGGAATTCCGAAACCCGCAAAATGTTCACAAACCGCTCGGTTCCTATTCCCATCAGATTGAGATCAGGGGAAATGAGCGCATGTTGGTGCTTTCCGGTCAGGTTGGGATGAGGGAGGATGGTACTGTTCCCGAGGACCCACTTGAGCAAATTGATGTCGCTCTTGAAAACATCTTTCGCAACCTGCGTGCCGCGAACATGGACGTGAAGGACATCATCAAACTCACCTATTATCTGGTGGGTGAAATTGATACGGCAAAACGGCGCGAATTGGTCGCGTCCAAACTACAGGGACACCAGCCTTGCAGTACGCTGTTGTATGTCGCCGCGCTGGTCAGTCCTGTTTATCGCGTTGAGATCGATGCCTGGGCGTCTTGTGCGGTCTGAACTGTATAGGCAGCCATTATAATGTTCTCATGATTTACGTTGGTTGTCCCATCTGGTCGTTCAAAGGATGGGTGGGGAATTTCTGCTTCAGTATGCAAGACGTTTAACGAACATCGAAGGTAACACCTCGTTTTATGCCGCCCCTGTAAAACAGACGCTCGAGAACTGGGTGGAAAATACGCCTGACAATTTGGTCGCGCCGTATTTATGCAAAGGGTTATATCAACTTGCGGAGAAAGATGTTAATGTTCCACCTTTGCCGTGGGACGAGACCACGCTTGATATTCCCGAACAGCCAAGTCTGTTTTGATCGGAATGACTCCCCAGCATCCCGATTGCTCGAGCCGTCATACCCGGAGCGGTTAAATTTTGCGCCTACACAAACAGCTTCTCAACCTCTTCGAAATATTTGGGTTGCCCCTTTGCATTAAGCGAAGTGCCGATAACCTTTGACCTGAGAATCGGTTTGTTGTCAGGGAGTCTGAATATATCCTGCGTAAAACCAAAACGTAGTTTGGAAATTCTTTCGGCACTTGCTGTGACATAAAACCTGTTGCCGCTTCGTAACGGATGGAGATAATCCGCTTCGATTCGTATCACAACCAAATGAATGCCTTTTTGAGTCAGAGCGACAAAGTCAAAGCCTTTATGTTTGAGATAGGCATGCCGCGTGTGTTCCAGATAATTCAAATACACTGCATTGTTGACAATACCTTCCATGTCACATTCGTAGTCTCTCACTTCCAATTCGAGTTTGAATGGTTGATCGCTCATGCGGTTTGTTTCCGTCTTACCTTGAGTATGGCAATTTTTGTTGAATGGTTGAATGGTGATGGGACGGTGACAGGACTCCCGATTCGGGCAAAGCCAATGAAATCTTCAGGGACGGGGATCAATTCCTCGATTTCCAAATACCCGTCTTTGCATAACTCTTCAAGCGTTTGCATGTAATCTCTCCCGCTGACATACAAGGCGTTGTTGATGGCAACGAGATACCCGTTGTCATTGATCAACGGGCGGACCTTGTTGATAAGCCGCGCGCTTTCGTTGACCAGATCCACTTTGCCTTTGGGTGTGGTGGAGAAGAATGGCGGATCAATGATGGCGCAATCGAAAAGTTGCTTTGTGCTTTTGAAACGGGCAACGACGGGAAAGAAATCCTGTGAGATGAAGTCTTGTTTGTGAATGGGGAAGCCGTTGAGAGAGCAGGAGTCTTTGGCGAGGTTCAGAAACTGGCGGTTGCGATCCGTTTGCAGGACGCGGCTGGCTCCGCCTGCCATCGCGGCGACCCCCAGACTGCCGGTGTAGGCGAAGGTGTTCAGCACGGATTTGCCCTGCACGTTTTCGATCAACCATTTACGAAGTTCTCTCGTGTCAAGATAGAAACTAGCGTCGCGGTTCAGGGTCAGGTCAATGGTATACCAGACTCCATGTTCTTTGATTTTATGGTCAAGTTTTGTACCGAAAATGAATTGACCGCGTTTGTCCTGTTGTGATGTGCCATTCCGTGTTTTTACAATCCCAGCGTGTAGCCAGGTTGATGTGACTTGTAAATATGAAACTACTTCTTTCACAAGGATTTGATTTTGTGTTGGGTCGTCGGCGTAGTTGTGGATGACAAGTGTACTTCCATACACATCCAGTGTGAGGTCGGGATGGCCTTCGTAGAATCCGTTGAAGAGACGGAAAGCAGTTTCATGACGCGGGTCGAAGAGATATGTGCGGGAAAGAATTGCTTGTTCTAACAAATGAAGGATGCTGTCTGTCATTTCAATATCCGAATATTTTTCGGGTTGAAAACCGAGATTAATTTCATCTCCATTCCAAGCATGGTTTGAGCGTCCTCGTCCAACTCCACCCAATAGAAACCGCGGTGTTGGGAATAGGGGTCAATGCTTACGACCGTCCCGTTGAACCAGTCGTCGCGTCTCCAATTCTTCGCGTTGAGAAAGATCTGAACGCGGTCGCCGATCTTTATTTCATCCGCCATTTCTAACTGCGCCTTCTTCCGAACAGGATAAACGTGATCCCGATCGCGATAGCTATCGCCCCATTGTATGCCCACTGGATTTGCCCCGTCATAAAACTGCCGGGCAGGATGTTAATTCCCTGCAACACCCAGACCATGCCGCCCAGAATCAGCAATCCGCCAATAACGTATACTGCATTTTTCATTGCATGTCTCTTCTTTCTGTGCTTAACTCAAGTTGCCACCTTGGATAATCCATGGGATAGTTGTGGTAACAACAAAGCATGGTGATGAATCTGGATATAAAAGATCAAGCCCATCTGTTTAATTGACGAATCACGATTTTGGGACTTGTATTTGTGTTCAAAAAATTATAAGTATAAGCGTTGCAATTTCATAATTCTATCCGAATTTATCCTTTGATTCACAATTAGGAAAATCCTTTGTACGTTAGTAAGCCATTTTCCCGCGTGCTTTCAAGATCGGCAGTTAATGCACTGATATTGAAGTTAAAAAAATGAAAAACCATCCGTACAATTTGATCTACGCACTTTCCGCAGGAGGGAAATTTCTTTTATAAGGAAAAGCCTGGCAATAAGTTCGCAAATAACAATGTGGTATTCTACAGGAAGAGCCGCGAGATTTCCCTCACGGCTCTTCCTGCTTATGGGTTTTTCTATTTACTCTACAACCCAGCAGCGCTCTTCAGAGCTTCCGCCTTGTCGGTGCGTTCCCAGGGGAATTCAATGTCGTCGCGGCCAAAGTGACCATAGGCGGCGGTCTTGCGATAGATCGGTTTGCGCAAGCCCAGGTCGCGGATGATCGCGCCGGGACGCAGGTCAAAGTGATCGGTGATGAGTCCGGCAATGTGGTCGTCCGGGATCTTGGCGGTGCCAAAGGTTTCCACGTTCACTGAAAGCGGATGTGCAACACCGATGGCATATGCAACCTGAACTTCCACGCGGTCCGCGATGCCCGCGGCAACGATGTTTTTGGCGACGTAACGCGCTGCATAGGCCGCGGAGCGGTCCACCTTTGTGGGATCCTTGCCGCTGAACGCGCCTCCACCGTGACGGCCCATGCCGCCATAGGTATCCACGATGATCTTGCGCCCGGTTACGCCTGCATCACCTTGCGGACCGCCGATCACAAAACGCCCGGTGGGATTCACGAAGACCTTTAGATTCTTGTCCACCATGTCTGCGGGAAGTGTGGGCATGATGATCTGTTCGGTAACAGTTTCAGTGATCTCAGCCTGTGAGACTTCCGGTGCATGTTGTGTGGAAATCAAGACTGTATCCACACGCTTGGGTTTGCCCATCGAATATTCGATCGTGACCTGACTCTTCGCATCAGGACGAAGCCAGGGAATGGTTCCGTTCTTGCGCAGTTCACTCTGCCGGCGCGTTAACTTGTGTGCCAGATAGATTGGCAGAGGCAGGAGGGTGGATGTCTCGTTGCACGCAAAACCGAACATCATACCCTGGTCGCCCGCGCCAATGGACTCGACTTCCTCGTCCGTAAGATGATGCCCATCGCGTGTTTCGAACGCGTGGTTTACGCCCATGGCGATATCGCCGGATTGTTTTGCGATGGCGACCAGCACGCCGCAGGAATTGCCGTCAAAACCCTTGTCGCTTGAGTCGTAACCGATATCGGTGATGACTTTGCGCGCGAGTTCATCATAGTTGAAAACCGCATTGGTTGTGATCTCGCCCAGCAATGCGACGAAGCCGGTCTTGGTCGCGGTTTCGCAGGCAACGCGTGAGCGTGGATCCTGCTCAAGGCATGCATCCAGCACTGCGTCCGAAATTTGATCGCAGAGCTTGTCAGGGTGTCCCTCAGTGACTGATTCAGATGTGAACATCAGTTTTTGGGACGTCATAAAAGTGTTGCTCATTATTTGTGTTTCTCCTTAAGAAAAAAGATTGCCCCTTCAGACGAACAGAAAGGGCAATCGCATTTTTGTTTGAAGCCCTCTCATCTCCCAGAACATCCGTCTGTCGGAATTGGCACCTTTTCAACGGGGTCTCATGAGAACCATTGTTGATAGGTTGTCGAGGCATCGCAGGGCCGTTCCCTCCGCCTCTCTGGATAAGAGCGCCTTGTGGGGCTATTGAATTGTATTAGGATATTACCACATGGAAAATAATGCGTCAATTAAATTATTGTTCATCTTGGACGCATCTGAATCCAATGCGCGGGGAGAAATCACCGAGATATTCCATTGAGCCAGGGACAACATTTGGATCAGATCCAAGCACGGATGAACGTTTTGATGCACGGATGTTAATCTCCGCATCTCCCAGGCTTCCGCCGCGCACCACGCGATAGAAATTGGAACTTGTAAACGGACCCAATGGATTTACTGATTCGGCAATTGAGTAATAATTGGATTTGTAAAAATCGTTCGTCCATTCTGCAACGTTGCCAGCCATATCCAACACGCCAAAGGGGCTGGCTCCCAATGGATAACTTCCCACGCGTGAAGTGTCTTTGACGATGAAGTTGAAATTGGCAAAACGGTAATCGGGTTTGTCTTCGCCCCACGGGAAGGTACGCATGTCGCCGCCGCGTGCAGCGCGTTCCCATTCCGCTTCCGTGGGCAGACGGCGCTCTGTCCATTCGCAATAGGCTTTTGCCTGCCCCCATGTGACGTACACTACCGGATAATCCCTGAACTCACGATCGTTATAATAATCCGTTCGTCGTTGGGACCCAAGATTCTGTGGAAGTGTGCATACGCCCGCGCCGACGCATAACTGATACATGGCGTTCGTCACTTCGAGTTGATCCATCCAATACGCATTGAGCGTGACCTCATGAGCCGGGAATTCGTCCGGCGCGGCGCGGACGTCATAACCACCCATGTGAAACGTGCCGGCAGGTATATAGACTTGCGGCATACCGTCAATGGGTGATGTTCTGATACTCGCAGGCTCTTCTATAATAAGAGTAATAGTCGGCAGGATTACTTCTTCAGTTGGGGTTAAGATCGTCGTGGGGATTGCAGTTGGAACGGTGGTTGGAATTGATGCTGATTCGGCTATAGGGGCTTCCGTTCCACCTGCGCATGCGGAAAGGATGATGGAAAATACAAGGATTAGGATATGCTTTTTCATGATGTTCCTGATTAACGCGAAGTGATAGTCACCTCTGACTATCACACTATCACATAAGTGTTTCTACGGCGTCGCGCCGACAAAATTCAGCGCATATAGCGCATCTTCATATCCCGGGTGGATGGAAAGTGCCCTGCGCCAGTTCTCGATGGCTCCAGTCGAATCGCCATTACGATACAGCGCCCAACCGTGCCAGAGCCATGTTTCCTCAGACATGTCCGTACGTTGCAAGGCGTACTTTGTCAGTGCGAGAAGATCGTCAATACGATGAGCCTGAAAGTTGGCGATGAACGGTCCGAATTGATAACGAAACATGCGTTGCGGCAAACCCAGTTCACGCGCTTTATCATATGCCACATTGGCTTCTTCGTAGCGTTCAAAGTAAACGAGATTGCTTCCAACATTGAACCACGCAAATGAGTCGGATGGGTCGGTGGCAACAGCAGCTTCAGCGACGGCCAATGCGTTTTGCCGATTCAGTTCCGGGTCCCAGTTTGAGCCGAGGAGTCCTTGAATCTCCGCATCCTGTTCCGGGAGATAGACGATCATGTACAAATAGTTGAATGGCTTCCATTCCGATTCGAATTGGTCGTAGGGAATGCTTTTATCAGGTCCGCGGTAGGGATCCTGTACAGTGAAGGTTCCGGTCGAGTCATCGTAGCCTGTGAGCAAAAGATAATGCGCCGCCCAAAGATCGTCGTCAGGCCAGCCGGTATCGTCGGGGTTCAAGGAGGTGGTGCCCTCGATGATGATGGGATAGCCCGCGGCGATGATCCGTTTGAGCGTTTCGATGTCGCCGCCAACGCGGTATTCGATGCGGAGCCAGCCCGCGAAATTGCGGACCCAATACGCCATCTCTTCGGGGTTGACGTTGCGGTCACCGTTCACGGGTTTGATGACGTCCGATATATCCTTTTGCGTGCCGCTCCAGCCAAACATGTGCAACATCATGGACAGCGCGGCGGGACCGCAATTGTTGGCGCTTTGTTTTTCGTATGGTGGCGACGTGATGGATGCCTGCGATGGAGGCGGTTCGGGCGTGGACGTGGGCGTGGGAACTGCCATTGTTGTGACAACCTGTTCCGTCGGGACAGCGGTTTGAGTCGTCACGGCTGGTGTGGATGTGACGACACCTGTCGGGTTGGGTATTGCAGTGGGTATGTCACCGACGGGGTTGATGACATTCCTGATGTACGTCTTCGCGACATCATATCGCCATGCCATGCGTTCGTTGACGCCAGGTATTTGCAGAAGAATAACGCCAAGCACAAGGACGCCTGCGCCAACCAGTAGGATATTTCTTTTCGACATGCAGGGAAGTTTACCAGAGTTGGATAAGACGAAATTAATCCGCTTCAACCGCCTGCCAGCAGAGGTTATAATCTTCCCATGTTACTCAACCTTCCCCTCATTCTCGAAACACGGCGAAACCACGCGCTCGAACATGCCACACTTCACATCCTTGCGCACAAATACAAAAACCAATCCATGGCAGGGCATTCCAACCCGACGGGCTTTTTCCTGCTTGGCAATTTTGAAACCGACGATGTGAGATCCGCGGCGGTGGAGGCATTCGACCGGCTGAATGCCGGCGAAGGCGGACTTGCCGTCCACCCGGGTTGTGGGACCAATCTCGCCGCCGCGGCGCTTCTCCCTGCGACCTTTGCCTGGGCGCCGCTTCGAGGGGCAAAATCCACCTTTTGGCGCATCTGGTTGATTCCGATTGCCATCCTCTTCGCGGTGTTTGGATATTTGCTCAGCAAGCCGCTGGGTCCGTGGCTTCAAGCAAACATCACCACCGAAGCGGACCTGGGCAACATGCAGATCGTGGATATCCGCCCCGTCCGCAAAGGTATGCATCGGATCGTCACAAAATAACTCCCTATCCGTAGGGGCGGTCTTTCCGCCCAAGGCGGCAGAACGCCGCCTCTACGCAGAAAATATGCCCAACCTTTACTTCCTTTTCGGCAACGACGAATTTGCCATCGCTCGCAAACTCAAGGAGTTTGAGTCCGATTTCAACGACCCCACCAGCGCGGACATGAACACAGCGCGCCTTGATGCACGTACGGTAAGTGACAATGACCTGAACAACGCGGTCAATGCCATGCCGTTCCTCGCCAAGCGGCGGCTGGTTTTGCTCGCGAATCCCACCTCCAAATATAACAACGCCTCTTCAAGAAAGAAATTCCTTGAGTTCATCGAGAAAGCGCCGGATACCACGCGTTTGGTGATGTATGAATCCGTGGATCCGAAAGAAGCGGACAAACACTGGCTCAACAAGTGGGCAGAGAAGAACGATGCAAAGATCCAGACCAAAGCCTTTATGCTCCCGCGTTTGCGTGAGATGAGTGGCTGGATTGTCAACGAGACAAAAAATCAGGGTGGGCAGATCGAGCCGCGTGCCGCTGAGATGTTGAAGGACATGGTCGGTGTGGATACGCGTCAGGCGGGAATGGAGATTGCCAAACTGCTGGCATATGTCAACTGGGCGCGGCCGGTTACCGGATCCGATGTGGAGGCGGTGAGCATCGTCACATCACAGCAATCGGTATTTGATTTTGTCGACGCATTGTCGAATGGCAATGGCAGGTCTGCGCAACATCTTCTGCATCGTTTGCTCGAAACCGAAGATCCGTTCTCGCTGTGGGGGATGGTGGTACGGCAATTCCGTTTGTTGATCCAGGCGCGTGAGATCCTGGATGGTCGCGGCAACAAGGACGATGTCGCGCGTGCGCTGGGTGTGCATCCATTCGTGGCGGAGAAGACCACGGTGCAGGCTGGCCGCTTTTCGGTGGAGTCGTTGGAATACGTATATCGTAAATTGCTGGCGATAGATGAGGGGGTAAAGACAGGTCGGGTCACACTCGACCTGGCCTTGGATACGCTGGTGGTGGAGTTGGCAGGAAAATAATTTCTCCTCAGATTGATGGAAAATCATTCACAGCCAATTGCGGCGGTGTTGCGGTTGAATTTCTTGCATATTCGCCTGCACGGGGGATGATTGCTTTCACCATTTGTATTACCCATTCCTTTTCATTAAAAACGCCCAACGGTTTGCATTTGCGAAGCATGGCGCTGAGGCGGGGCTGGGAGCAGGAAAGGCCAGCCAGTCGGGTCCATGCGGGTCGCGGGAGGACCTGACGAGGCCGCGCGTGTAACTTTCGTAATGACCGAGACGAGTGAAGTAACTTAGATATGTGGCGTAATTGACATAGTGCGAGTAAACTATGTCACCGGTAACATACAAAAACTAACCGCTCAATCGCTCCGGCACCCTTCATGCGGTGCAGGAACTCCTCTCGGGCACAAGGCTTGCCCTGAGCCGCGTCGAAGGGATGCAAAAACCTGTTGGATGCCTGAACGACGCGTATCCATTTGACAATATATTTTTCGTTAGAGCAGGTCGCGGGAATATGGGCTGTGGGTTATTGTTAAAGTAAAATTCCCGTATCACATGGAGAAATAAAGATGAAACTTGTAACCGTCCCACAAATGCGGGTGATCGAAAAGGAAGCCGACGCTGGCGGTTTGCCCTACAACCAGATGATGGAAAACGCCGGTCAGGGACTGGCGGATGTTGTCCTTGATTTGTTCACTGATGAAATCGAACCTGAAGCGGTTGGTCTTGTAGGCCCCGGTAATAATGGAGGTGACGCACTTGTTGCTCTAACCGCCCTGCTCGAAGAGGGCTGGAGGGCAAATGCCTATCTCGTCAAGCGCAAGAAGGACGACCTGGTCAAAGGATTTGTCGAAGCGGGTGGCGGGGTCTTCTCTGGCGATGAGGCGTTTGAACAACTCGCAGAATCCATTGAGACCGCCGATGTTTTGTTCGATGGAGTGTTGGGCACTGGCATTCAATTACCGTTGAAAAAGGATGTTGCTGAACTTCTTTCGGAGGTCAATGATATTCTGGACAGCCTTGATGAAGCGCCGCTCGTCGTCGCGGTGGATTGCCCATCCGGTGTGGATTGTGATTCGGGCGAGGTTGCAGATGAAACCATCCCTGCCGATCTCACGGTCACATTGGCGGCCGTCAAACAGGGCTTGATGAAACTGCCCGCGTTCGAATATGTTGGTGAACTCGAAGTGGTGGATATCGGTCTGCCGGAAGATCTCGCGTCGCTCAAGGGTGTGACCACTGAAGTTGCGGAGGAAGAATCCGTCGCAGCGCTTCTGCCGGAGCGTCCGCTCGAGTCGCACAAAGGGACATTCGGTACCGCGCTCATAGCGGCGGGATCGGTCAATTACACAGGAGCAGCCATCCTTGCGGGAGAAGCGGCATACCGTGTTGGCGCCGGACTCGTCACACTGGCAGTCCCGGCTCCGTTGCATGGTGTGCTTGCCGGTCAATTCCCCGAAGCGACCTGGGTTCTGCTTCCGCATGAGGCGGGACGCGTCTCTGAGAACGCGGCTGACGTGCTGGCGAAGAATTTCGAGAATACCAGCGCACTATTGATCGGTCCGGGCTTCGGAACCGAGACAACCACAAAGGTCTTCCTTGAAGACCTGCTCGCGGGAAAGTCCGTGCAAAAGAAAGCCTCGGCTCGCATTGGTTTCGTGCATGACGAAAGCGTAAAGAAGCAGGATGAAACTGAAAACAAGTTCCCGCCAATGGTCGTTGACGCGGATGGCTTGAAACTGCTGGCGCAGATCAAGGACTGGCAGGCGAAACTTCCTGCGCTTTCGATCCTGACCCCGCACCCCGGCGAAATGTCTGTATTGACCGGTTTATCCAGGGATGAGATTCAGGAGGATAGACAAACAATCGCGGCAAAGTATGCAAAGGAATGGGGACATATTATCGTGTTGAAAGGTGCATTTACCTTGATCGCTTCACCAGACGGACGCGTGACGATGATACCCGTTGCCTCACCTGCGCTTGCCCGCGCCGGGACAGGCGACGTTCTCGCGGGGCTGATCGTTGGTCTGCGGGCTCAGGGCTTGGAGGCGTTTGATGCCGCCGTCGCAGGTGCATGGATCCATGCTCAGGCTGGCTTATACGCCGCCGACGATCTCGGCACAACCGCCTCAGTGCTTGCGAGTGATGTCTTGAATTCTGTTTCAGATGTTTTGAGTGATTTGGAATAGACCACCCGGTGGTCGCGTAGTGGCGTGAAGCGCCACATATCGAAACCAACATGAAGAATCAAAAAAGAGGAGCCTGTTTCCCAGACTCCTCTTTTCATTTCAATTCACATTATCCCTTGAGGAACTCTTCCAGCGAAGCCTTGCTGATGCGATATGCATTGCCTAACTTCTTCGCCTTCAAACTTCCTTCGGCGATCGCGGCTTTAACATCCTCTTCAGAGACTTTCAGTATCGCTGCCGCTTCAGAGGGGGTCATCACATCTGGAATGCCAGCCGCCGCTCCGCCTTCTCCGCCGGACTGCTTTTGACCCTGTTGCATTGCACCAGAGGTAGCCTGTTGCATCAAATTGCCGATGCCCATGCCTGCGCCGATGCCGGCGGTAAGACCTGCGCCGCCGCTCGGATTCTGCGCCGCATCGCGCATCGCGTCCGCAGCCTGTAGTTGGGTGTAGGTTGCCATGTCGAGC
>DATIUT010000020.1:0-6043 GCA_035466615.1 Anaerolineales bacterium | reverse complement strand
ACAACCCAAAAATTCCACTCAAATTCGTAATAGAAAATGCTGAGTTAGTTTATAGCAATGAGAATTGATTTTCCTCCCGCTGCAAGGCGGGTTTTTGTTTTGTATCCTCGTTGACATCCTCCTCCTTTTTTGCTACACTATATTTGTCAGACAACTTTCGTCTAGTCGTCTAGCCGCTAATTGCCAACCATTAAAAGCTAACAACTAAAAATGACAACCCTCCTCATCAAACACGCCCATCTCCTGACCATGGACGACCACCACACCGAACTCCCGGACGGTGGTCTTTTTATTCGCGACGGTTTCATCGAACAGGTCGGCAAGACCAGCGACCTCCCCCAATCCGCCGACGAAGTGCTCGACCTCACAAGTCACGTCGTCGTGCCGGGGCTGGTCAACACGCATCATCACTTCTACCAGACCCTCACACGCGCCGTCCCCGCCGCGCAGGATGCCAACCTCTTCAACTGGCTCAAGACGCTCTACCCGATCTGGGCGCGCATGAACCCCGAAGACATTTTTACTTCGACTTCCACCGCACTGACCGAACTTGCCCTTTCAGGATGCACGACAGCATCAGACCATCTCTACCTCTTCCCGAACGGCTCCAAACTGGACGATGAGATTGACGCGGCTTCCGAGATCGGACTCCGCATCCACGCCTCGCGCGGCTCGATGAGCCTCGGCGAATCGAAAGGCGGACTCCCGCCCGACAGCGTGGTGGACAGCGAAGAATCCATTCTCAAAGACTCACAGCGCCTCATCGAACAATATCACGACCCCAAACCCGGTTCGATGGTGCAAATTGTCCTTGCGCCGTGTTCCCCATTCAGTGTGACAACGGACTTGATGAAGCAATCTGCCAGACTGGCGCGTGAATATGGTGTGCATCTGCACACCCATCTCGCTGAAACCGAAGACGAGGAACAATTCTGTCTGCAAAAGTTCGGGCATCGTCCTGTCGGGTACATGCAGGCGGTGGATTGGGTCGGTGACGACGTGTGGTTTGCGCACGCGGTCTGGGTGAATGACGAAGAGATTCAAGTCTTTGCCAAACACAACTGCGGCGTGGCGCACTGTCCCACATCGAACATGCGTCTCGCCTCCGGCATCGCCCCGATCAAAGAATATCGCAAGGCGGGTGTCAACGTCGGTCTCGGCGTGGACGGCTCCGCCTCCAACGATGGTTCGCATCTGTTAGCCGAAGTCCGCAATGCAATGTTGCTTTCGCGCGTCAAAGAGGGAATCACAGGTTATTCATTATCCAATGACCCCAATCGTAAATTAATGACCGCTCGTGAAGCCCTCTATCTCGGCACGCGCGGCGGGGCGGCGGTTCTCGGACGCAAAGACATCGGCTCGCTCGAACCCGGCAAATGCGCCGACTTCTTCGCTGTGGACTTGAACCGCATCGAATTTGCTGGAATGCACGACCCTGTCTCCGCGGTTGTCTTCGGACAACCTGTCCGCGTGGACTATACGGTTGTGGGGGGCAGGTTCATCGTCAAGGAAGGATGCGTAATGACTGTCAACGAAAGGAAACTGATCGAGAAGCATAACAAGTCTGCGAAGAGGTTGTTGTCATAGTGTCATTGCGAACGAAGCAAAGCCAACCCAAACCGGGCAGGAGCTTGCCTCGTCGCTACGCTCCTCGCGATGACAGAGATGTAGAAAGGAGAACCCAATGTATATCAAGGATTATCGTGAAATGCCTGTTGAGTCGAGCGGTGTTGATGGTCTGACCGTGCGTTGGGCGATCAACGCTTCGCAGGGCGCGAGTAACTTTGCCATGCGCATTCTGGAACTGGAGCCTGGTAAATCCTCCCAGATGCATCAGCACGACAACGAACACGAGATCTTCGTGCTGGCTGGCAAAGGAGAAGTGGAAACGCCCGGGAAGGTGCAAACGATCTCTGAAGGGTCTGTACTCTATGTCGCGCCCAACGAGGGCCATCAGTTCCACAACACCGGCGCTGACAGAATGCGCTTTATTGATGTGGTGATGTTCCCGCTTATCCTGCCCAAATAATTTATCTTTTGCGTGACGTTCATTGGGCAGCCGGATGAAATGGTTCGAAAGGAATGTCCTTTATAAAGGCAAGACCCCCGCCTGAACGGGAGTCTTGTATGACGGGAGGCCGCCGCCATAAAGCAGTCTGGTTGTTCTAGAGTCCGTTTACGAAAGTAGCAACAGCCAGGATGGCAAACCCGAGGAACACCAACCAGAACGAGAATCCGCCAATAACTGGCAGGGTGACAAAGTTCCCAAGCAGACCAAGGACACCTAACACAACGGCAATGATCCACGTGAGGTTTTTCGGCGCTGAAAGTTTCATGGCATTCTCCTTATCGAATAACAATGAACTTGCTTCCATTCCCTAGCCTCCTGGTTTGGAAACCAGCATTCGGGAACCTGTGAATAGTATAGCAATATCTTGAACTGATTTCAATATGCTTGATTTTTTCCTCTCCCTGTCCTTTCCGTTTTCACTGTCCATCAGCGGGTTTCCATCGCTTGGCTTTCCCGCCCTTTATACTGTTTTTCTTCTTCTGCTGTTGTTTGGTTCGGATTTCTTCATGTCGCGCGGCAGGGAAATATTCGCCTGGCTGATGGCGTTCCCGTTGTTACTTGCGGTTATCCCGCTTTGGTTCGCGGTCCAGGCAGGTCGTGCATGACAGACTTTGTGATCTTTTCGGGGCTTCCCGGCACGGGCAAATCCACGCTGGCGAATCGGCTTGCGCGTGAACTGCGCTGGCCGCTCCTGTGCATAGACGATGTCATCGGCGAGGTGCCGGAGAATGCAGGCGTCGAATTCTGGGATTCAAGGGTGGCCATTCTGCTCGACCTGATCGAAACCCAACTCGAACTGGGGCTTGATGTCATCGCCGACTCGGTCTTCATGAACATGGACCGCCACCACGCGCAGGAGCTGGCTCGCAAATATCAAACGCGCTTTCTTCCAATCCATGTTTATATATCCGATGAAAATCTTTGGAAGGAACGTGTCATAACCCGTTTCAACGAATTGAATAAGCGGGACGTTGCCACCTGGGAGCGTATCCAGCACCAACGCGAACACTTCCGCACATGGGAGCCGGGTACAGCGCTGTTCATCGACTCACTCCATTCACTGGAGGAGAATTATGCAAAAGTCCTCGATTTTGTTTCAGGTGAAGATATGGCCCTCCGTCCGCTTGAAGCGATTCCACTCTCCGAGGGAAGGTATCACCAGGAAAGGGTGAATCCATGAGTGTGAAAAGAACAGTTGTGGGCTTGGATCCTGTTGCTGCCCTCGTTTCTTGTCAGCCTTTATGTTGTGCCGGTTGTATTGTATGTTCGAATTCGCTGAGCCTTCAAACTTTATAACATTCTAACGGAGAAAGAATGCCCTCATCCACAAAACTGACCCGCTCACTCGTAGACGCCGCCATGGGACGCCTCCCGGCGGACATGGTCATTCTTAACGGGAAATGGGTCTGTGTCCAATCGGGCGAGATCATCCCCAATACCGACATTGCCATCAAAGACGGGCATATCGCCTACGTTGGAGAAAGCGCGCGTCACACGATCGGTAAAAAGACGAAAGTGATCGATGCAAAGGGATGTTATCTCGTCCCCGGTCTGCTCGATGGACACATGCACGTCGAATCGGGCATGGTCACAGTCACGGAATTTGTTCGCGCGGTTGCCGTGCGCGGTACGACCGGCATGTTCATTGACCCGCACGAGATCACGAATATCTTTGGCCTCAAAGGCGTGAAGTTGATGGTGGATGAAGCGCAGAAGCAACCCATCCATGTGTGGGTACAGATGCCTTCGTGCGTTCCGTCCGCGCCCGGGTTGGAGACCCCCGGCGCACATATCGGACCGAAGGAAGTGGCACAGGCGATGAAATGGAAAGGTATGATCGGCTTGGGTGAGATGATGAACTTCCCCGGCGTAATCAGGGGCGATAAAAACATGCTCGAAGAGATGTCCATTACACACGCGCACAACAAGACCGTCGGCGGGCACTACGCTTCACCCGATCTTGGACTTCCGTTTCATGGATATGTCGCTGGCGGCGTGGAAGACGACCACGAAGGGACTTGCATGGAAGATGCGGTCGAACGTGTGCGGCAGGGCATGAAATCCATGTTGCGCTATGGTTCGGCGTGGTTCGATGTTGCCTCTCAAGTGGGAGCCGTCACAGAGCGCGGCTTGGACTCGCGTCACTTTCTTCTCGTGACCGATGACTCTCATGCCCAAACGATCTCGCAGGATGGTCACATGGACCGCGTCCTGCGTCACGCCATCGAGCAGGGACTTGACCCGATGACCGCCATCCAGATGATGACGATCAATACCGCCGAGCATTTTGGCCTCAGCAGGGAAGTGGGCATGATCGCCCCCGGTCGCTGGGCAGATGTGGTGTTGGTAGAGGACTTGAAGAATTTCAAAGCAGAGAAGGTCATTGCCAAGGGACAGGTGATCGCAGAAAATGGACGATGGAAAGTGAACATGCCGAAGTTCAACTATCCCTCCTGGGCAACGAATTCGGTTCATTTGAAAAAGCCTCTGAAAGCGGAAGATTTTGTGTTGCGTTCCCCCCTCCCGCAGGGAGCGGGGGTGGGGGTGAGGGCGAACGTCATAGGCATTATCGAGAATCAAGCCCCAACCCGCCACTTGACGTTTGACGTTCGACCTGAAGATGGCGAGATCAAAACAGACATGGAACGCGACATCGCCAAGGTCGCATTGGTCAAACGTCACAACGGCATCAACGGAATCGTGACCGGGCTTGTCAGCGGATTTGGCTTCACGTCGAAGTGTGCCATTGCTTCAACGGTGGCACATGACTCACATCACATGATCGTTGTCGGCACGGATGAAGCGGCGATGGCGGTGGCAGGCAACAGTCTCGCGCGCTGGGGGGGAGGTCAGGTCGTGGTCAAGGATGGCAAGATCATCGGCAGGGTCGAGTTGAAGATCGCGGGTTTGATGTCCACTGAAAAAGCGGATGTGGTCGCACGCAAAGCGGAATCGATCCTGCAGGGTTTTAGGTCGTGCGGGTGCAACCTCAATAATCCGAACATACAATTGTCGTTCCTCGCGCTCGTGGTGATCCCCGAGTTGCGCATTTCAGATATGGGTCTTGTAGATGTGACCCGATACAAATTCATTCCTGTATTGGAGGGATAATGGCTAATTTTCCGTTTCAACGTTTGCAGGCTGACCTGGCGGATCTGATCGCGAAGACCCCCGCCGGTCAGCGCCTGACTTCGGAGCCCGAACTTGCGAAACAGATGGGCGTTTCACGCGCCACACTGCGCGAGGCGATGCGCACCTTTGAGACACAGGGTGTGATCCGCCGCCGTCAAGGCTCCGGCACATATGTGGTTGGTAAAGTGCCTGTCATTGATTCCGGGCTGGAGGTCCTGGAGAGTCTCGATACGATGGCGCACCGCAAGAATTTGGCGATCTCGATCGGGGAACTATATGTCGAGCAAGTGACTGCCGATAAGGAAACCGCGGCTGGTCTGGGTGTTTCGGAAGAGGACCACCTCACACGCATCCGACGCGTGATGTGCGCCGATGGACGCCCTGTCGCGTATCTGATGGATACCCTGCCCGCCGACCTGCTCAAGCCGGAAGAACTGCCCGCCCAGTTCAGCGGTTCCGTCCTGGACTATATGCTTGAGCGCGGCGATTCTCTGACCGTTTCCCGCGCCGCGATCAGCGCCACCAATGCCACTGCCGAAGTTGCCAAGGCCCTCGAGATTCAGCGCGGTGATGTGCTGTTGCAATTCGTCTCGCAACTCTATGCCACCGGCGGCAAGATCGTGGATTACACAGTGAGTTATTTCATCCCCGGCTATTTCAACTTCCATGTTGTGCGGCGGATAGGTAATCCCCAATAACTACTTGTATTTGCCACAAAGACACGGAGACACAAAGTTTTTAAATTTCCTTTCAAGAGTCATGATGATTCAACCCAAATTCCTGTCAAAGCGATTCCGTCAAATATGCCTGAAAATGCAGTTACGGAGTCGCCATCGCAGT
>DATIUT010000019.1:0-10649 GCA_035466615.1 Anaerolineales bacterium | reverse complement strand
ATTTATTTAATTTTCCTGGTGGCATTCAACAGGAGCAGTCCTGTCGTAATGGAAACAACCGGGCCGATAATATGAGGAAGGACTGGCCCACCATACATCAGCAGCACAAAACCAAGCAAGCCGCCGATAATGATCAAGGTGATTCCAGTGATTTTTCGAGCCATTTGTTACTCCTTTTCATGTCTGTTTTATTTTTTGTTGGTCGGACTAACCGAAAAAATCCCGATAACTGGAAAAATCAATAACCATGGAGTTTCTTTAGGAATTCCATAACATCGAAATTGTTGACCAAAATACGGGCGATCAGAATCATCCCAGCGATCACTACGATCACAATCAAGGTGGTAAAGACCTTCTTTTTCATTTGCGATTCTTTCTTTTTTAGATATATGAAAGTGTTTCACGAATGGTCAGCCGCGAGGCCTGCCAAGCCGGGTAAGCACTAGCCGCAATCGAGCCGAACACAATGACGATCAGCCAGATTACGAGAGCTCCGGGAGACACGATCAAAGACAACGGCACCATAAAAGACAAGTTGCCAATCATGTAACCGATCCCAAGAGACAGTGGAAGTGAAAGCGCGATGGCAATCACCCAACTCATCAAGCCAATGAAAACCCCTTCGCTGATGATGTTACGGTAAACGATGCGCGATTTTGCACCGATGACACGCATGACGCCAAATTCGCGCGTACGTTCGATCACACTGATTCCCATGTTGGACATCATTCCCAGCGCGCCCACCGCTCCCATGACTACCGATATCGAGAGCAAGGCATAGATGAAAATGTAGATATGCCCAATGGTCGCATTTCCCAGCATGGTCTCTGAAAGGACAGCCTTTAGGTTAATATCCCCCACCTCCAGTACATGCTCTATTTCTTCTGCCAGAGAGTTGACCGTATCCACGTCATGTCCCTTCAGGCTGACACGAACATCATTAATGGATTGCATGGGAAGCCCTGTTGACGCGGCGAACTCAGCCGGAGTCATGTAAACCGTTGGGTCTATCATGTTTTGACGCACGATCCCAACCACGCGGAAAGCAGCTGTGCGCCCGTTGATCGTCAAATTAATGGAGTCGCCAACCTTCACATTGGGAAAAAACTTGCCGGCCGCCATATGGTTGAGCACAACAGCATCTTTGTCATCTGCTTCGAGTTGGCGCCCGCTTAAGAGTGTGGACTCAAGGAAGTTGCTTTCCAGAGGAGCCGAACGAAGTGCAAGATTACCATGGCCCCCGTCAGGATAGGTCCGCACGATCTCCAGCCCATCCGGACGGCCCACTGCAACAGGCATTACATTCCAAGGTTCGACCTTTTGCACCCCGGGAACGCTGGAAATGCTTGCAAGCACTTTCTCAGCATTTTCAGGACTGCTCAGGAGAATCTCAAGGTCATAGTTGCGGATCTCGGCAGCATTGGCGATCAACTGCTTCCAGGCCGCGTTGATGTTGATGCCGGTCATGAACATCCCGCCTGCAGCGGCAAGCAGACCGAGGGTCAGGACGAGACGCCCGCGTCGGCGGAAGGTGTTACGGAGGGCTAGTATGAGGGTGTTGTCAATGCCCCGGATTTTTCCAAGCCAGCCATCCAGTCCACGTGAACCGAACGATTCACGCGTCGTACCATAATCATTGAGAGTTTCACGTACCGTGATGCGAGTTGTTCGCTGGATGGGTCCCCATGCCACCAGGAGTGGAACGAGTGTCCCCATCAATACCTGTACAATGTAGACCCACATGGGAATCGATTCACTGTAAAGTGTCAGATTCATGTTTTCTGCGATTGTTCCCGCAAACCCGCGTCCTGCCAGAGCGCCAAAGGGCAAACCAATGGCAACAGACACCATTCCCAACAAGGTAATCAGAACAAGATAAAGGCCGGTAATCTGGGCGGATCGGGCACCGATGGCTTTCATAATTCCTATCTGGCGTATCTGCTGGGCTACCATGCCATTGATGATGGTTGCGGTCAGGATGGCACTCAAGATCAAAGTCATCAGATTAAAGGTCATTAGTGTCAATAGAACAGTGTTCATTTGACTCTGATGTGGATGTTCGCCCAGTGGTGGGATGCGGATCTCTCCGACTGTGTACCCCCGCCCCTTCAGCCAATCTACCAGATTGCCGACAGTCGCTTCGATCACTGTACTACCCTGTTCTTGATCCTTCACGATCACTTTGAGAATATGGAGTGTATCGTCTTCGCCAAGCCAGGCCAGCGTCTCGGGTGTGATGTAACCATAAGCTGTTTCTCCCTGCCAGGCAGGCGCCAAGCCTGGGTCATGAGTGGACCCTGAAATCAAAATCTCCTGTTCCTGCCCGTTCGAATTCTGTACATGAATCACATCGCCTATATTTCCGTTGATGTATTTCAATGCATCCCTTTCAAGCAGGATGGTTTGCGCAGGTGGCGGCCAAGCGCCAGCCTCGGGAGCAAACTTATTGATGCGCAGGTCGTTGAAATCTTTGATAACAAACAGAAGAAACGGCCTCCACTCACCAGGTTTGGCTTCGACTCTTGCCAAGACCCAGGAGGTTGCTTCCCCATCTGCAATACCCGGTTGGTGTCGGACGGCTTCCACCACTGAATCATCCACCCGATCCAATTCCAGGTATGCCGAGGCAGGATTCGTGCCGAGGTAATTGCGGCCCACTTCGCGCATCAAAATGGTGTAAGAACTCAACATGGCTCCCACACCGAAGATGCTGATCGCAATCGTGATCACGACCATCACCATGCGGCCGCGTGTGGCTTGCAAATCGCGCAGTATTTTTCCCCAACGAGGACTAATCATTCTTACACCCTCCATCTTCCACAATGACCCCATCGGATAATGTAACTGATCGCGTAAAGTATCGGCTCAGGTCACGTTCATGCGTCACCATGACCACCGTCTTGCCCTCTTTGGCGAGGTTTGCAAACAATTGGATCACGGCATCTGATGTCTGCGAATCAAGGTTGCCCGTCGGTTCATCAGCCACCAGGAGAGGAGGATCATTGGCAAGCGCCCTCGCGATGGCTGCACGTTGTTGCTCACCTCCAGACAGGGCAGAGGGAAGCTTGTCCGCTTGTGCAACAATCCCAACCTTGTCCAATAAGGCAAGCGCGCGTTTCCGCCTCTCACGCGGGGAGAATACATTGCAGAAATCCATCGGCAAAACCACGTTTTCAGTAACGGTCAAGGTGGGAAGCAATTGAAAGAACTGAAAGACAATCCCGACATTCTTCCCACGCCAGATTGCCAGTTGTTCCTGATCCAGGGCATGGACGGGGGTGGAGGCCACAAACACCTCTCCCGACGTCGGGCTGTCAATACCTGTAATCATATTGATCAACGTGGACTTTCCACTGCCAGACTTCCCCACCACTGCCACAAACTCGCCGCCGTTCACCTGCATGTCAATTCCCTTGAGCGCCATGAATTTGCCCGCGGCCACATCGTAGGCCTTGGTCACGCCGTTCAATTCAATCAATTGACTCTCTCGAATAGGCAAGGGGTTGTCTTCCAAAAATTTCCGGTGATGGTTCTTGACTTGACTCAACATTTCTTGACTCCTTTTCAATCTAACAGGTCAGGTGTACACTATGTTCCATATAGAACATAGTGTTCTGAATGCTTATACATTCAGCGCGACCATGCGTCAATAACCAAATGCCAAGAAAGTGTTCCATATGGAACAAAGCAGGTTGATTTGTTCATGAAAGGAAGTCAGTGATGAAGAAAAAAACGTCCCCCGATCGCCAGGTTCAACGCACACGGCAGTTTTTGCTTAATGCCCTGGTGGATTTGACCGTCGAAAAAGGTTACGAGAAGGTCACGGTGCAGGATATCATTGACCGCGCCAACGTTGGGCGGACAACCTTTTATTCCCATTTTCAGGACAAGGAAGATTTGCTTCTAAGCGGGTTCGAAAAGTTGCGTGATGTGTTTGATGATCTTCGTTCGGAATCCCCACTCGAAAAATCGCTTTGGGATTTCAGCCTGGCTCTGTTCCAACATGCCGAGCAACAACGCCAGCCATTCAAAGCATTATTTGGAAAACAGGCTCGTGGAGTGGTGTTTTCCCTTTTTCAGAAGACCCTGGTTGCCTATCTGAAGGAACGCCTTCAAGCGAGTTTTCCCAAAAAGAAACAGCCTCTTCTTCCTCTGGATGTTTTTGTGCAATATTTATTTAGTGTCTTTTCAGGGTTGTTGACCTGGTGGCTTGATAATGACATTTCATATTCGGCGGAACAGATGAACGAGTATTATCGAAAGTTAACAGAACCTGCAATTCAGAAACTGCTTCCGGGTGTATAAATAAGGCATGATCATGTTTCCAAATTACAGCCATCAGATCAGACTCTTCGGCCTATACTGCAGTGCCTCCGCCAAATGAGCGGAGTGAATTTCTTCACTTCCCGCCAGATCGGTAATCGTCCGAGCCAGCTTCAGGATGTGATGATAGGCCCTCGCTGAAAGATTGATCTGACTCATCGCCGCCCGCATCAAACTCTGACCTTCATCCTGCAACTTGCAAAACTGCCGTATCCTCCAACATGCATATCCGCATTACAAATGATATCAGAACCACGGTTTGCGAACCGTTGTCGCAACCGTTACTTCGCCAGAAAATCTTCGATCAGACAAAACACTGCGCTAACGAACGTTGGGAAGGTCTCTCGTTTTTGTGTTTGTTTCGCAGATTCACAAGTACGGCTATCTCTTTTTTTCAGTCAGCCAAAACTTGCACATCAGGTTAACTAATCCGCACTGACTTTCTGCAAAATCAAGACATCACAAAGCCGTACTCAGCCAAGACCCATTTTGGAAATTCAAATCGTACTGTTTTTAGCGGGTCCACAACTTGGCAAAACTTAAGCTCCCCGACGAGGCTCATCAGCATACCGGCATCATTCAGCGGAATCTTTGCGAAGTCTGTCAGGAACTGTGCCATCCGGTGGATCGCGCCACTGGATGCTTCATCAATGCTAGGAGCCGAATAGATCGTTGCCACAACACTCGGCGTTTGCACAAACGGAGTTGGCAACCCCCTCAGGTACACAACCCCGGCGCGGAAGCGCAATTCGCCTGGAATTTCCGCTCCACACACCACGATCTCCCCATCGCCCATGGCAGCATGAAAATCGCCAGCTCCAAACAGTGCACCTTCCACGCCTACCGTAAAGTAGGCACTGTTCCCTTCGCACATAAGCGTGCAATCCAGGTTGCCCCCATGCGGCCCCGGTGTCCCGTTCGGCACGGATCCCTCTGCCGGCGCCACACCAATCACCCCGATCATGGGCTTTTTCGGTATGCGAAGCTTGTCTTTGAAGATGATCTCATCCCCTTCCACTCTGAGGATCGCGGTTTCCATCTTGGTGATCACATCACCCAGGGCTCCCTCGCCTGGAATGGTCACCATGCTGGCCTGCTGACCGACCTTAACCTCCAGCAGGTCTACACGGAGAATATCCCCAGGCTTTGCTCCTTCAATATATACGGGGCCGGTTGCCGGGTTGACGTGGTTCCAGTCCAGTTTATCCACCAGGTCCTGCGGCCGTTGAATCTGCCCTTCGAAACAGTCATGCGTTTCGAGCAGAACTTCCTCACCTTGATCCACGCGTGTGGCAGGATCCAATTTGGGTTCGAAGGCAAAAAACAATTTGTCACGGGTTACTTTTGTCGTCATATAAATCTCCTTATATGCTCTCAATATTAAAAGGAATCAGGCGGGCATCCCTTTTAAGCCTGCCTCGGCATTCAGTTTTTGCCACATCGCCTGGTAGGCATCATCCTCAAACGTTAGATCGGTGCGGGCGCGTAGCCGGCCAATCCATACTTCAGTTGCCTGCATGGACTTCTGGAAGCAGTATTCCATAAAATCCCGTTTTTCATCAAGGGTGCCTCTCTTCACTGACTCCGACTCACACAGGAACTCATTTTCCAGCACATCAAAGTCCTTGCGGATCTCGGGCATCAGGTTGTCAAAATCAGCCATTGCCCGGCGGTGCAGCAACTCATGCTTCCACCACAGAGACCTTGGATCAAAATGCTCGCTAGGTGCGGGACCAATCTCCGGCAGATCCAGACCCATGAAGACGGGCTTGAAGATCGAGACGCAGTTTCCGGACGTGCCCGTGACCCAGATCAAAATGCCGTGCTCGCCGACATCCGTCACCATTACACCATCAGCCTGCCACCAGCGGCTTTCCTGGGGTCCAGCATGGATACAGATATTCCGGTGCGCATCAGCTGTGGCAGGATGATAACCATCGTTGTGATGGCGCATGATATTGAACATTGCCGCCGCCGTGATCCGGCCACTGGATGCTTTCAACATATCATAGGTGACACGTTGCCGGTCCGGCGAGCCAAGGGTGGGAGGCACTTCCGGCAGAGCGAATGTTTGCGCCCAGTCCAGCTTCTTCGTTCCTGGGTCAACCGAACACCTGGTCCAACTGGTGGAAATACCAAGCATATTGGAGATCGAATCAAAATCCTCCACTTTTTTGACTGCCCAGTTGCGGCCGGCTGTTTCCAAGATATAAGCCTCGTTGGTATCCGACATGAGGAAGCTGCTGTCAAAATGGGAATTTCCCTTCAGCTCGGCACTCCCCCCCTGGCCATATTGTTCCAACAGCCGGGTCATGATCTCAATGGCTTCCTGACAGTTGTGTGCCCGTTCCAGCCCCAGACGCATGAGATCCGGCCCGATCAAGCCATTCTTCTCCTCGGCCATTTCCGTGGTGAAGACCGCCTCCTCCCCCATGGCGAGTCCATATTCGTTGATACCGATCTCGCATCCGTATGTCCAGAAGGCTTTGGTCAGAAAAATCTCATAAGTCTCCTCCGCCTGTGGAATCACCAGATGTGTGACGCGGACAACTTCCCCTTTCACGTGCTTTTTCCTGGGGATGTGCACAATGGCATTGGCTTCATTCACCTCACAGTCCGCGCTTTTGGCAAACAAAACACTTTTATCACGAGTGACAGATGGCAAAGCTACAAATGTATCGCACATCCTGGTCTCCTTATGCACTCAGGCTTTTCCTGAATTCTTGAACGCCTCGCTCTCCCTGGTCTTGGGCCGCTCGCGCAACCAGGTCAGTTCACGGCCACCCATGATGCCGGCCGGTCGGTAGACCAGGATTAGGATCAAAACAATGGCGAGGACCACCTCGGTGAAACCGAAAAAGCCCTCGGGGAAAACGTTGAGAATATTGACGTAATTCTCAATGGCACGTAACACCTCACGGGCGGCGGTAACCACCAGCGTCCCAACAACAGCCCCCGAAACGCTGTACGGCCCGCCAATCACCAGCATGGCCAGGATGACAAAAGTCTCAGTCAGGTAGAACGAGTAGGGCGTGAAGGATGTGATGAAATGCGCCCACAGCCCTCCCCCAACCCCGGCGATGAAGGCACTGACCACGAAAGCCAGCCAGCGCATCAAGACCATGTTGATGCCAATCGAAGCGGCGGCATAACGATCATCGCGGCTGGCCCGCAAGCGTAGCCCGATACGCGACTCCTTGAACAGGTAAACGGCAAAGATGGTGATGACCGCAAAGACGGTGCTGGTCCACAGGGTGGTATAAAAGTCTACGCCGAACAGGGTGCGTGGACCGTTGGTGATTCGATCCCCATGTAGCAGAACCACGTGGATGATGACCAGTAGGGCAAATGTGGTAATCACCGCGGCTGCATCCGATAGACGCATGAGCGGATAACTGGTCACTGCGGCCAAAAATGCCGCCATCAGCCCACCGATCAACAGGGAAGGCAGGAAGGACAGATGCAGTGGAACCAGGAAGGGATACAGGTCCGAGTTGGTCAAGAGCTTGGCCTTTGACGTCATGGAAAACAACACGGAGGTATAGGCACCGATACCCATGAAGCCGATATGGGCAAAATTCAGGATTCCGGAATTCCCCATATACAGTTGCAACCCCAGCACCAGTATCAGGCTGATGAACATGACAGTCACAATGCGGGTCAACAGCGAGATGCCAAAGAGCTGAGTGAGCAGAGCGATGACCAGAATCCCGGCCACTAGGATCAGTGGTGTATTGAACAGTTTAAGGCGGGCTGGCAGGTTCATCCGACACGCTCCCCTGTGTTCTTGCTGCGAATCAGGCCTTCCGGCCGGAAGAGCAGGATGATGATGACAATGGCAAACATGAAGGCCTCGCGGAACTCCAGCAGTCCCGGTGGCAGGAACACCCCCAGCAGGCTGATGATGATTGCGTAAACGAAACCGCCCACCACCGCGCCGGTCAGGCTGCTCATCCCGCCGATAACGGTCGCCACGAAAGCTACCAGGAGAGGCGGTGCGCCAATAGTGGGAGTCACCGAGGCCGAGCGGCTGATAAAGAAAATAGAGACGATGCCAGCCATGATGCCGCTGATGGCGAAGGCGGTCGAGATGATGGTGTTGGCCGGCACGCCCAACATACGAGTCATCGTAAAGTTATCGGCAGCGGCGCGCAGAGCGATGCCAAGCACGGTCCGGCGCAACAGCAGGGACAGGAGTGCCAGTGTCAGGACGCTGGTTACAATGGTAAGGATATTGCGCCAAGGCACGCTGGTATCTGCGATCATCACACTGGTTTGGAAGAGCTGGGGAAGGGTCACGGCGCGGGCCCGTGGCGAGATAATCAGCAGGGCGCCATTCTGCAAAAGGGTGCTGACTGCAAACGAGGTGATCAACATGGCGGTCAAAGATTTCTCCCGCACCGGGCGAAAGGCCACCAGTTCGGTGAAAAAACTGGTGAACATGGCAGCCAGCACTGCCACGATGGCGATCACGAACCAAGGCAGAGGGGTAAAGCCAGCCAGCAGGTACATGGTGTAGCCGCCGACCATGATCAACTCCCCATAAGCGAAGTTTACCAGGCGCAGGATGCCGTAAACGATCACCAGCCCAAGCGCCAGCATGGCATAGAGGCTGCCGAGGCTTAACATGTTGACAATGAATTCCAAGTTGATCAAGGCGACACTCCTATTTCTTGTCCTGCTGCTTAATGCCCATATAGACGCTTGCGATATCCGCCTGGGTGCGCAACTGCTGGGCAGTTCCCTGGCTTTCGATGAGACCGGTATTCATGAGGTAGGCCCGGTCGACGATCTCCAGGCTGCGCTCCACGTTCTGCTCCACCAGCAGAATGGTGACACCGCGCTGGTGCAGGCGGGCAATCAATTCGAAGATCTGATCGACCAGCACCGGAGCCAGACCCAAGGACGGCTCGTCCAGCATAAGCAGGCGCGGGTTGGACATGAGCGCCCGGGCGATGGCAAGTTGCTGTTGCTCACCACCTGAAAGAGTCCCGCCGGCCTGTTGCAGGCGCTGCTTGAGCACCGGGAAGAGGTCAAAGGCTTCGTCCAGATTGCGCTTGTAGGCACTTTTTTCCTTTTGGATAAAAGAGCCCAGACGCAGGTTCTCCTCCACAGTCAGGCTGGGAAAAATATCGCGCCCTTCGGGGACCAGCGAAACACCCAGACGGGCGATCTGCTCGGGGGACTTGCCCACGAGCGGGACACCTTCGAAGGTGATGCTTCCCTGCCAGGGCCTCAGCACGCCAGCGATGCATCCCAAGGTGGTGGATTTCCCCGCCCCGTTGACACCCAGTAAAGCGACTAGCTCCCCCCGGCTTACCTGGATGGATATGCCGCGCAGGGCAGTGATCGTCCCATAGCGAGCATGGACTTCTTGTAATTCCAGCATGGTTAGCCTCCCACCGCAGTCTTGCCCAAGTAGGCCTGGAGCACGGCCGGGATTTTCCGCACCTCCTCGGGCATGCCTTCGCCGATGGTCCTGCCGAAATTCAGCACATGCAGCCGGTGACACAGGCGCATGATCAGGCGCATGTCATGATCAACAATCAGCATACCGAGGTTCTTCGTGGCGGGGATGGCCGCCAGTACCTCGAGCAGTTCTTCACTCTCATCTTCGTTCAGGCCGGCAGCCGGCTCATCCAGGAATAGGAACTTTGGCTTGGTGGCCAGTGCCCGGGCTACTTCCACGCGACGTTCCAAACCGTAGGGCAACATTCCCGAAGGCATGTCTGCCCAACCGGTAATGCCGACCTCCTCAAGCACCGCCAGCGCCCTCTGGCGGGCATCACGGCGGGAGAGTCCCATGCTGACGGCGGCCACCTCCACGTTTTCCAGCACCGTCAGGTCGCGGAACAGGCGAATGGTCTGAAAGGTACGCGCCAAGCCAGCGTGCGCCACCTGGTAAGGTTTCTTGTTGGTGATTTCTGTGCCATCGACAAATACCTGCCCACTGGTGGCAGGCAACAGGCCGGTGACAACATTGATCAGGGTCGTTTTGCCCGACCCATTAGGGCCGATCAAGCCGAGGATCTCACCGCGCCTTAGATCAAAGCTCACTCCATCAAGAGCATGCAGGCCGGAAAAGTGCTTGGATAATCCCCGGATGATCAGGCTCTCGTTATTGGAACCTGCAGTTGAGATATCAGAAGTCATATATAAGGGGTATTCAATGGGGATTTTGTGCTGGCATTCAGCCAGCACAAAATCCCCAGGTTGTTTTCGTTCAGGTGATTGAATGGACAGGCTTAGCGCATGTTCCGCCCCTACGGAGCGGGTTGGCTTTCGGGCATCAGCCAGCCAATGAATTCAGGCTTACCGTCGACCAA
>DATIUT010000018.1:0-58051 GCA_035466615.1 Anaerolineales bacterium | reverse complement strand
AATGACCCAGGCGCAGGCTGATTGGATGCTTGAAGGTCTTGACAATGGCTTCATGGGCGGCGGCTTCGGTGGCTTTGGTCGCGGCTTTGGCGGCCCACGCGGACAGGGGTTTGGCGCCGGCAACGGTTTTGCCAATTGCCCGGCGGGGCAACTCCCGGTACAGAACGGTCAGTAGCTCTGACAAGTGATGAGCAAAGACCGACCCTGTAAAGACGGGTAAATAGTAAAGCACCTCATGTGTTTTTTCCACATGAGGTGCTTTTCATATGCAAGAAATAAAAACGGGGGATGCTTTACTTCCTGCCCTTCAATTCATCCTTCAGGATCATTGTCATCACAACGCTCACGATGCTGACGACCAGGCCGCCGAGAAAGGCATTCCACCAGACAGGATCGCTGATGACCAGCGCAATGTCAAACGATTGACCGATGATACTCGTCAGCCAGAACAGGAAGGTGTTGATGACGAGCGTGAACAAGCCAAGCGTCAGGATGATCAACGGGCAGGTGAGGAACTTGAGCAAGGGGCGGAACAGCGCATTAACAACGCCAAAGATCAGCGCCAGCCAGACGATCGAAGCCATCCCGCTCAATAATTCGATGCCCGGCAGGATCAATACCGCCAGATACAACGCAATCGCATTAATAAGCAAACGCAGAATGAATTTAGTCATTTTTTCTCCTCTTTACATTTGTTGCTACCATTAAGTACGAACAGAACTGCGTTGAGTTGCAGGTTCAGCACGCATCCATAACAAGGTGCGGCGTTCGGTGAACCCGGCCGCCAAGAAAGCTTCCGTCATTTCGCCTGCAGGATGTTCCAGCGATAATTTTGATTGATTGGAAAGTGTGCGGCGCGCGTGGATGAGGAGTTGAGTCAACGCTTCAGGCCCGGACTTTTCGCCTGCCGCGGCAATCAACGACTCTGACCTGCCCGCGTTTGGCACCCAGGACAATGTGGCGAGCAATTTGTCACCACGTACTGTCGCCCATTGTTTGATGTTCATATCCACGAACAGCATATAGAGCCAGTTCATGAGTCCAGGCCGAAGGGAGTCGAAGTTGAAGGAACGGTACCAGCCCAGGGTGTCGGGATGGAGACGGTGAAGCCAGTCCTGTTGCAAAGGCCAGAAACGTGCGTGACGCTGTACAATCTGTATGTCCGATTGCAGGCCGGGGTGGTGTGGTTCGGGTTTTGCAATCCAGGTGGTGCGGCGGACAATCTCTTGAAACCCCAACTCCTGATAGAGTTTGATCGCGCCCGGGTTGTCATCGCGGACATGAAGCCAGAGGGCGGATGCTTTTTTATCCCAGCCGTATTTCATGGCGCGCTGGGTCAGTACGCGCGCAATACCGCGACGACGATGTTCAGGATGCACGGCGATGTTCGCGATCAGATAGATGCGTTTGCCTTTATCGCGGAACGGGATGAGGCTGGCGTTACCGACGATGCGCCCGTTCTCGTCCCAGACAAATCCCGTCAGCGGCAGGGAGGCGGTCTCCGTCATGTGCGATGCCCAGTTGAGGAAACCATCGTCGCGGCTGGCGCGGCGCATATCGGCAATGTAACGCTGACCGTCGTTGTCCATTGTGTCTGCAAAGCACAACTCGATCAGATCCGCCACCGCGGACAGGTCACGGAACATGTTCATGGACCGTACATGCGGATGGGGCCCGTTCTTTTTCACAGGGATGGTGACGGAACTCATTGCTGGGAATTATAGTCGCGTTTGTTTATGAATTCACATTCAGGCCATCCCCTGTCATGAGAATGCCATCCATTTTGATTGCATGGTGTAGAATAAAAATATGGTTTCTCCGGAACGCCAACCATTGGTCCGCCAATCAGTTTTCTGCTGAAGGAGGTATCATCCTATGAGCCCAATCCGCATGTCAAAGATAGAATTGGCGACACGTATCGTCCTTGAATTCAATGAGGCCTTCAACCGTCGCGATGTCACGGGAATGATGCGGCTGATGAGCGACGATTGTGTCTTCGAAAACACTGCTCCAGCCCCCGACGGCACTGTCTACTCGGGGAGGAAAGCAGTCACCCAGTTCTGGCAGGATTTCTTCCGCGAGTCACCGGAGGCTCACATCGAGATCGAAGAAATTTTTGGCTTGGGACTTCGATGCATCATGCGTTGGAGATATGAATGGGTGGATGCGGCAGGCAAAAAGGGACATGTCCGAGGCGCGGATATATTCCAGGTAAAGGAAGGTTTCATTTGCGAAAAGCTGTCCTATGTCAAGGGATAACGTAAATCGAAGGAAAGGAATAAGGTAATGAGCGAGGAATATAATATTGTCCGGGTTGATAAGCCTGAGGAATCTGCGTGGGGGATCATTGGACGGGGCATTTCCAATTACAACAAACAACAGGCAGGCGAGGATCATTTTCAACGCTTGTGTTTTGCTCTCTATGTATCTGATCGGGAAATTGCAGGCGGTATACTTGGCGAAATATATTGGGATTGGTTTCATTTAGACTTGTTGTGGGTAAAAGATGAGCTCCGCGGGCATGGTTATGGGCATCGCCTTTTGATGGCCGCTGAAAACGAGGCCCGCCAGTGCGGCGCAAAGAATGTTTTTCTGGACACATTCAGTTTCCAGGCCCCGGACTTCTATAAAAAACATGGGTATCAAGTTTTCGGCGAACTAAAGGATTTTCCTCCCGGGCATCAACGTTACTATCTATTGAAACAACTTTAGAAAAAACATAAAAAGGAGAGGCTCATGAATAAATTGCCCTGGTATCTTATTGTATTAGCTGTTATTTTGCAGGCTTGCAGCTCACCTGCCCCCGTGCCCCCGAGTCCTGAAGCGGTCAGTACGGCCACTGAACCCCCGACTCAACAATTCGTTGAGACTTCACCCACAACAATATCTGTTGAGCTTTCACCTGCCACAGCGCCTGTGGAACCATCAGCGACTCCCGCAGTCAGCGAGCCTCCTGCTACAGCCGTCATCAACGCCGGGAACTTCAAACAGATATCGCAAGTGCAGGCATACTATGGTGTGGTCGAAAATGCCGTTGCTGAAGATTTTGGCGCCGATCCGTTTCAGATGAGCAGGGACAGTTGGACGTACAGTCCGGATGGGAAATATCTGGCCATCGGCGGTTGTACCGAAAATTGGAGTGGTCCCTGCCAGAGCGACTTGAGGGCAAGTAAGTCGTTCCTGTATGTTCTGGATGCGTCCACCTCGGAGATCGTCAGCAAGGTACCCGAAAATAATGGGACGATCTATGGGCTGTCTTTTACCCCGGATAACTCCCGGCTGGTCTATGTTGTCTGCCCGTTAAAAGCCGCCGTGTGGAATCTGACAGACCAGGCGGTGGAACAAGTCCTCTGGCAGGAAAAGGGGTGTCCTTCGTACCCGAAACTGACTGTAAGCCCGGATGGCGGTCAGGTGGCATTGGTCAGCGATACGCGTCTGCTCATCTTCGACCTGTCCAGCGGGGAGACCATCACTCAACTGCCAGCCGTGCGCGAGGGCTCAGTGTTTCCGAAATACTCTGCAGATGGATCCCGGATCGCAGTCTTTTCTGCCAAGGATGGAAAGGCAATTACCGTTTACGATACGGCAACCTGGCAGGTCGTCAGCACCATTACCCTTGCGGATGGCGTAATCCAGACAGCTACTGTGGATTTTTCAGCAGACGGGCGTTGGATTGTCACCGCATACACGATGGAGAATCCAGACATCCTCCTCTGGGACGTTGAGACCGGCATGCAGGCGGCCGTACTAGACGAAACCTTTTCTTATCTTGATGGACTGGCGCTCTCTCCGCATGGTCAATTATTATTGGCAAGTGGATTTGGTTACAACACCGATATACAAAGTAATGTGCTTTTTTCCGTTTGGGATGTGGGCGCACGCCAATGGCTTGGCACCATCCCCGGCGACACAATGTCCGGGCGGATCATGTTCGATCGAAACGGCGAAACGTTTCTTTTGGGCGGCGAATTTGGACTGGCTCGCTGGAGCCTGCCAGATGAAAAAATGCTGGCGGCTCGCACCGCGCTGACCTCCATGCTGGATGGGCTGGCGGCGGGCGATTATGCGACGGCCGCAGGATGGTATCAACCGATTGAAGAAGAGCAGTCTGCCCTGCAGGCGGCTGGTTTTGATCCCACAGACCTTCAAGAAACGCTGGAGGCGCTTTGTGCACAGTCCCATCAGCCATGTGCGCTGAAATACGAGATCACGTACAGCGCAAAACAGCCCGAAGGGGATTATCTCTTCATGGTGAATTTCACCGCCCCGGATGGCTCTCCTTATCAGGATCTATATGGGAATGTCAGCTTTGGGACATTTGTTTCCCCTTCACCGGATGGAAGTATGCATGTAGCATATCTGTCTTCCTTCTTTCTACCGTAGGACAGGAGATGATTGCGTCAGTTGTTTTTCGAAGCGCACTTTGCTATGCCAAAATCTGACCAGCCGGGCAATTTTGCACAATCCCAATGCGCTTTTACCAGATCCTTCTAACACTCCTCTTACACCGTGTTGACAAACCATCAGTGCGGTTTTGTTATAATCGCCTTTGTCACAGTAGACCCTAAGGTCTTTGAGACCTTTAGGGTCCCTTCGTTAGAAAAGGAACATTTCCCATGATGCGATTTGACCGATTTACAGAGAGAGCACAGGAGGCCGCCCAGCGCGCCGCAGAGATCATCCAGCGCTACGGTCATAACCAGATCGATACCGAACATATTCTACTGGCTCTCATCGAACAGCCCGGCGGGGTGATTCCCCAGATCCTCGAAAAACTGAGTGTCAGCTCCGAAGCGCTGACAGAACGCCTCGACGCGACCCTGCGTGCCAGCCCCAAAGCCAACATCTTCGGCGGCGGCGCAGGACAGATCTTCATCACGCCGCGCGTCAAGCGGATCATTGACCTCGCCAACGAGGAAGCCAACCGTCTCAAAGACGAATACATCTCCACCGAGCACATTTTCCTCGCCATACTCACCGAACGGAATACGCCCGCCGCGCGTATTTTAGAGTCGGCCGGTCTGACGCGTGACCGCGTTCACTCAGCCATTCAAGACTTGAGGGGCGGGCAACGCGTCACGGACCCCCAGGCTGAATCCCGCTATCGGACGCTTGAGAAATACTCCCGCGATCTGACCCAACTGGCGCGCGAGGGCAAACTCGACCCTGTCATCGGGCGCGACACCGAGATTTTGCGCCTCATCCAGATCCTTTCACGCCGCACCAAGAATAACCCTGTCCTCATCGGTGAGGCGGGTGTCGGCAAGACCGCCATCGCGGAAGGGCTTGCACAGAAGATCGCCAACAACGATGTCCCTGAGATCCTTTCAGGCAAGCGCGTTGTTGCACTCGATCTCGGCTCGATGATCGCCGGCTCACGCTTCCGCGGCGAGTTCGAAGAACGTCTCAAAGCCGTGATGGAGGAAGTCCAGCGCTCTCAAGGCGATATCATCCTGATGATCGATGAATTGCACACCGTTGTCGGAGCAGGAGCCGCCCAAGGCGCGATGGATGCGAGCAACATGCTCAAGCCTGCACTGGCGCGCGGTGAACTGCAATGCATCGGCGCAACCACGCTGGATGAATTCCATAAACACATCGAAAAAGACGCCGCGCTCGAAAGGCGTTTCGCTCCCATCTATGTGGAGGAACCGAACGTTGACGATACCATAAAAATGTTACAAGGGTTGCGCGACCGCTACGAAGCGCATCACAAGGTCCGCTATGCGGATGATGCACTGGTGGCCGCAGCCCGCCTTGCGGATCGTTACGTCACAGACCGCCGCCTCCCCGACAAAGCCATTGACCTGATGGACGAAGCCGCCGCAAAACTGCGTGTGGCACTCTATTCCATGCCGCCCGATCTCAAAGCAATGAAGACCGAGATCGAAAAATTGCATGCCGAAGAGGAACAGGCTAGCAACAACCGCGATTACGAGCGCGCCGCGCAGAAAAAATCCGAACGCCTGCGCCTGGAAGATGAATATCACGAGAAGCGCGACAAATGGGAATCCGAACACCAGCTCGACGAAGTAGTGGATGTGGACGATATCGCCTCGGTCGTGCATCAATGGACTGGCATCCCGGTCACACAGATGATGGAGACCGAATCGGAAAAACTCCTGCACATGGAATCGCGCTTGCATGAACGCATCATCGGCCAGGAGGAGGCCATTCATGCCATATCGGATGCGATCCGCCGCTCGCGTTCAGGGCTGTCAGATCCGTCCCGCCCGATTGGTTCGTTCATCTTTATCGGCCCATCCGGGGTTGGCAAGACCGAACTGGCAAAAGCCCTCGCCTGGTTCATGTTCGATGACGAGGACGCGCTCGTACGCATTGACATGTCCGAGTATCGCGAACAGCACACCGTAAGCCGCCTCTTCGGCGCCCCTCCGGGATATGTCGGCTATGAGGAGGGCGGTCAGTTGACGGAGGCAGTCCGCAGACGTCCGTACCGGGTCGTCCTGTTCGACGAGATCGAAAAGGCGCACCCCGAAGTCTGGAACGCGTTGTTGCAAATCCTTGACGATGGGCGTCTGACAGATGGGCAGGGCAATATCGTGGACTTCCGCAATACGGTTCTCATCATGACCTCGAACCTGGGCACCGAATATGTGAGAAAAGGCGGCGCTTTGGGCTTTGTTCAATCAAAAGCCACGGACGAAGAACGTGAGTCGCACGACAAGATCGAAAAAGCCTTGAAGGGCGCGTTCCGCCCCGAGTTTCTGAACCGCATCGATGAGATCATCATGTTCTCGCCGCTTTCCCTGGAACAAATGGAAGAGATCGTTGTGTTGCAGATGAAGGAAGTGCAGGACCGTTTGAACGAACACGACATCACTGTCGAGTTGACCGATGCCGCGCGCAAGTGGCTCGCGAAGGAAGGCTATGACCCTGCATTCGGCGCACGACCATTGCGAAGGGCGATCCAAAAGAATGTGGAAAGTCCGCTTTCAATGGAACTGCTCGGCGGCAAGTTTAAGGATGGCGCCACTGTCCAGGTTGATGTGGACGAAGAAAAGAACAAGATTATCTTCCAGGCATCCGAACCTGTGAAGAAGAAGAAAAGCAAACAGCACGCAGACGCGTAACCTCTGTAAGGGCAGGCCCGGGACCTGCCCTTACTTTTTCCCTAACCCACTTTTATGAAGTCAAGGTATCATAGGCGGAATTATTGCAAAGGAGATTTTCCCCAACCATGGAATCGAATCCCAATCAATCCTCATCCATCGTTCCAAAAGTCGTCGTCGGGGTCGTGGCCGTCCTGCTGTGTTGCGCGTGCGTTGTCATTGTTGCGGCAGGAGTCATCATTTACCAGGCCTACCAGCAGGTCTCCATTGATGATTTCCCAACTTATGACCCCACCATCGAATTTTCGACTCCGGCGCCCGTCCCCACTTTAAACCAGACCCCGGTCGAATCCATTTCTTCGGGCACACTCGATACATTGAACCAGACCCTCGTCCCGGAGAATGATCCGTATGAACTTGGGTGCCGCTTAAAGGGCGTTTGTAATGTCCCCAGAACTGTGCCGGGCAAGACCTACAAAGTCGGTGACAAGGAGCAATTCTGGGTCAGTAACAACGACACGGCGGAACATCACCAGATCACAGCCACATTGCTCTATATCACGCCTCATTCCTATTTCTGGGCGGAGGATGGCGCAAAAGTGGATCAGGATGACATGAAAAGGTTGATGGATACCTTTGAGAACGAGATCTATCCCACCAACCGCGAGTTCTTCGGTGAGGAATTCAACCCCGGTATCGACGGCGATCCGCACATCTATGTAATCTACGCCGGTGGGCTTGGCAGCAGCGTTGCGGGGTATTTCAATTCGTCTGATTCGTTCAATCCGCTGGTCAAGGAATATTCCAACGCCCACGAGACCTACATGCTCAGCACCACGGAAGGCCTGGCGGATGAATACACCTACGGCGTCCTGGCGCATGAATTTGTGCACATGATCCAGTTCGCCTCTGACCGTAATGACGTGTCCTGGCTGAGCGAAGGCTTTGCCGAGGTGGGCGTTTTACTCAACGGCTATGATGTGGGCGGCAAGGACTGGTACTATGCCACAGAGCCGGACCTGCAACTGACAGCCTGGGGTGACAGCACCAGCGATAACGGGCCGCACTACGGTCAATCCTTCCTTTTCTTTACCTACTTCCTTGACCGTTTTGGCGAAGAAGCCACACAGGCTCTGACCAAAAACCCCGAAAACTCCATCTCCAGTGTGGATGATACCCTTGCAAAACTCGGCATTACCGACCCGCTCAACAGTGAGGTCGTCACCGCCGATGATGTCTTCATGGATTGGGCGACGGCGCTCTATCTCAAGGATAAAAATGTGGGCGATGGACGCTATACCTACAACAACTATCCCGACGCGCCGCGTACCTCTGCCACAGATACGATTACAACATGCCCTCAATCGCCGCTGGGTTTTTCGGTCAATCAATACGGCATGGATTACATCAACATATCCTGCGCCGGCGATCACATCATGACCTTCAGCGGATCCACCGCCATCGGGCTTTTACCCACCGACATCCATTCCGGCAGGTTTGCCTTCTGGTCGAACAAGGGCGACGAGTCGGATATGACCCTGACGCGCGAGTTCGACTTCACAGGAATGAACGCCCCTCTTGAGATTAGTTACTCAACGTGGTACGACATTGAAGAGGATTGGGACTATCTCTATCTTGAAGCGTCAACTGACGGAAAGATTTGGGAGATTCTCAAGACACCCTCCGGCACAGATTACAACCCATCTGGCAATTCCTATGGCTGGGGCTACACCGGCGCAACTGGAGATTGGATTCAGGAAACCGTCGATCTTTCGAAGTTCGCCGGGCAGAAGGTGCAAATCCGCTTTGAATATGTCACCGACGCGGCGGTCAACGGGAATGGCTTGTTGCTGGATGATATCCGGATCGACGCGATCGGATATCAGTCCGATTTTGAAGCGGATGATGGCGGCTGGGAGGCAAAAGGCTTCGCGCGCATCGATAACATGCTCCCGCAGACCTATCGCTTGAGTCTCATTCTCAAGGGCAATGCCACCACAGTCACAAACATCGAACTCAACCCCGATCAGACGGCCGAGATCCCCTTTTCCCTGAAAGCAGGCGAAGAAGCAATCCTGATCGTTGCCGGCACGACGCGCTTCACAACCATTCCCGCCGCATATCAAGTTGAGGTGAAGTAATGTCAACTGCAAACAAATCAGAAATCCTGCACATGGCTGATCTTGTCGCCTACAACGATGGTTCCGTGGTCAGCCGCCAGATCACCAAGGCGGAGGCGGGCAATGTGACGCTCTTCGCCTTCGATAAGGAACAGGAGCTAAGTGAACACACAGCTCCGTTCGATGCGCTTGTGCATGTGCTGGATGGGGAAACTGAGGTCAGAATTTCCGGCAAGGCATATCGCTTAAAGACCGGCGATGCGATCATCATGCCCGCCGACGAACCGCATGCCGTCAAAGCGTTGACCCGTTTCAAAATGTTGTTGACGATGATCAGAAAATAACCCGATTTAGAAAAACATCCCGCAGGATTTAAACCCTGCGGGATGTTTTCGGTTAAGCGGCAACAGGTATGCTCGTTTTCCTCAAAAACGACAAGGACATGAAAAGCGGCACAAGCGACAACACACCTGCAATAACCGCCATCATCGTATAACCGGTTGCATCGAAGATAAACCCGCTGGACAGGCTGATGGCCGCGGAGGCAAGCCCCACGAGCAGGTCATTCGTCCCTTGCGTGCGCGAACGCTCCAGTGGGGAGAGTTGGTCGGCAAGCAGGGTGGAGCCGCCCACAAAACAAAAATTCCATCCCACGCCGAGCAGGAAAAGCGCGATGCCGAGAGGCAACACATCGGGCGAAAGTGGAGCCGCGATACATGCCAGCAACAAGATCGAGGAACCGATCAGGATCATCCTGCCCCGTCCCCAACGATCCAACAACCAGCCTGAAATGATCGAAGGGGCATACATGCCAAATGTATGCGCCGAGATGACCGAATAGATGTTGCTCCGCGCATGGTGATGATCCTCCATGTGCAGGGATGTGATCACCATGATGGCGACCATTACGACCTGTCCGAGTGCCATCGCGGTCACAGCGGTGATTGCCGCCGGCTGTCGAAGGATTTGCAAGATCGGTCTCGTCTGTCCCTGCGGGGTCGATTCAGGATACTGTTTCGCCACCTCCCTCCCCACATCACGCGGGTCGGGGCGCAGGCCCAAAAACACACAAACGGAAGCGATCGCAAACAGCACGAGCGTGGTGAAATACGCGCCCGCCAGTTCGTCCATGCCAATGCGCACAACAAAACCGCTCATGGGCACAGCCGATACACGCGCAAGGATCGTTCCGACCACACCGCCCAAAACGACCAGCGAGATCGCGCGTCCTCTCTGGTCGGGCGGGTTCACCTCTGCCGCGGCAAACCGCCCCAGCAGTACCGCGCTGTTGGTCATGCCCATCATCATCAAACCAGCCAGTACCAGTGCAAATGAGGAGTTTTGGATCGCAACCAGCACAAGGACATTGCCCAGCACACCGACCAAAAGCCCTGAAGTAATTCCATTGCGGCGCCCAATACGATCCATGAGATAGCCCCAGGCGGAGGCCGAAAGCGCGCCGCTCAATAAATACACCGCCGTCGGCAGAGTCGCCAGCGAACGATTCGATGCCAGTTTCGCACCAAGGATTGGGTTGATCGCCGCCGCGGCGATAAAGCCCGCAGATGCAAGGCTCTGCGCAATAAAAAGAATCGCGGTAATTTTTACTGCAACGCGTTTTAAGTCTGTCATGGGTTGTCCTCTTGAACTTGCCGATTATACAGGGGATGCGGGTAGAATGGGTGATATGAAACTGGACATAAATACCGCCTCAGACTACCCGACGCCCGATCTCGTTCAATTACTGAATCTTACCTTCGAGGATTATCTCGTCCCGATTCACTTCGACCACTCCCAGTTCCTGACAATGCTCCGCAAGGACAACATTGATCTGGACTCCAGCCGTGTGTTACTTGCAGATAGCGAGCCGTCCGGCATCGCATTGATCGCCCGCCGCGGCACGTTTCGCGCCAGTCGACTCGCGGGGATGGGAATCACAAGGGAGATGCGCGGTAAAAGCGCCGGTTCATGGTTAATGGGGCAACTCATCAAGGAAGCCCGCGCACGCAATGACCGTGAAATGGTTCTCGAGGTCATCGAGCAAAACAAACCTGCCGTTCGCCTGTATAAAAAATATGGCTTTCAAGCCATCCGAAGGCTGATCGGTTGGATCCGCCAGGATGTAAAACAGGATGCGAAAGGCGACCTGCAAGAGATGGATCTCTGCGAAATGGGGCGGCTCATCCTGCGACATGGGCTGCCTGATCTCCCCTGGCAGTTATCCGGTGAAACCATTGCATTGTTGAATCCACCTGCGCGCGCTTTCAAAAACGGACAGGCATATATCGCAATTTCAAATCCTGATGCCGAACATGTCGTGATCTGGTCCCTGCTTGTGGAGCCGGATGCGCGTGGGAAGGGTCTTGCTGTTGAACTGCTTGAAAATGTCATGGCGAATCATAATGGGAAAACGTGGCATGTCCCTGCGATATGGCCCGAGGAATTGGGGATCATTTTCGAGCGCTCAGGTTTCCAGCGCGAAGAACTCTCACAATGGCAGATGAGGCTGGATCTGTGAGGCGGAGGGGTGTGCATCGCCTACTCGAAACAGGGTCAACTGTCAGTTGAAGCATGAAGCGGGGAAATCATCCAAATCAAATATCGAATTGTCATTCTTCTGTTGTACATCCGGCAGACTTTGGCGATATAATTTTGCCATCCTTCCGGGAGTTGAATGCAGATGTCATCCTCAGAAAGAAAAACGGTCGGCGTGTTCGCATCCCAAGTGGGACGTGCCTGGGGCACGCAATTTCTCGCGGGGGTTGCAGATGCCGCCAGGGAATTGAACGTAAACCTTGTGCATTTCATCGGGGGAAAACTTGCACCCGTTCCCGGCAATGAATCCAAAACGTCCTTCGGTTTGTATGATCTTGCCAAACCCAACCATTTCGATGGTCTGTTGATGACCGCCGATGTTGCCTATGGCGTGAGCGAAGCGGACTTGAACGCATTTCGCTCCATCCACATCAATACGCCCATCGTGACACAGTCCGTGCCGTTGGAAGGCGCGACGATGTTCATTCCAGGCAATGCAGATGGAATGGGCACCCTTATGCGTCACTTGATCGAGGACCACAGCTACAGGCGCATTGCATTCATCCGCGGACTCAAAGGACAGATCGATTCTGAACAGCGTTTCCAGACATACAAGGATGCACTCAAAGCACACAATTTGCGGTTTCATGAAGATTTTGTGGTGGACGGCGATTTCTCACAGGAAAGCGGACGCGAGGCGATCCGCATTCTGCTGGACGAGCGGAAACTGCGTTTCCAGGCTGTGGCAGCGGCGAACGACCGCATGGCATTTGGTGCGTTGGAGGCGCTTCAGCAACGCGGCGTTCGGGTACCGGACGATGTGGCTGTAACCGGTTTCGACGACCTGCGCGAGGCCCAGTCCATGGGCGTGCCGTTGACCACGGTGCGGCAGTCGTATTACACCGCCGGGAAGAGCGCATTACAGACATTGCTCAAATACATTCATGGGGACCCTCTTCAAAAACAAATCATTACTCCCACACAAGTGCTTATCCGCTGGTCATGTGGGTGCCTGCCGGAGAATGTTCGGCAGGCGGCGGTTGCCCCGCGTGATGTTGCCAAGACCGGTAAATTGGAAAACAAACGCGAAGCCGCCATGCGCGCCCTCCTGAATTCGGCAGGCATCACGGAACAGGATGCATCCATCCTTCAATATAAGGATTCTTTTGGGCGCGTTTGGGATGCCTTTCTGATGACGCTGAACGAAAAGACATCCGGCGATGAGTTCTTGAAAACGGTCAACGCCATGATTGAACTCATGCAAAAGCAGAACCTGGCTCCTTCGGTCTGGCATAACGTCATCTCGATGATGCGCAAGTACGCGTTGGGCGGCATCACCAGTCACACGGTCATGTTGCAGGCGGAGAACCTCTTTCAACAGGCGCGTTTGCTTGCAGGTGAACTGTCTCAACGCTGGCAGGCTTACCAGAGACTGGCACTGGAACAGCAGGAAAACCTGTTGCAGGGATTTAGTTTCTCGATGGCACCCGCCATGAGCATCGATGGGATCGGCAAAGCCATTTCGGAACACTTCCCATCCATGGGCATTGGGCGCTGGTACGTAATGTTCTACAGTGATGTAAGTTCGCCGCAATCCATCTCCGCGCCTACGCCGGAGAGCTATAAACTATTGTTCCAATACGAAGACTCGAAATTCGAGGTCCCCCGCAAGCAGATCTCCGTGGGCACCGGTCAACTCGTACCGCGCGGTAAAACACCGGAAGACCGCCGCTACACAGCCATAGTCATGCCGTTGACACTGGCAAAGAACCGCTTCGGCTTCATGTGGGTCGAAATGGGTCCGGATGACTGGGAGATCTACGCCCGCATACGAAATCTGGTCAGCAGTGCATTGCTCCGCACGATGCTGGTCTCGCAAAAGGAACAGGCGCAGGAGGAAGTGGAACGCCTGCTGGCAAAGGCGCAGGAGCAGGCGCAGGAACTGGCAATCGCCAAGGAGTTCGCGGAAAGCACTGCGGCGGAAAATGCAAGCCTGTATTCCAGCGAACAGGCGCGTCGTCACGCGGCGGAAGCGCTGGCAAGGGCATCGCGTCAACTGTCGTCGTTATCCACAGAGACGGAGGTTCCGCAACAGATCGTGACGCAGTTGTCCCAGATCATACCGGTGGACCGCTGTGCATTATTCCTTGGGGATGTCAATGGCGAGCCGCGTTTGCGCGGTCATCTCGGGCTTCCACGGTACGTACCGGTCGAGGACCTGGCTTACGAAGTGGATGAAACGAACGTCTATTACACCATCGCCAGCCAGGGCGAACATATGTTGATCGGCGATTTGAAGAACATGAAAGGCTGGAGACAGCCCGAATGGCTTCCGCTGGATGGTTCCTGGCTGGGTGTTCCGCTCTTTGCAAAGGACAGGGTGGTTGGTTTGCTGACAATGAGCCGCGTGAAACCGGCCTCGTTCAATCAGGACGATACTCTGCTTGCCAGTACATTCGCCATTCAGGCATCCATCGCGCTTGACAATGCGCGTTTGTACGACGACTTGAACCGTTTCAACCAGATGCTGGAACGCATGGTCGAACAACGCGTGGACGAACTCAACAAGGCGGCCTCCCGCCTCGAGAAACTCGATAAGAACAAAAGCGATTTCATCCAGGTGGCGGCACACGAACTGCGCACGCCGCTTACCGTCATCAAGGGCTACATGGGCATGATCAAAGCCACCCCCGCGATAAAGGAGAACTCGGCACTCACCCAGGCCATGGATGGCGTCTTGCAGGGCACTGACCGCCTGCACCAGATTGTCAACAACATGCTGGATGTGGCACGGCTCGAAAACCAGGTTCTCTCTCCTCATTTGGATGCTGTAACGATCGGCCCGATACTGCGGCTCATCCAAAAGGATTATGTGGAGGACTTGAAAGCGCGTCAATTGACGCTCGAGCTTGATCCTGAGATCAATTCGATGCCTCCCATCCGGGCGGATTCCGAACTTCTGCAAAAGGCATTGGATAATGTCGTCGTCAACGCCATCAAGTTCACGCCGGACGGCGGCTCAATTCGTATCAGCGCGGCACCCGTCAATGGGGAGCGCGGTGATGTATGCGAGATCCGCATCAAGGATACCGGCATTGGCATCAATGATGCCGATAAGGAAATGATCTTCGAGAAACTGTACCAGGTGGGCAAGGTGGAATTGCACTCTTCGGGCAAGACCAAATTTAAAGGCGGCGGACCGGGTCTGGGTCTCGCGATTACGGCGGGCATCATCAAGGCGCACCAGGGAAAGATCTGGGTTGAAAGCGAAGGACAGGACGAAGAGAAATTGCCGGGCAGTACGTTCTTCATTCAGATACCGCTCGCAAAGTAAAACCAAAATCTTTTTGGGGTGGTCGAAACAGGAGCAGGTTAATCCTGAGTCCGAATCGAGGTGCTGTTCCTGTCGAAGAAATTTGTCAACCGTGTGCGAAACGGTTCGAGAATTCCCCAATGCGCCAGCATGGAAATCGAAACGGTTATCATCGCGAAGAAGAATACCAGGTCCTTCCACAAAAACCCCGGCTTGACATCATCACTATCAAATACATAGCGGACCACGATCATCGCCAACTGGGTCAGGCCGATGATCAGGAACGGTATGGAAAACGGACGCAGGTCATGGCCTTCGATGATCAGGTGGAGACCGATCAATGCCACCAAACCGCCTGCCATCAAAACCAGGTATTTGAAAAATCTGCCAAGTTCCTCAGGCTGGGTGTACATGCGTTGCAGGATTGCAATATACAGATAACACATTGCAAAAAGACAACCCCATGTGAACCAATTGATCAGTATCGGCAAAACCAAATTTCCATACACCCTGATCGCCACCATTGCAGTGACCCAGCCGACAATATAAGCCAGCCCGATCACAATCATCTGTGCCATTACCACTATGATCGAAACGTTGGATTTATCGCCCAGAATATCAACAACGATCTTTGCGCCGCCCAACAGGGCACTTCCCAGCCCGCCCACGCAAATCAAAAACATGGCGATGCTAAACAATCCCCTCTGAGAAACTTTATGCCCCATACGCGGCCTGACAGGCAGGTGTGTGGACGGAAGATTGGGTGAATGATTCATAGGACTTCTAACCTTTTAATAAAAATCGTGCGTCATTCTGACATCACCGGGAACGCAAATTTGGGATTTTCAATATAAGACTGTGAAGGAAAAGAGGAAGTTCCCGCCTCTTTCCATACCTGAACATGGTTCTGTTCAACATCATTTTCCCCGCTGGTAAAATGCTTCCAGGTAAAAATCAGCCCTGCAATTCTGCAGGGCTGATTCACATTCTCGTTTTCCAGATTCAATCTTTAGATATGTATCGGGCTTCCCTCCGCGCCGTGTGCGGCTTCCATCAGCACCTCGCTCAATGTCGGGTGCGCGTGGACGTTGCGCGCAATCTCACGCGGAGTCAACTCCATCAGGTGTGCCAGCGTGAGTTCGGGCAACAGCTCGGTCACTTCAGGACCGATCATGTGTGCGCCGAGTATTTCGCCATATTTCTCATCCACAATGATCTTCGCAAAGCCCGCATAATCGCCAAGTCCCAGCGCCTTGCCATTCGCCTGGAACGGGAAACGACCGATCTTGACCGTGTGACCGCGTTCCTTTGCCTGCACTTCGGTGAGTCCGAACGACGCGATCTGTGGATGACAATACGTGGCACGCGGCATCATTTCATAATCCAACGTGACCGTTTCATGTCCCGCGATGTGTTCCGCCGCGACAATTCCCATCGCCGAGCCAACGTGCGCCAGCATGAGCTTACCGGTCACATCACCGATCGCCCAAATACCCGGGACGTTCGTCTGCATCTTTTCGTTGACTTCCACAAAGCCGCGTTCACTGATCTTGACGCCAACTTCCTCGAGACCCAGACCCTTTGAATTGGGACGGAACCCGATCGCGACCAACGCCTGGTCTGCTTCGAGCACCGTCTCCTTCCCATCCGCCGACACCTTGACCTTCACACCGGTCGCTGTCGCTTCCACAGATTCGACCTTGTGCCCGGTCATTGACTTGATGCCGCGCTTCTTGAATTCCTTTTCCAACTCTTTCGAGATCTCTTCGTCTTCCAACGGCACAAGCCGCGGCAGCATTTCGACGATGGTCACATCCACGCCGTAGGAATTCCACACCGTGGAGAACTCAACACCTATCGCGCCCGAACCGATGACCACAACAGACTTTGGAAGTTTATCCTGAAGGATCGCCTCTAAATAAGTGACGACTTTCTGACCGTCCACTTTCCATGCGCCGGGCACAGCCGCGCTTGCGCCTGTGGCGACGATGATGTTCTTTGCCTTGAGTTCGGCGGCCTTGCCATCCTTATCTGTAACGGCAAGTGTATCCTTTGACTGGAACTTCGCTTCGCCCATAAAAACGGTTATGCCATTCTTCTTCATCAGGAAGCCCACGCCTTTGGTCAAACGGTCCGAGTTCTGGCGCGAGCGTTTGACCGCCACACCATAATCCAATTTCAAGTTCTCGAACGAAAATCCAAAATCCTTGCCGCGTTCACGGAGCGTGTGCGCCACTTCCGCATTCTTGAGCAGGGATTTCGATGGGATGCATCCCACATTCAGACACACACCGCCAAGCCATTGCTTGTCCACGATAGCGACCTTCTGCTTAAGTTGCGCGGCACGGATCGCGGCGACGTACCCCGCAGGTCCCGCGCCGATCACGACAACATCAAAATTTTCTGCCATAGAGATCATTCTCCTGAATATAAGAGGGTTAAGAGATTATACCCTTAACCCTCTTGCCATCATTGCTTTGGATTAACGTTATCGGTAATAAGCTAAAAAGCCGGGGTTGTTAGATGTCTGACAAACACTGTGGAAATCCACAGTAGAAAATTAAAATTCTGCCTGTAAAATAAAAATGTCCATAGAAGAAAGGATGGACGAAAATGAAAACAAAAATCCTACGCGTTTTACTGATCGTTGTGCTTTCATTATTGCTTACACAGCCTGCATACGCAAAGGGAGGCAAGCCGCCTCAGTATGATGGAACAATAGTCGGACCAAATGGAGAAATTTACTATGTGGATGTGTTTGAAGAGGTTGGAAGACCCAATTTTTCCGCCCAAGTTTTAAAGGCGCATGAAGCCTTAGCGGCAGGTGGATGTAAGAGCTTGACAAATGGCGTAAATATTTATAATGGTGCAGGCGCTCTTGCTCTTAGATATCAACAGAAGGTTGATTGGTGTTATGATGGTACAAAAATCACCTCTGTATCCCATGTACATACCCCAACTGTTTATATAGTTACTTACAGATATATTGGATTGATTGGTCATCTCCATAGTGGCGGTGTAGGTCAAACGTCTTACAGAGCATACAGTCAAGCCCATTTTTGTATGTGGGTGGGGGCTTGTGTTTGGAATGTATATCCATGGGTAGATCAAACTGTTCGGGGTAACGGAACATACACAGGAACAGCAGGTTTTTGATGCTAGAGATAAAGGAGTCTCTGATGTCACCAGTCATAACAATTGGGATCGCAATTGCGATTGGAATGGTAAGCATAGGGGGCTTGGCGCTCTTCCTTAAGAGTGGGAAGCCCGTTATGAAGTGGGGAGGCCTGCTGGCTTTCGGAACTGGGTTATTCCTTTTTTTGCTTGGCATTCCCTTTGGAGGGTTGACCCCGCCTCCATAAGTATATAAAACTCATTCCTTTCAAACTAAGAATCGAGCAGAGAATTCTTTGCCCGATTCTTTTCGTTAAAACCAATTTTCCAAAGTTTCCTTCACTTTCGCCAAAAACCAATCTGCGGACGCGCCGTCGAGGATTCGATGATCGAACACGAACGAGAGATACACCATCGGGCGGATGGCAAGTGCGTCGTCAATAACGACTACACGCTTCTGCATCGCACCAATCCCCAGAATTCCACATTGCGGCTGGTTGATGACCGGGAAAGCGAACAACGACCCACTGATGCCATGATTGGTCAGTGTGAACGTCCCGCCCTTGACATCATCGGGCTGGAGTTTCTTTGAACGGGCGCGGTTTGCCAGATCATTCACAGTCCGCGCCATCGCCAGCAGGGACAGATTGTCCGCGCCCTTGATAACAGGCACAATCAGACCTTCCTCCCCAAGCGAAGTTGCCATACCAATGTTGATGGCTTTATGAACAAGCAGCCCTTCATCCAACCAGGAAGAGTTGACGATTGGATATGCCTTCAATCCCGCGACAATCGCCATCATGAAGTATGCCGTAAACGTGAGATTGACTCCATCCCGCGCAAACACCTCTTTATTCGCAGAACGATGCTTCGCTACGCGGCTCATGTCCGCTTCCATCACCGTCAACACATGCGGCGATGTGTGCCTGGACATCACCATATGTTCGGCGATTTGCTTGCGAATTATTGTGTGCTTGATGAGCTGGTCACCTTCCACGGGTTTTAAGGTTACAGATTGAGGGGTGGCAGGTTGTCCCGGCCGACTCTCAACCTTTGACCTTTGACCTTCAACATAACTCAACACGTCATTCCTCGTGATACGACCATTCAGGCCCGTTCCCTGCACCTGTTGTAAATTAACTCCATGCTCCGCGGCGATCTTCGCGACAACAGGGGAAATGAAGCCCAAACCGGCCGAACGCCGAACATCCAAAGTCGGGGGCTGGGAGAAGTTCAACGTTTGGCTTTCAACCTTTGACTCAGCCTTTATTGGAGTGCCTTCTACTATTCCACTTCCGATATTCTCCCCGGGCTTGCCAATAAACGCCAGGATCGCCCCCACCTTCGCAGGGACTCCTTCCTCTGCCACGATCTTCAACACCGTACCCGACGCAGGCGCAGGGATTTCGGTATCCACCTTGTCAGTGTTCACTTCCAAAAGCGGCTCGAGTTCATTGACTGAGTCACCTTCCTTCTTCAGCCATTTTATGATTGTTACTTCTTCAACCCCTTCGCCGAGTAATGGAACAAGTACTTTAATTGCCATATTTCCTCACTTAATCCCTGGATACCGATCAGGATCAACTTCATTCATCATTTCATACACCGTATCAAACACCGTCTCCGCATTCGGCTTTGACCAGTAATCGCCATCACTTCCATACGCGGGGCGATGCGCTTTGCCAGATAAAGTCCTTGCAGGAGAATCGAGATGGAAATACCCTCCCTGTTTCTCGATCACTTCCTGCATCATATACGCGGACGTACCGCCTGGCACGTCTTCATCCAGAAACACAATGCGGTTTGTCTTTTTCAAAGATTCAAAGATTTTTCCATGAATATCGAACGGCAAAAGCGACTGCACGTCAACGACTTCAACTTCGATGCCAACCTTCGATAATTTGTGCGCCGCATCGAGAGCGATACGACAACATGCTCCATATGTGACAATCGTGACGTCAGTCCCGTCACGGATCACTTCGGGCACGCCGAGCGGAACCGTGAACTCACCGATGTTATCAGGCAACTTCTCCTTGATCCGATACCCATTCAACACTTCAACAACAATTGCGGGTTCGTCACATTTCAACAATGTGTTATAGAAACCCGCCGCACGCGTCATATCGCGCGGCACGAGCACATTCATCCCGCGCACGAGATGAATGATTCCAGCCATCAACGAACCGGAATGCCAGATCCCCTCCAAACGATGACCACGCGTACGCACGATGACAGGTGAGGCCTGCCCGCCTGCAGTGCGCCAATACAGTGTCGCCAAATCATCTGACATGATTTGCAGAGCATATAAAATGTAATCGAGATATTGAATTTCACAGATCGGCCGCAGGCCGCGCATCGCCATGCCGATCGCCTGCCCCAAAATCGTCGTTTCACGAATGCCCGTATCACTCACTCTCAACGCGCCGTATTTTTCCTGCATTCCCTTGAAGCCCTGATTCACGTCGCCAAGAAGGCCCACATCCTCGCCGAACGCGATCACGCGCGGGTCCCGTCCCAGGATCGAATCGAACGCGGCATTCATCACTTCAAAGCCCATCATGGTCGGTGATGACGCAGAATACACAGGCTTTACTTCCCTGACCGCCTGAGCCCTGCCGCTATGCAAATGCGAACCGTATCGTTCCAGATTAATCTCATCCTGTTCACTCTTCCACTGGATCAATACCTGCCTGGATGGATGCGCCTCACCGCGCAGGACTCGCAACGCTTCATGCACCGCGCCATGGATATCACGCCTCGCCACCGACGGGAGGGCTGACAACCGTTCCTTGATCTTTTCCAACTCTGACGCGTGACTCGAACTTCCCGCAATCTCATCGAGCATGTCCATGACTTGATTGCGCTCATCAAGAATGGGAGCAAGATACGCGTCCCATGCCAGTTTGCGGATTCCCTCTACAGCATCGTAATCCGCTTTTTCGAGAGCGGCCAGTTCAGGGTCCGAAATGAGGCGGTTGCCCATCATCCATTCGCGCATCTTGCGGAGGCAGTCAAACTCTTCTTCGAACTTAAGTCGCTCGGGGGTCTTGTAGCGTTCATGTGACCCGCTTGTGCTGTGTCCTTGAGGCTGTGTGACCTCTGTGACATGCACCAACGATGGGATATGATATTCACGCGCGATCTCGGCGGCAGAGGCGTATGTTTCAAGGAGCGCAGGGTAATCCCAGCCGCGCACTTGAAAGAGTTCATAGCCGCGTTGACATTCAGGCTCAGGGCATGGTTCGCGTTGGAAGCCTTGCAAAATCTGATAGATGTTTTCCTTGACCATCTGGAACTGGTTGGGGACCGAGATGCCATAGCCGTCATCATAGACTGTAATGACCGCGGGCGCCTGCAATACGCCAATGGCATTGACCGACTCCCAGAACATCCCCTCTGAAGTGGACGCGTTGCCAATGCTCGTGAACGCGACTTCATTGCCGTCTTTCGAGAATTGTGTGAAAGGCTTGAGTTCCTCAAGACCTCGATACACGACCGAAGCATACGCCAATCCAACCGCGCGCGGCATCTGCGCGGCTGTGGGGGAGATATCCGCCGCGGTGTTGTACATTTCAGTTTGATTTTTCCACGAACCATCGGGGTTGATGTAGCGACTCGCGAAATGTCCGTTCATCGAACGCCCGCCCGTATTGGATTCGTGATTCAAATCGGCATGGGCATACAGTTGCGCAAAAAATTCCTGGATGCCCATCACTCCCAACATGAACATCCAGGTCTGGTCACGATAATACCCTGAACGCCAATCACCCTTGTGAAAGGCGCGCGCAATGGCGATGTTGGCAAGTTCCTTGCCATCGCCAAATATGCCGAATTTAGCTTTCCCACTCAATACTTCACGCCTGCCAATCAGCGAAGCCTGCCTGCTTTGATAGGCAAGGCGGTAATCCTTGATGATCTCTTCTTTCTCTAGGGGAAGTGCAAAAAAGCCCTTCTTCTTGGGCATGCGGCTCTCTCCTTTGGTTGAATTCAGGAGGATTATAACAAACGGGATTTGTGCAGGAACGTCCCCATCGGCGTCATGCCGTTTTCAGACGCGCGCTAAGATCCCTCAATTGGGAAAATAAGATCGGCTTGATCAACACAATGGTCGCTTTGTCGCGCAAAAACTCTGCCTGCACCGCATCGGCTGTAGTAAGAATGACCCTGGTTTTGCTGAGCCTTTCATCAGCATTGATCTGCTTGAGCAGGGTGCCGCCATCCACAAACGGCAGATGCAGGTCGAGCGCGATGACATTGGGAACGTCATCCTCCTCCAAGCGTTTTCGAGCGGCTTTCCCATCGCGAATCGTCTCGACTTTAAATCCAGCCTGCTCCAACGCCCTTGTAAAAATCTCCGACAGGTCATCATCATCCTCAATGACAAGTGCAAGATTCTTTATCATTTCAAATCCTTTCTCCATGAGCCGGTTATGAGGTCCTCTCCTTATCATCCGAACACTGGTGGTGTTTCCGCGGATTGATCCTGAAAGGTATTGTGCGATTATACTTCATACATGAATACACCTCTTTCCGTCATCCAAACCCAAACCCCATCCGATATCATTGACCTCGGTTGCGGCGACCCGCCGCTATCACTTCTTCCGCTTGATTTGATTCGCGAGTCTGCCCAACAGCGACTGTCACACGATGAAAATTCTTTTCTGCAATATGGTGCGGAACAAGGTGATGGATATTTCCGCTTTGCGTTGGCGAACTTTTTAACCAAAGGCTACGGCTTTAATGTCCAGCCAGAAAACCTGTTTATCACCAATGGCATCTCGAAGGCATTGGATTTGATCTGCACGCTCTTCACACAGGCAGGCGATACGATCTTCGTCGAGGAGCCCACATACTTTCTGGCGTTGAAGATATTTTCAGACCACCGACTGCAGGTCATTCCTGTTGAAACGGACGAAAACGGATTGATCATCGAATCACTACAGGAAAAACTGGCGACATATAAACCCAGACTGCTTTATACAATTCCAACCCATCAAAACCCCAGCGGACGCACGTTGACTCAGGAACGCCGCACGCGACTGGTCGAATTGTCCCGGCAATTCGAATTCCTGATCCTCGCTGACGAGGTGTATCAACTGCTTAGTTACAACGTCAAACCACCAACGTCATTTGGTTCATATACCCATATTGAAAACATCATTTCACTTGGTTCTTTTTCCAAAATCCTTGCGCCTGGTCTGCGCCTCGGCTGGCTTCAGGCACATCCAAACAGGATCAACCGTCTGACGACGTGCGGCTTGCTCGACAGCGGCGGCGGATTGAATCCGTTCACATCCGCCATTGTGCACGGGATTGTGGAATCTGGCAATCTGGAGAGGCATATCCACAAACTCATTGGAGTCTATCGCGCGCGGCGCACCCTCATGGATTCATCCTTGCGAAAACACCTGCCAGATGCAACGTACTCCATCCCTCAGGGCGGATACTTCTTCTGGGTCCGTTTGCCAAAAGGTATAGATGCATCAGAATTCAGGAGTAAAGCAAAAAACTTCAAAGTTGACATTCGGCAGGGCGCTCTATTCTCCAGCCAGAATGGATTGAACAATTACATGAGGCTATGTTTTGTATTTCACGCGGAAAAGGAGATTGAGGATGGCATCCTACGGCTAAAGGAATGCCTGCAAGCCAATTTTTAACCGGCTCTTACTTCCCCAACACCTCTTTAACCGCCGCGTAGACATCCACGATCCCATATCCATACGCCGCATTTGGCACATCGCCATCAAAACACCCAATGGAGGTGTCTCCCGTATATGGTTGCGCTGTCTCCATCAAAATTTGTTCTGTACGGTCGATGTCACCGATCAACGAAGGGTCCGCTGACCACAGCAACGCGACCACACCCGCGACATGCGGTCCCGCCATGGACGTACCCTCCAGCGCGCCATACGTTCCGCCTGGCAATGCCGAGAGAATGTCCCTGCCCGGCGCGACGATATCCGGCTTTATACGATTCGAGCCATCTGCCGTCACGGGACCGCGACTGCTGAACTCGGTCACATCACCATTGCGGTCAACCGCTCCCACCGAAAAGACAGAGTCATATAACGACAACGGCGCACTGACCGTACTGCAATTCGGTCCGTCATTGCCCGTTGAAACCACCACAAAGATTCCCGCGTCGCGTAAATGATCTGCCGCATACAACAACGCGTTCGGGTCACAGCCTTCGATCTCAGGGCAACCCCATGAATTGTTCAACACATCCGCGGCGCGCGTTGGATCGCCGTCAACAAGGGGATCGCCTCCCTGCGGGAACGGTGCAAGCATGAACTGCATACAATCGAGGTACAACGCAGGATTGGCAAGATTGCGATTCAAATTCATGCACGCGAACCACGTTGCACCAGGCGCAACCCCGATACCGTTCTGCCCCAATATTGTGCCAAGCGTATGCGTGCCGTGACCGTTATCATCATACGGCGCAGTCCCACCATACCACGGATCGAACCAGTTGTAATCGTTGCCTTCCGTTTTGCCGCGATAACTATCCTTCAATTCAGGATGACTCACATCCACGCCGCTATCCGACTGTCCAATTACGATCCCCTCGCCACGCACACCGAACTCGTCCCACACTTTGTCCGCGCCGATCATTTGCACATTCCATTGCACTCCGCTCGGCGCGGATTCGGAAAACAAATTGTTCAAGGCTAAAGCCTCGACCGGTTGAGCGGGTCTCAGCCTTGGGCTGGGAATGACGCGGTCCACTTCGAGGCGGGTCAGCAAATAGAGCCGCACCAGAGTCCCGCCGCGCACTTCCATCGCATTGACAAGATAATAAGGCGTGTAATCCACACCGAACGTATCGAATGTATCCCGCAAATCAGATTGCGTTTCATTCGCAAGCCGGGTCAACTCTTTATATGCTTCCGTTCGACGTTCATCGCTATTCTTGATCTGACGCACATCTGACAAATCCGCCTGTGCTGTCAGGATGACAAAAAGACGGTCGCCATAAAAACCGCGGTTGCCATTCGTGAAGAACAGGATAATGACGCCGAGCCACGCCGCCCCCACACCCGCCCAACCGAGCATACGCTTTGCACCAGACCCCGAACCTGATCCCGTTATCAATTGAATCACCAACCCGATAATTCCCACCGCCAGCCCCAAGCCAAGAGCATATGCGCCAGCCTTGAAAGCCAGCACACTGACATCGCCCAGCACAACCGTGAGTTCGGTGGGATCGAAGAAGACCAAACCTGTTGATGCCAATGCGCTTGTGAGAATCATCCCCGCGAGTCTCGATGGCATGACCGTTGCAATTGCAAACGCGAACGACGGAAGCAAAGCAAGCAATATCAACTGCGCGCCATCATAACCAATGCCAGAGCCGAGCAACACCAGCACCGCACCGATGCCGAATGCATCGAGGAATTTATTCCCTGTTGTGGATTCCATCAATATGGCCGCGAGCATGCCAAACGATAATCCTGCAACCAGACCGAGAAGCGAGTCGGTCGGTGAACCGAACGCGCCGAGAATCGCAAACGGAGCCACGCCAAACGCGGCAAGGAACAACGCAAGTGATACGCTGTCCGCTTTCCAATCAATCTTTACATTGCGAACCTTTGAAACAATGAAGAATGCAATGAGACAAATAACAATCTGATAGATCGAACCGAGTTGATCGTTGTTCGCCCCAAAGAACCGCAAAGCCAGCGCAGGGAACGCCGTCAACGCCGCGCCCAGCCAGCCTGCATACACAGGCTTGAAACGGTCATCTTTGGTGAAATGCCATAACGCCGTGAGGATGCCTGTCATCACAAAGGCCTGCACCGCCAGACCGATCGGTCCCGCCCATGCGAAATTTGCCAGGCTGCCCGAAGTAATCGCCGTCTGTTCCATCGACCACAACACGAAGTGATAGACAAACATGCAGATCGGCATGGGAATGGCTAAAACCAAAAACAGGATCAACGCGCCTGTGGAACGATTCCTTGGTTCCCCCTGTACTTGAACTGGTTGATTTATGTCATTCTGTATTTCGTTCATTGATACCTCTCTCAAATCATTCTTCATGAAATACTTTGCGATGACAACTAATCCTCCACAGCCGCCGCAGGCACGATCACATCCTCAGGCTTATGCGGATGAACATTGAACAACTTGAACGCCCATTGCACCGACGGACCGATCAACAACGCGAACGCCAGCGTCCCCCACCCGGCCGGCCCGCCCAACAGCCATCCGATGGTTACAACAACGACCTCGATGGAGCCTCTTGCAACCCGAACGCTGAATCCAGTGATGCGATGCACCGCCAGCATCAAACTATCGCGCGGACCGGCGCCCGCGTCCACGCCGATGTAGACCGCGGTGGCAACGCCTTGTATCAGAACACCCGACAGGAACATCCCGATCTGCAACACAAGATTTCCTTCTGGCGTCGAGATCAGATCCAAAAACAGATTCAACCACGGACCGATGCTCAGGATGTTCGCCAACGTTCCCCATCCCACCCGTTCACGGGAGAGCAAGGCAAGTCCCAACACAATAAATCCCATGATGACGGTCATCGTGCCGATCTTAATCCCCAAAACATCCGCTAGCGCGATCTCGAGCACCAGCCATGTGCTTGTCCCCAAACTTGCGCGCACGATCAATGCAAGCGCCAATCCATATAACAGAAAGCCGATCTGAATGACGAAAAAGTCTCTTATAAAAGTATTCCAGCGAATGGGTCTTAACATTCAATCTCCTTAAATGCCATTGCGAGGGAGCGCAGTGACCGAAGCAATCCCCAGGAGATTGCCACGCCCTCACTACGTTCAGGCTCGCAACACTTGCACCTGCACTCAAGTGCAGGTGTGACGGAAATCATATCACCTATGATACACTCACGCCATGCCACAAATTATCGAAACCCGCAAAGATAATTACACCATCAGCACCGATCCTGTGCGGCTCATCTCGATGCCATCGCCGAAATGCTCACACGCGACATGATCGCGCGTTATATTCAACACTCGCTCGTCTTTGGCTTGTATCATGAAATCAAACGGATCGGGCTTGCGCCGCTGGATGCTTGCCACGCGCGATGCACACGGCTTATATCAACAATCTGGCTGGACTCCGCTCGCCAGCCCCGAACGATGGATGGAAAAATTCAATGGCTAATGTAATTCTCAAACCGGGACGTGAGAAGAGTCTTCTGCGCCGTCATCCGTGGGTCTTTTCGGGTGCGATTTATCATGCAGATGAAAACATCGCCTCAGGCTCGACCGTTGACCTGCTCTCGTCCGATAAACAGTTTCTCGCCCGGGTCTCCTACTCACCAACCTCCCAGATCCGAGCACGTACATGGACATTTGAAGACGAAGTCATTGACAGGGAATTCTTCCGTAAAAGGATTCGTTCCGCCATCCGATCACGTGACACCTGGAACCTGGAACCTGACACTGATTCCTATCGCCTCATTTACGCTGAATCAGACGGCATTCCCGGCTTGATCGTGGATAGATACAACGATGTGCTTGTCCTTCAATCATTGACCGCAGGCTCCGAATACTGGAAGGAAACCCTCGCAAACCTTCTCTTCGAAGAAACGGGCCTCTCCACCATCTACGAACGTTCCGACGCGGACGTACGCGAACTCGAAGGATTGGAACCCAAAGTTGGACTCTTGTGCGGCTCACTTTCTACTTCCCATTATCCAATCATCGAGAACAAACTGAAGTTTATCGTGAACCTGCAAAGCGGACACAAAACCGGCTACTACCTCGACCAGCGCAAAAACCGCCTCCGCGTGCGTGAGTTTGCAAAAGAAAAGGATGTGCTGGATTGCTTCTGCTACACAGGCGGATTCACCGTCAATGCGCTCGCGGGTGGAGCGAAATCAGTGCTCTCAGTTGATTCGTCCGCTGACGCATTGGAACTATGCAAAGAAAACATCGCGCTCAACAACCTCCCCGTTGACCGTCATACTCCGCTCGAAGGTGACATATTTCAACTTCTCCGCAAGTTCCGCGATGAGAACCGTTCCTTCGACATGATCATCCTCGACCCGCCGAAGTTCGCTCCCACCTCCGCACAAGCTGAAAAAGCCGCACGCGGATACAAGGACATCAACCTGCTCGCATTTAAATTATTGCGCCCCGGCGGGATACTGGTTACGTTCTCGTGTTCAGGCGGAATTGACGCAGGTCTGTTCCAAAAAATTATTGCCGGTGCCGCGCTTGATGCAGGAGTGGACGCGCAGATCGTCGAACACCTATCGCAGGGACCCGATCATCCCGTCTCCTTGCATTTCCCCGAGGGCACATATTTGAAGGGGTTGGTTTGTATTAAAAAGTAGGGACACGCCATTGTGTTCAAAATGCGTGACGTGTCCGTAATTCAATTATATCTATACGATTTGCAGTTATCGATCGCTACTTCTCATCCCCCAGAGACGCAATCGCCCGCAACAACCCGAACACAAGCACACCGAGTTTCATCCCTTCGCCTGCGGTGAGGGCGGTTTCGCTTTCGGTTTTTTCTGCGCGGCGGTTGAGCAGGGAAGCCGCGATCAGTCCCGTCACTGCGCCGATGATGGCGCCGAATAAGAGTGTCCTGCTTTTGTTCATGGTTTATTACCTCTCTATGCTTCTCAAGTCCCAAAGGCCTCCGGAGACCTTCGGGACCTCTGAAGTTACTTCCTTCCAAAAAACCGTTTGATGCCTGCGCCAAGTCCATCGAGGAAAAAGATCGGTTTGACGGCCATGTCCGCGCCGCGCTTGATGTAAGCCGCGGCTTTATGGACGTAATCCTGTGCCAGGCCGGTATAGGTTGGTGTGACTTTGAGCAGTTTCTTCATCAAATAGACAAGGCCGCCCAACAGGACGATGAAGACCAACATCCCAATCATGATCGGAATGACGACCCATATCGTTGAGACTGCCGCCCAACGACCAACATCACCGTTATCACGGAAGGTCGTGACGCTGATGAGCACGATCAATGCGACGATGAGGACCACAGTCAACACGATGGGCAGGATGATCTGCCATGCAAGTTGCCTGCGATGTCGTCTATAGGATTCGTGAACCGGTTGTGGAAGTTTGGCGTTCATTGGTTTTATTTTAGCATAAAGCCCCCACCCGTCCTCCCCCAAAATCCGAATCTCGTCATTGCGAGCGAGTGATAACGAGCGAAGCAATCTCCACTTTGACGAGGAGATTGCTTCGTCGGGCGAAGCCCTCCTCGCAATGACGGAGCACTTACTTAACGCACAGAGCGATTCGGCATGCCTCGCCCAGGCACACAGAACCGCTCCGGCTAAGGGGGAACTGGACTTGACTGGTTATTCTATTTGAATGGGAGCAATAAATTGCATCCCTGTACAAATCATCTTCGATTCCTCAAAAAGGTCGGGACATCGAGATCGTCCCTGTTGATCAAGGGCTGGGAAGAGGCTGATTTCGCCTCACCAGATTGAACATCCGCGTGAACCGAAACTGATTCGGTGGTACGGATAAAAACAGGAGATTCTGTCCGTTTGGATTCGGTGCGCGGCTGGCGTTCCAAAGCGCGACGCGGCAGGGAGGCACGTTCAAACCCTGTGGCAATGACGGTGATGCGAATGTCGTCGCCCATGTTCGGGTCTATGACCGCGCCGAAGATCATATTCACATCAGGATGGGCCGTTTCGCGGATGATTGCCGCGGCCTGGTTGACCTCAAAGAGTGTCATGGACGGACCGCCGGTGACGTTGAAGAGCACGCCGCGCGCGCCGTCAATGGTGATATCAAGAAGTTTGCTGGAGATGGCGTCCTCGGCGGCTTTCTTCGCTCTTTCGTCGCCGGAACCTGTTCCGACCGCCATAAGCGCCGCGCCACCCTCAGACATGATCGTACGCACATCTGCAAAATCGAGGTTGATCAAACCCGGGATTGTAATGAGTTCAGAAATACCCTGGATGCCCTGATGCAGAACATCGTCTGCAAGACGGAAGGCATCCTGCAATGAGGCGCGCTTGTCCGCGATCTGCAACAGGCGGTCATTGGGGATCGCGATCAATGTATCGGCATGTTCCTTGAATTTACCGATGCCCATATCAGCCGATTGCATACGGCGCATGCCTTCGAATGTGAACGGGCGTGTGACAACGCCGATCGTGAGGGCGCCGCTTTCCTTGGCGATCTGTGCAACGACTGGAGCCGCACCGGTACCGGTGCCGCCGCCCATGCCAGCAGTAACGAAGACCATATCCGCGCCTTTCAGCACGCTATACAGCTCGTCTGATGATTCTTCTGCGGCTTTGCGTCCGATCTCAGGATCGCCGCCCGCGCCAAGCCCGCGCGTGAGCTTGTCGCCCAGGCGGACACGCGTGGTTGCCTTCGTCAGCATCAAAGCCTGCGCATCGGTATTCGCGACGACGAATTCAACGCCTTGAATGCCTTCATCAATCATACGGTTGACGGCGTTCGATCCGCCGCCTCCCACACCGATCACTTTAATACGGGCGAATGCTTCTGTTTGTTGCTCTGCTCTGTTCTTATAAGTCGAGTCCATGACTGCCTCCATCAAACATTGGTCTTATGATACTTGCTTTTGATTCTGCATCGTGAAATTTTAATGTTACATACCGCGCCGCGCTCCGCTCAGGGCGGATCTTGCTACGGTAATATCCTTCCAATGATCTTTTTGACGACACCAAATCCCATACGCCTGTCTCCTTTCGCGCGGCGTTCATATCCGATGCTTAGATCCTGGTCTTGCATGGACATGATCCATCGCAGTAAACCCACACTCGTTGAATATGCGGGCGAATTCAAACGGTCAACCAGGCCCGACAAATTTTCCGGTTGTGCAACGCGGACCGGCATATTCAATACGTCACCGGCAATGCGCCTCATGCCGGGCAGCGCGGACGCTCCGCCGGTCAACACCATACCGGCGGGCAGAAGGCCATCGTAACCGGAACGTTTGATCTCCTGTAATGTCAATGAGAAAATCTCATCCACGCGCGCTTCGATGATATGCGCAAGTTCCTTTCGGTTGATCTGCACAGGGCGGTCCTCACCAAACGGGCGGATCGAGAAATATTCCTCGGCACCGACCTCGGCGCGCAAGGCATATCCCTGTTGTTTCTTCACGTCCTCTGCCTGCGCGAATGGAAGGCGCAGTCCGTGCGCGATATCCTGCGTAACATGATTACCGCCAATGGCCAGCACCATCGTATGCCATACATCGCCATTGACGTAGATCGCAAGGTCTGTTGTACCGCCGCCGATGTCACACACAGCAACACCCATCTGGCGTTCCTGCCCCGTCAACACAACTTCACCGGATGCAAGCGGATTCAAAACAAATTGCTGGATCTCAACGCCCGCCGCGCCCACACACTGACGCAGGTTGTCAACCGTTGCCGCGGAGGCTGTGATGATATGCGCTTCCACTTCGAGACGATAACCATGCATCCCTTTCGGGTTACGGATACCATCCTGTCCGTCCACAGAGAAGCCGCGCTGGATCACGTGGACGATCTCGCGGTCATACGGTATTGCCACTGCACGCGCCTGCTCCAAAGCATGGTCGATATCATATTGTTCGATCACATTCCCATTCACTGCCGCCGCGCCCCTGCTGTTGACAGACGAAACATGCGCGCCCGCAATGCTCACCAACGCGGACGTGATTTCAAGCCCTGATGTGGATTCCGCCTTTTTCACCGAGCGCGTGATCGCCTGTGAAGCCGTGCCAAGGTCCACGATGATGCCTTTGCGGATTCCCTCCGACGGCTCGATGCCAACACCGAGGATGCGAATGGATCTATCGTCCTCCACCCGCCCAACCAGCGTACAGATCTTGGTCGTGCCCACATCTATGCCTACAATGATCTCTTCCATAATTCCTTCTACTGACTCATCCTGTAATACGGTGCCGTCGGATACATCACATTGATCAACGCCGGGCGGATGCCTCTTTGCGTCAATGAATTCACCATCGTTTCATACACGCGCATCTTTAATTCAACATCACTCGCTCTCGTTCCAAAATGGACTCTCCAGCCGCGCGGGTCATTCCAGCCAAAGCCAACCCCTTTTTCATACAGGATCGGTGCGCCAGGAGGCACATGCATAACCAGGCCTTTCAACGCCTGGACCATTTCCGCCGAAATGAATGGCGCGGGAGTCAATGGATCGCTTCCGCTTCCTTCGGCGGGTGGGGCTGATAGCGCCACAACGGGAATTAATCCAACCAATTCGCCTCGCGGACGAAATGCAATGCCATCCTCCGATATCCATGTGTAGCCGACTCCCTGTTCCCAGCGGATGATGGGCTGTCTCTCGGTCACATTGACAGAGACATGATTGGGCAGGGCAACGGTCACTCGGACGGAGACAAGTTCAGGGTAGTTAAGGCGGAGGCGTGTCTCCAGATCCGCTGGAGTGAGCAGGAAGATGGGCTGTCCAGAAATATTCAGTACGGAGTTCACTTCCGCTTGTGAAAGCATCTGGTTGCCGGTCAACCGGGCTTCGGTCACGCGCAATTCGGGACGGTTGAATGCAAGATAGAGCACGGTGCCAAAGATCACAACGAGAATAAAGGAGAACAGCCGCCACCCAAACCGCGGACGAGGGATGCTGATCGAGCGAACATTGGCGCGCGGCATATGCAATGCAATATTGAAACGGCGGCGCGCATTTTGCAGCGGCTTGCGCGCAGGTTTGGAAATGTTCTGTCGGGCGCGCGTTGTGACAGCGGGAGCGGGACGCGCGGTCACCTTTGAAGCACGTTGGATGTGCTTCGCGCGTTCCTTCTCACGCCGTAGGCGGACGAGTTCAGCGCGGCTGGGTTCTCTCTTATCCCTCATGCGCGGCTCCGAAAGGTGTGTGAGGTGCGGTCGCGGTCTGTTTTGCGTTCCATTGCCAGTTCGATCAAGCGGTCAACGAGTTTTTTGTAGGGCAATCCGCTGGCTTCCCAAAGCTTGGGATACATGCTGATCTTGGTAAAGCCCGGCAGGCTGTTCAATTCGTTCAAATAAACCTTGTCTGTATCCTTTTCGACGAAGAAATCCACACGCGCCATGCCGGCACAGTCAATGGCTTTATAGGCTCGTACAGCATATTCACGGATCTGCTCGGAGGTCTCCACAGAGAGATGTGCAGGGATGACAAGCCCGGAGGTGCCGTCAATGTATTTTGATTCGTATGAATAGAATTCGCGACTCGGCAACACTTCACCAGGGACGGATGCCACAGGGTTGTCGTTACCCAGCACGCTCACTTCGATCTCGCGTGCATCCTTGAGTCCTTTTTGGATCAATACGCGGCGGTCGAATGAGGCGGCTTCCATCAGGCCTTCCTGCAGGTCAGAGCGGTTGTTACACTTGGTCACACCCACGGATGAACCGAGGTTGGCGGGCTTGGTAAAGAGCGGATATTCACTGAGCGCTTCGGCTTTCTCGACGACAGCCGCCATGCTCTTCTCGATTTCGGCACGCAACACGAGCAGAGTATCCACAATAGGGATATTGTTGGCAACCATCACATCCTTGAAGATGCCTTTATCCATGCCAACCGATGAACCGACGACGCCCGCGCCCACATAGGCAACATCCGCCAGTTCGAACAAGCCTTGTATCGTTCCATCTTCGCCAAACGTTCCATGCAGGACCGGGAAGAAGACATCAATGTCAGCCCATTTTTTCAAGCCCGAAAATCCTTCGAGAACGTAAATCCCTTTTTCAGACGGATCGGGGGAAATGATGACGGAAAGCAATCCATCCGTCTTGTTGTTCTCGAACTTATCCAAAACATCATCGCCTGTGAACCATGCGCCATCCTGCGTGATGCCCACCTGGGTCACTACATAACGGGCAGGGTCAAGCACCGATAACACAGAACGTGCAGACATGAGCGACACCTCGTGTTCGCCTGAGCGTCCGCCGAATACCACTGCCACGTGAAGTTTATTTTCCATAACGTTTTATCGTTTCAACGTTTGCACGTTCAAACGTCCCATTCTCCAATCAATTCGATCTCCAATTCCAACTCAACACCTTGTTTCTCTTTCACGGTCTTCTGCACCAGCTGGATCAGGGCATGAATATCTTCTGCTTTGGTATTGGCGTGATTGATAAAGAAATTTCCGTGCAGAGGGCTGATCTCGGCATTGCCAATGCGGGTGCCTTTCAATCCCGCCGATTCGATCAACCTGCCTGCATAATCGCCGGGTGGATTCTTGAACATCGAACCCATGCTGGCACCGGGAGGTTGGGTCGTTTTGCGATGCGCACTGAATTGTTGGATTTTAACAGCCACTTCATCCCTGGTTGAATTTTTTAACGCCAACTCAGCCAAAAGTACTATTCCTTTCAGTTCAGCGCGTTTCAAGACACTGGTGCGGTATCCATAACCCATTTGATCAACCGTAAGCGTTTCTTTTCCATTCATGGTCAATAATTTAACAGAGATCAAATTACCAGCCATGTCTCCGCCGAACGCGCCGGCATTACCATACACCGCTCCGCCGATCGTGCCGGGGACTGTTGCGGCCCACTCGAGGCCTGCCAGTCCTTTGGATGCACAATGATTGGCAAGATTGCTGAAGACGACCCCCGATTCAACCGTGACGGACGGCTGGTCGCCGGTATGGAATTTGACTCCCTTTGCCCGGTTCAAAACCACCACGCCGCGTACGCCTTTGTCACTGACCAGCACGTTCGAGCCGCCGCCCAATAATGTGAACGCCATTTCATGCTTCCACAACAAGGTCACGATACGCGCCAGTTCCACGGAGGTGTCCGCCACGAGGAATATATCCGCAGGGCCGCCAATGCGCGCGGATGTATACGGCGCAAGAGGAACGTTCTCCTTCACCTTGTTGCCGAATTTGGCGTATAACACATCGATGGGTCTTGTCGCAACGACCATGTCTTTATTGCTCTTCTTTTTCACTTAATTTCTCGACGTTCTTTTCAGCCGTTTCTTTTGCTCTTCAGACGTTGTCTTCTGCACATCACGTTTGTGAAATGTCCTGTCGAAGACAGGTTAGCACCACGTTCAGCGGCGGCAGGAAGTTGCTCGGGATGGCGCGGTTTTTCCTCTTCAGGCATGTGTTCCAATCACTTCCTGAAGACTGAACCTGTTTATGTTGGGTATGCCCTTCCAGAACATGAATGGAAGAGGCTTGTTGTATTTCGCCTTCATCCTCTCGATCAATTCCAACGCGCGGCGTTCATCGGTGGTTACCTGCGGGGGGCACGCGGGCGATTCCTTTGCAGCGGCGATCAAAGCCATTCGCAATGGAATCAGGGACGGGTGCATCTGAAGCGTTCGATTCTTTTTATCCAACATTATGTGCCTGCCTTTCTTGTAATCCTTTAATAACTTCTCCACTAATCTGGTCCGCATCCCCGGCGGACAAAATGAGGACCATGTCGCCGACCTGCAAATTCTCGATCAAATATTTTGACACTTCGGGCAATGTTTCAATGTAACGCGCAGAGAGATGCGGCATGGCGCTGACGATCTCGGCCGATGTAAACTCCTGTTTCGGCTCGCGCGCCGCATAAATTTCTGTAACAATGACCTCGTTCGCATCTTTGAAAGCACGCGCAAATTCAAGGAAGAGGGTTTGCGTACGTGAATATGTGTGCGGCTGCCAGACAGCCCAAATGCGGCGTTCAGGATAGCGGGCGCGCGCACCGGCAAGCGTGGCTTTGATCTCGGTAGGATGATGGGCATAGTCATCGAAGATGCTGATGCCATTCACTTCGCCGCGTAATTGGAAGCGTCTGCCCGTGCCGGTAAAGTCGGCGAGCGCCTTGGCGGCGCGTTCACGCGAGAGACCAAGCAGGTCGACGATGGTGAGCACAGCAAGTGCATTGCGAACGTTGTACTCACCCGCCACCTGCAAAGAGACAAAGACAGCGCCGGAAGCCATGTTATCCAAATTGGATGACATAAGGAAGTCGAACCCGCCGCGCTGATTTGCCTTTACTTCGCGCGCCACCACCCACAATGGACTGTTGATGGTTTTATCGTCCTGCAAACTGTAAGCCACTACATTAATACCCGCCTTGCGCGCATGGGGGATCAAAGACGCCGCGCCGGGATCATCTGCACAAACGATCAATGTGCCGCCGGTGGGAAGCAGATCAACGAACTTTTCAAAGGCGCTGTGCATCGACTCGAACGTCGGGAAGATGTCGGGATGGTCGTGTTCCAGACTGGTCACCACTTCGATCTGCGGTTTGAGGCCAAGGAACATGTGGTCATATTCATCGGCTTCGATCACGAAGAGACTGCCCTTGCCCGCGCGCGCATTGACTCCGAGATTGTTCATCACACCACCGACAATAAAGGATGGATCGCGTCCGAGTTCACGCAACACCCAGGCGGTCATGGCTGTTGTCGTTGTCTTGCCATGTGTGCCGGCGATGGCAATGCCGGTTTTGCCCTCCATCAACTGACCAAGAAAGTCCGCGCGTTTGTAGACGGGGATCCCTGCACGTTTCGCAGCCTGGACCTCGGGGTTGTCATCCAACACTGCAGAGGACCTCACCACCCAATCGGCACTACCTATGTTGCGCGGATGGTGTCCTATATATACACGTGCCCCTGCCTTGCGCACTTCTTCAGCAAATGGAGTTAACGCGCGATCAGAACCGCTCACCTCGTACCCGCTTTCCAGCAGGAGGCGGGCGATGGCGGAAAGACCGCTTCCCCCAATGCCGATGAAATGGATGTGTTTCATATTAGCGACTGGTTTTCAGCAATCAACCTTTATATATAAACAACCAGAACGAACACAAATGCCAGAATGATGGCAAAGTAGATGCCCGGTTCACCGAGAAGTTGCGGGGGCATGTACACCATCATCTGGTTGACTGTTTGCAACAACTCCGGGTCAGTCGGTTTGAGGATGATGTTCTGGAACGAGTAATCCGCAACATGAATGTAATACAGAATCGAACCGGCAACGAAGTAGCCGTTCAAACCGCCCAGGATCGCTCCGAAAAGCGTGTCCTGCAAACGTTCGCGCGCTGCGCGTGAGGCAAGATGCGGAATGCTGATCACGGTCTGATAACCAAAGTACACCAACACAAGCAGGATGATCGTCCGCACCCAGAAGAGGGATGGATCCGTCTCGGGAAGGTCACGCGCCAGCGGGATATATTTGCGAAGGACATGGGTGAGTGACAGGGAGAGGATCACGCTGAAGGAAACCAGCAGTTCCTTTGCCCAGCCGCGCATTGCACCGATCACGCCAAAAAGGATGACATACATCCAAAAGACATAAACAATACTCATCATAGGCTTTTCTCTCCTGCCAGTTCGACCAGCATACCGGCAATCTTCTCCGCGGCGCGCGGATGAGACAGTTCGAACATTGCGGCGCGCATGGCTCGCAATTTATTCGGGTTTTCCATAAGTACATTCAAGGTATCCATCAATTCATCACTCAAAACATGGTCTTCCAATATGACAGCCGCACCGCGATTGGTCAGATAATCTGCATTCACTTTCTGGTATCGCCATGCATGCGGATAAGGCACAAGGACGGCGGGCAAACCAAACAAGGGATACTCTCCCAGACAGGAAGCGCCTGCACGCGAGATGACCAGGTCAGTTGCCGCCAGCGCCGCTCCCATCTCGTGCAGATATGGCATGGCGTGGTAGCGGCTGGCCAGTTCCGCCGGCAACTGTTCGCGGTGATGTCTGACGTAGTTCCAATCCAGTTCGCCGGAGAGGTGGATGACTTCAAACTTTTCGAGCAGTTCACGCAGATGATTCAACACTGTCAGGTTGATCGAACGCGCGCCCTTGCTCCCACCGAGGACCAACAGGACGGGCAGTCCGCCGGAAATGCCAAGGTGGCGATGAGCTGTCTCGCGGTCCCAAAGCGCGAGGTCCGGGCGAAGAGGGTATCCTGTCTCAAATACTTTTTTATTAAGGAACTTTTGCGATTGCTCGGTTGTGACTGCGATCGCATCGGAAAATCCTGCAAGTGATTTTAGTGCCATGCCTGGCTCAATGTCCGGGATATACAGCAGGCTCGGGATGGAACGTCCGGCAACCGCCATTGGCACAGCCACATAACCACCAGTAAAGAACAACGCATCCGGTTTGAACACTTTCAAGATGTTTCGTGCAGCAAAGATACCGCGCGCCAACTTCATAAGATTTCGCGGCAGGGTCGCAAGACCGACACCATGCAGGCCCGCGGCAGGGATGCTCTGGAAGATGATACCCTGACGCTTCACCAGCGCCTCTTCCATGCCTCCTTCGCCACCCACCCACAGCGTGTCGACATCCGACCTCTTAGCCGTTAATGCGCTGTGAACGGCGAGCGCGGGATACACTCCACCTCCCGTTCCTCCGGCGCAAATCAATAACCGCACCGAATGACCTCCATTCGTTTTCTTCCATCCTTACATGTTCACTGCTCTGACGCGATATATTCAACATGATACCAATGGCGCAAAGGGTCGAGACCAAATTCGAACCGCCCGCACTGATGAACGGCAACGCATTCCCTGCAAAAGGCATGAGACCAACCATGACAGACATGTTGATCAGCGCCTCGATGCCGATCCAAAACGTCATACCGGAGGCTAGAAGTGTTCCAAGCATATCCGGCGCGCGGCGCGCAATCACAAGTCCGCGCCAGACAAGCATTGCATACAGGGACATGAGAATGAACGAGCCAAACAAACCAAGTTCCTCTGCCACAACAGCGAAAATACTGTCAGTAGGTGCAAAGGGTAAACCTGTCAACTTGGTATCGGCCTGCCCAAGTCCCACGCCAAAGATGCCGCCTTTAATAATCGCTTCGAACGACCGCCGTACGTGATATGAAGCATTGGTCGGATCCTGCAAGCCGGCAATGAATGAACTCACGCGATCCTGTCCTGTCATGCTGAACTGCACAACGATCGACCCCATGATGACCGCAAAGATCATCAGGAGCATGATCTGCTTCATATCCGCACCGGCGAGGAAGAACAATAAACTGCCAAGGATCAATACAGTGCCGGCTGCACTCAGGTCCGGTTGAAGGTAGATCAACCCGCCGATGATTCCGAGAATAACGCCGAGAGGGATCAAGCCAATCGTCACATCATGCAGGAATTGACGTTTGGAGTACAACCACACAGCAATGTAGATCACAGCAATCAGTTTGGCGAATTCCGAAGGTTGATATGAGCCATTGATCAAGGTGCGGGAGGCACCCAAACGAATCTCATTGACAATCAATACCGTGACCAACAAACCTATCGCGCCCAGCATGGCAAGCAAAACCATCCGCCGCCACTGGTGATAATCAAACAATGAAAGCAGGAATGCGGCAAGGATGCCAAGCCCAAGCCATTTCACCTGACGGTTGAACATGTGAGTTGCAGAACCATATTCATTGAATGAAAAATCGAACGATGCGGAATACAACATGAGCAGGCCAAATACGAGCAGGGCAATCACCACCAGCAGCAGGGGCATATCCACGCCGCGCCGCCAATTTCTCGCAAAGGAAAAGGACATACGATCGTTTACGAAAGTTCTCGCACCCATGCTCCAAACCTTTCTCCGCGTTCTGCAAAATCCTTGAACTCATCAAAACTTGTGCCGCCCGGTGAAAGTAGCACGACATCACCCGGTTCGGCGACTTCCGCGGCTTTATGGACCGCTTCCCGCAGACCAGCCACACGCGTGACAGAAAAACGCATCTTGCCGGACCCGAGGCCTGCCACCGTCTTCTCGATCTTTTCCGCCGCCTCGCCAAACAGGACGATATGATCCACCCGTTCATTCGCAAGCTGGATCAAGTCTTCCCATGGAAGATCCTTATCGCGTCCACCGAGCAATAAAACGATCGGCTCCTCGAACGCACGGATCGCCGCCATGCTCCTCTCGGGGGCAGTCGCAGTCGAGTCGTTATACCAGCGCACGCCCTTCAACTCGCGGACCAATTCCAAACGATGTGGCACTCCGCGAAAATCCTCCACTGCTTCGAGCATTGCATCAAGAGGAAAGCCGGCGGCATAACCAATGGCAAAAGCGGCAAGGACATTTTGTACATTTTGGTCACCGCGCAACCGGATCTTTTCACGCAGGATCAACGGCAAATACGCATTTCCATCGCGCAGGTTCAACAGACCGTCGTACTGGTAGACGCCATCCAAACCTTCATCGAGGTCGTTCATGCTGAACGTGAACAACTTGCCTTTCACTTTATTTCGTAAACTCCATGCTCCTTTATCGTCATGCCCGAGGATCGCCACATCACTTTTTGACTGGAATTCAAGTATGCGTGCCTTCGCGGCAATATAAGCTTCCATCGTGCCGTGCCGGTCAAGATGATTCGGCGTGATGTTCAATATCGCGGCGACATTTGGCGAGATCGTCATCTGATCCAATTGGAAGGATGAAAGCTCAAGGATGGCAACTTCATCCACTTTCATGTCATCGACATAATTAATAAGCGGGTCGCCGATATTGCCGCCAACATATGTCTTGTCGCCATAAGCGTTTTTTGCCATGTTTCCGACCAATGTCGTTGTGGTCGTCTTGCCTGCCGAACCAGTGATGCCGATCGTTTTGCAGGGAACCACTTCCATGAAGATCTGCGAGTCGTTCGAGAGGGGAATGCCTCTCGAAACGGCTTCAGCCACAATCGGTAGTGTGAGCGGAACTCCCCCGGAGAGACAAAGCACATCGGTTGAATCCAATAACTCAAGCGGATGTCCACCCAAAGCCCAGACGATCCCGAGTTCTGCCAGCGATTCACGCGCAACACGTAATTCGTCTTTACTGCGCATGTCGCTCAAAGTGACGCGCGCGCCTTGAACAGAAAGCCAGCGCGCCAGGGCTAGCCCCTGACGGGCGGCTCCCAAAATCAAAACGCGTCTGCCATTCCAGTCTTTCATCATCTACACCAAAGCCAATCCTATGCCAACCATTGCGGCAAGCAGGGCAATCAGCCAGAAACGTTGCACGACCTGTGTTTCACTCCATCCGAGAAGCTCAAAATGCAAATGGATGGGGGCCATCTTGAAGAAGCGTTTGCCCTTTGTCAGTTTGAAATAACCGACCTGAATGACCACACTCAACGCCTCGCTCAAAGGGATGATGCCAATGACAAGCAACAACGGCCATTGTCCTGTCATCAATGCGACCACAGCCAAAGTCGCGCCAAGCGAAAGAGAGCCGGTATCACCCATGATCAGTTCGGCAGGATGTACGTTGAACCATAAAAAACCGAACAGCGCGCCAACGACCGTAAAGCAAAAACGGGCAAGGTAAGGCTGGTTCTGCATGAGGGCGATGCCACCGAATGCGACGAATGCGGTGGCAGAGATCAAGCCTGCAAGGCCATCCAGCCCGTCGGTAAAGTTGATCGCGTTCGATTCGCTGACGATGATGAACGCCGCAATGAGAACGTACCACCAGCCCAATTCGATCTCACCTTTGATGCCCGGCAGGATCATTTCAGGTACATCCAGGAAGTACTTTAAAACGTAGGCAGTGCCAAGAGCCATAACAACCTGGGCGGCAAACTTCGTACGTGCGCGCATCCCCTCGCCGCGACGCTTCCCGCGAACACCCTCCCAATCATCAATTCCGCCAAGCACTGCATAAATCACAAGCACGATTAAGGGCACCAGCACTGAACGTCCAATCACTTCGAGACCGATCAACACCGCGGCATTGAGTAAACCCGTGAGCAGAAGGACGGGGATAATGAAGAGGATGCCGCCCATCGTGGGCGTGCCCATCTTTACACGATGCTGGTCCGGTTCCTCCACGCGGATGATCTTGCCAACCCTGAAATGCCGCAGGACGCGGAGCAGGGGCGTGCCCCAGATCACCGTCATTACAAAGGAGAACATGGCGAGGCCCAGAACAAAGGCATTATTCTGCGTCATGAATGCACCTCCAATGCACTGGTGATGCGGTCCATGCGAAGTCCATGCGAACCCTTGATTAGAACAACATCCTTGCTGGTGAGAGCGGTTCTCAGCCACTCCACGACCGGTTCCAACTCATCGAATTCCATAATTATTTTCTTCTTCCCGTTCCCACGGCGGGCGGCTTCGGCAATGATGTGCGCGCGTTCGCCGAGTGTGAGCAGAACATCCACCACCTGCCCCGCACGCAGACCGACCTTTTCATGGCCGCCGCGTTCATAAGGGCCAAGTTCGAGCATGTCGCCCAGCACAGCCACCTTGCGTCCATCCAATTCGTCGAGCAAGTTCAATGCCGCGAGCATGGATTCCGGTGAGGCGTTGTATGTATCATCAAGCAGTAATGCGCCGCCCTCACTGCGGACAGCGACGAGGCGCAATTGTGTGTGTCCCTGGCTCAAACCTTCGAGGATTTCCTGCCAGTTCATATTCTCGACCAAACCGACTGCGGCAGCACGCAAAGCCGTATGCACTGAGTGACGCCCAATCAGGGGAATCTTTACATGCAGGGTCTCACCCTGATAATGCATCCGGAAGCGGATGCCTTCCAGACCAAGCCCTTCAACCCGGTCCGCCCAGAGATGTGCTTCGGGAGACAAACCATAGAAAAAGACGCGCGCCTTTGTCTTTTCCTCCATCTTGCGAACCCACGGGTCATCGAAATTGAGGATTGCCACGCCATCCGGAGCCGGAGGCAATGCCTGAACCAGTTCCGCTTTTCCGCGTGCGATGGCTTCCTGCGAACCGGCGCGTTCCGCATGGACGGTTCCAACATTCGTCACCACGCCCACCTGTGGAAGGGCAATATCGCAGAGGAAGGCGATCTCGCCAGGAACATAGAATCCCATCTCCATTACGGCGCGCTGGTGACCATGACTTAAGCGCGTCATTGTTAACGGGAGGCCGACCTCGTTGTTGAGGTTGCCCGGGCTTTTGAGTGTGCGATAACGCGTGCTCAACACTTCGGCAACCATTTCCTTTGTTGTGGATTTGCCCACACTGCCTGTAATGCCGACCACACGCAGATTCAGTTTGCGACGCCAGAAACGCGCAATTTGCTGTAACGCGGCAACAGTATTGTCCACACGCAGGCACAATGGAATGGAGAAATCGACTCCCACATAGGAGTCGGCTGATGAAACAGAACGCAGGTCGAAGGTCCGGAAAGAGGCGTCCATATCCTGCTGGATCAAAGCAAAAGAGGCCCCGCGCTTGAGCGCCTCGCCAACGAAATCATGCCCATCCGCTTTTTCGCCGGGGACAGCAACAAACAATGAGCCGGGGATGGTCTGACGCGAATCGATCACCGCTTCAGTGATGACCGTTTCGGATTGCGGGCGAAAAGTCGTGAGGGCTTCGAGCGCGTCAGCAAGTGTAAGCATTAACGTGATCCGTATTGGTTGCGAACCAGATCGGGGGGGATGTTGAGCGTGATGACGGTCTGTTCGGCAACTGTTGAAAAAACGGGGGCGGCAGTCTGTGAACTCCAGATGGAGGTTGTCGGTTCCTGGAGCCAGATGTAGATCATGAACTGCGGGTCGTCCACAGGACCCCAGCCGATGAACGAAACGTTGGTGTGATTGGGGTCGTAACCATACTCTGTGGGAATCTGCGCAGTTCCTGTTTTACCCGCCACGCGGTAACCGGCCAGGAGCGCGTTTGTTGATTCAGATTCCAACGAAACAGCGAGCATCTCACTGAGCGTGCGTGCGGTCTGCTCGGAGATGGGCGAACCGGCATATTGAGATGGCACATTATATTGATGTCCATCACGGAGCATCGCATACAGCACATGCGGCGTGACCATCTGCCCATCGTTCGCAATGGCAGAGACAGCCATCAACATTTGCAATGGCGTGACCGTGACGCCCTGACCAAAGGCATTTGTGCCAAGGTCAACGGGATACCAGTCCGAGTCACCCGGGATCTTGAGCCTGCCCATTGCTTCACCGGAGAGGTCTATGCCCGTGGGATGACCCAGACCGAAATGTTCCATATAAGAGTAGAAATTTTGCGAACCCATTTCGGTGGCGACCCATGCCAGACAGACGTTCAGCGAATGTTGCAGGCATTCCGTCATGTTGCGCTGGCCCCAGGGTTTGCGGTCCCAGTTTTGGATGGTGATGCCGCCCACATCGATCGAGCCGGTATCAATGTAGGTTGTTTCAGGGGTCACGGTACCGGTATCGAGCGCGGCCGCCATGGTCAGGACTTTGACAACCGAACCTGCTTCATATGCCATGCCAATGGAGCGGTTATATTGACTGCCATTGTCATAGATCTGGAAATAATCGGTATAGTTGTTCAAATTCATGCGCGGAGTGCTTGCCATGGCAAGGATGTCGCCGGTCTTCGGGTCCATGACGATGATCGTGCCATTCTTCGCCCCATACTCCAACAGCGACTGATCGAGGATGTTCTCGACCTTCGCCTGAAGGTCCCGGTTCAAAGTAAGGACAAGTGTCGTTCCGTTGGGGACCTTCGGAATGTCAACGGCTTTGTTTGGATCGCGCGGTACCCACACCTGCACAGGGATGCCCGCAAGCAGGTCATTGTATTTCTCTTCAATGCCAAAGTAACCATGCCCATCGCGTGTGACAAAACCGAGCACATTCGATGCAAGGGTCATTTCGGGATAACTGCGCTGGAAGTGCGGTTTGAACCCAAGTCCGTTCAGGCGGTCATCGTCTGCGTCATCCAACTGCTTGAGGACCTGCTGTAACGCGGCGACCGTTTCCGCATCCACATAATCCTTGACCACAATATATGTCCAATCGCCAGGGGAATTGACAAGTTTATCCCGGACTTCCTCGAAGGTCATGTTCAGGTATGTGCCAAGGATATAGGACATCGCGTCCGCATCCTTCATCTCAGTCAGGCTCACACCCACTTCATAGACCGTTCGGTTGCCAGCCAGCAGGTGGCCATTCCGATCATAGATCTCGCCGCGCTCCGGGTGGAACATACGGAATTCACCGGCATACTGGTCGCCTTGTGAAAGGAATATTTTTGCCTGCTCGCTGTTTTGAATACGGACCATCTGCACGATGACCCCCACCCCGATGATCACAAGCCCGATCACGATGACCATAGAGCGGATGGCATATTGTTGTCTCATTGCATGCCTCTCCGAGGTTCGACGCGCTCATCCAGCCATTCGAGCAGGGATTGTGAATATTCTTCTGGAAGTGCATTGGGATGGAAGGTTTCATCCACTGCCGCGAGCAGGATGGCAGGTTCAGGAGTTACATAACCGGGCACGAAAACATAATCGAGTTCGCCGGGCTTTACAGGACGATATCCCAACTCAAGCGCGCGTTGTTGCATCACAGCCGAAGCAGTAAGGCTGGCGAGTTCTGTTACAAGATCGGCGTTGGAGCGCTGCAATATCGTGATCTCAACCTGCAATTCCTGTATTTCACGCCCGGTCAATGCGGTGCGGGCGGAGAGGTCAAGGTATAACGCGGCAACCAATGCCAGCACGATCACTGCAAGCAGGAACGCGCCAACATACTGGCGCTGAACACGCCAAGGGGCCTGTTTATAAGCATGGATGATCTGTGTTGCCTGCATGACGACCTTTTTATTTGGGCGAATGGTCGGTGACATTCACATGGAATATCGTTACATTTTTTCGGCAATGCGCAATTTCGCACTGCGCGCTCTCGGATTGTCTTTCGTTTCTTCCTCCGAGGGCAAAATTGGTTTTCGATTTACCTCTTTCAATACAGCATTGCGTTCTTCTTCATAAATTCTTTCGTAGGGCGGATTGATCAAATCCCTGCTTTGACTTCGAAAGAACTCCTTGACGATGCGATCCTCCAGCGAGTGGAAGGAAATTACTGCGAGTCTTCCACCGCACCGTAAGCCTGCCACCGCCTGCGGAAGCACCGACTCTATCGAAGATAGTTCCTCGTTCACCGCAATGCGCAAGGCTTGAAACGTTCGTGTCGCGGGGTGGACTCGGCCTCCTCGTCGGGGAGATACGGTTTCGATCACAGCCGCCAGTTCACGGGTCGTGTGAAGCGGTCTCGCTTTGACAATGGCTCGCGCGATTTTGCGGGAGTCCCGTTCTTCGCCGTATTCGTAGATCAAGTCAGCCAGTTCCCGTTCTGAATAACTGTTCACGATGTCGGCGGCGGTCTGCATGGCGTGGGGACCGAAGCGCATGTCGAGCGGGGCATCCTGCATGAAGGAAAAGCCGCGTTCGGGCGTATCGAACTGCATGGACGATGCGCCGAGGTCGAGGACGATCCCATCAACCGAATCCCATTGCAGGCTCTTCAGTTGCGCAGACAGGGTCGTGTAGGAGGCTTGCGCCAGATGAATGCGATGTTCGTAAGGAGCCAAGGTCTTACGAGCGATCACCAACGCCTGCGGGTCCACATCGAGCCCCAGCAATTGTCCATCTGGCGCACACGCCTCCAAAACGCCGCGGGCATGGCCGCCCGCGCCGAGAGTTCCGTCCACATAGCGCCCGCCTTGTCTGGGTTGCAACGCGTGTATAATCTCTTTGTAAAGTACAGGTTGATGCGATGAGTCATTCATAACGGCGACCAACGGTCGTCATTATGACGACGAAACGTTCTTTGAAAGGTCGAGCGTGGAGAAGCGTTGTTCGTTGGCTTCCACATCCTGCAGTTTGTCCGTTTGGGACTTCCATTCCACAGGAGTCCAAACTTCAAAGTAGTCACCCTGCCCCGCCACTGTGAGTTCCCCGCTGACGATGCCGAGGAATTCACGCAGGTTTTGCGGAACAAGGATGCGCCCGACTTTATCCACTTCAACGGGATAAGCGTTGGAAAGGATTAAACGGCGCACCATGCGTGCGGCTGGATCCGCAAGGTTCATGTTGTTGATGCGCTCATAAACCTGTTTGAAGTATGCATCCGTCATCACCATCAGGCATTTATCGAAGCCCTGTGTGATGAAGGCGCCAGCCGCCAGCAAGTCGCGATAACGCGCCGGAACCATCAGGCGCCCTTTATCATCGAGATTGTGCTGGAACTGGCCTAAGAACATTTGTGCTACAATTCCTTTTAAGAGACGAACGCCGGGTGACCGGCGTCTTACAAGTATTTACCACTTCCTACCATTTCTTCCCACATTATACGCTTTTCGAGGGAAAAATCAAGTAGAGATAGCCTGTTTGTCGCATAATTAGGACTTTATTACCACCCACATTATGGTCATTCTATGTATATCACCTTGCTTGAAGCCAAAAATTGGAAAGATTATGCCCTGCTCGATAGCGGTGACGGGTTAAAACTCGAGCGCTTCGGGAAATACCTCTTCGCAAGACCCGAATCACAGGCAATGTGGAGGCGTTCGCTCCATTCCGAATGGAGGAATGTGGACGCTGTCTTCATCCCCAGCGGCGAGGAAAGCGGCGGACACTGGGATTTCAAAAAGAAGGTGGACGAAAAATGGGACATGCATTATCCACTTCCCCACTCTGCAACGGGTATTACATTCAAAGCAATGACAACGCCCGGCCGTCATTTGGGTGTATTCCCCGAAGTCGCCGCACATTGGGACTGGTTCAGCGGCTTGATCGCAAACGCAAAAAGAGAAATTAACGTTTTGAACTTATTTGGATATACAGGACTTGCCACCCTTGCTGCTGCGTCCGCCGGCGCCAAAGTGACTCATGTGGACGCTTCGAAGAAATCCGTGATCTGGGCGCGTGAAAACCAGGCTTTGTCCAACCTGACAGAGAAGCCCATCCGCTGGATCGTGGACGATGCGCTGAAATTCGTCCAGCGCGAGGCAAAGCGAGGCGTGAAATACGATGGCATTATCCTTGACCCGCCCAAATTCGGGCGCGGGCCCAAAGGCGAAGTGTGGGAAGTGTATAAGTCCCTGCCGAATTTATTGGAAGCATGCCGCGAATGTTTGAGCAATAATCCCCTGTTCGTCGTAACAACAATTTACGCCGTGCGCGCCTCAGCGATCCATGTGGCGCAGGCGATGGAAGATATGATGGAAGGTTTCGGGGGAAAAGTCGAGATGGGTGAACTGGTCACACGCGAACAAAGCGCGGGAAGGTTGCTCTCTCAGGCGGTGTATGCGAGGTGGGAAAGATAGGTTTCCTGTTCACTCGATAGTTGTATTTTAGTGTTTTCATCATAAATGTGATGCCCTGAGCGAAATCTACTCGCTGGAAAAACGATGCAACTTCCAATGATCACACCTGCGCCACTGGTGAAAACGCGTGCGGAAGAATTCCGGGATTTATTTGAGAACCGCTGCCAGTTTCGGCACTTTGAGAACTACCTGACGGGTTTGATGGTATTGCCCAATAAGAGCATGGCGAATAGTACACGTTACGTGATAGAAAGTTCCGACAAGACCAACTTATTGCGCTACTTCTCGAAAGACCTCTGGCTAGAAGATCAGGCCAATGATCGTCGGATCAAGTATATGCTCCAAGAGACAAAACACGTGCGGGTGGCAAGAGAAAAATCTGCGCTGGTCTTGGATGATACCTTGTGTGAGCACGTTGGAAATTTATTCGAGTACGTTGATCATTGCGGTGGTCGTGAAAAAAATACTCCAAAGGACGGTACAAACGCAAGGGTGCACGTTGTGTCGGGTGACTGCCAAAGTCCATTGAACCGCACCAGGTCTTCGAGATGTATCGTCAACGATTCGGGATCGAAGCCAGTTATCGTCAGATGAATCAAGTTCGCACGCGCACTACCTCGCGCAATTCTGTCATCCGTTTATTGTTGGTGGGCCTAGCATTCGTGATCTTTAACTTGTACATCGCCAATCGCCAGCAGATTGCGATTTGCCTGAAAAATCCGGCTAAAGCTACGCCGTTTGGCGCGCATGCTTGCTCATGCCGTTGAAAAATTATTCGACCTGGCTGATGTCTTTTTTCGTCACCCTTCTTTGGCGCTTTCGTGATCTACTGATAGTCAGACCTGTCTACTTTTAGGAGAAAGTAAAAACTTCCGAGGCAAAGGCTCGGAAGTTTTTCAATTACCGTTTACGAATTACCAAATCACGACCATCTCCACTTCGTGCCATCTTTGCTGTCTTCGATGGTCACGCCCATCTCTTTTAGCTGGTCACGGATTTGGTCCGAACGCGCCCATTGTTTTTGCTTGCGGGCTTCGTTACGTTCGGCAATGAGGGTGTTGACCTGCGCTTCGGCGTCGCTGGAGCCTTGTTTTTCCTGCAAACGCAAGCCAAATACATTCGTGAGTTCACGCAAGGTGGCTTGCGCAGTTTTCAACTGTTCATCATTTGCGCTGTTATCGCGGGCGGTGTTAATAGCTTTGACGAGTTCGTATAACGCGGCAAGGGCGAGCGGAGTGTTGAAGTCGTCGTCCATGGCATCGGTGAAGGATTGTTTGGTGGAGTCCACCTGGGAGGCGACGGCAGAGATACCCTTGGCAGAGAGGCCGCTCGCGGAGGGGGAAGCAGGCCGAAGGGCGGTTTTGAGGCGTTCCAGGGATTTTTCCGCAGCGTCCTGAGTCTCATCGTTGAAGATCAGCGGCGCGCGATACGATCCCATCAATACCAGCATCCGCATCACATCGGCATCGCGCTTTGCGAGAAAGTCTTTGATGCTGACGATGTTACCCAGCGACTTGGACATCTTCTCGTTGCCAAGTTGTAACATGCCGTTATGAACCCAGTAGCGTGCGAAGGGTTTGCCTGTGTAGGATTCGGTTTGCGCGATCTCATTCTCGTGATGGGGGAAGATGAGGTCGTTGCCGCCGCCGTGGATGTCAATCTGTTCGCCGAGTTCAGCGAGATTCATGGCGGAGCATTCGATGTGCCAGCCGGGGCGGCCCTTGCCCCACGGGCTGTCCCATGAGATTTCACCGGGCTTTGCGGCTTTCCAGAGGGCGAAGTCCATTGGGTGGTCCTTTGCTTCTTCCACTTCGATGCGCGCGCCCGCCTGCATATCGTCAAGTTTGCGGCCGGAGAGTTTGCCGTAATCATCATCGCCGGTGACACTGAAATAGACATCACCGTTCGGCGCGGCATAGGCGGCTTCCTTGCGGATCAAACCCTGGATGAACTCGATGATGAGCGGCATCGTCTTGCTGACCTGCGGATAGGATGTGGCAGGCAGGACGTTCAGGTTCTTGAGATCGTCCGCATAATCTTCCACGTAACGCTGTGACAGTTTGAGTGGGTCTTCGTTGAGTTGCCTGGCGCGGTTGATGATCTTGTCGTCCACGTCGGTGTAGTTCATGACCTGCTTGACCGTATAACCGCGATATTCGAGATAACGACGGATGATGTCGAACACGAGCGCGGACATGGCGTGACCGACATGCGCGTCGTTATAGACCGTGACACCGCAGACGTACATCTTGACGAGGTTCGGCTCGAGTGTCTGGAATTCTTCCTTTTTGCGTGTGAGAGTGTTGTAAAGGCGGATCATGGATTATTTTTACCACAGATGAACGAAGCAGGACACCTTCGATTGGACTGCACCTGCGATTTAACAGTTGCTTTCATCGTCAATTGTGATCCTGTCTTCCTTGTTGGGGATGATGCAAAGGAACTCGAACGGTCCTTCGCCTGTGTTTTTATACGAATGGACCACACCTTCAGGAATAAAGACCACATCCCCCGCTTTGACGTGATGCGTCTCATCACCGATGGTGATGGTCGCTTCGCCGCGCAGGACGTATTGCTCGTGTTCGAGCGTGTTCGTGTGGCGCGGCATCCCACCTCCCTTTTGCATGGAGAACTTGCGCAAGGCAAAGTTGGGACCTTCCTGCGCGGAGATGAGGACCTGAATGGTTGTGTCCCTGCCCGCGGCTACGTTTTTGGCTTCCACATCGTGGGAATGTTTGACTGGCATGGTATCTCCTCCGTCGTTGCGAGGGCGAAGCCAGAAGCAATCTCCTGCAATGGCGGGAATTGTTCTGTCGCTCTTCGTGCTCCTCGCAAAGACATCATGGGCTAATTGTATTTGTCGGCCAGGGTGTGAGTGTGGCCGTTGGCTTGGGTAAAACCACATCCGGTGATGCGGTCTCTGTGGGGGCAAGGGTCGGGGTGGATTGGGTCAGCGGGGCTTCGGTGATTAGAACAGGTTGTGGAATGGAAACGGCAGGGGTGACGGTTACAGTTCCACCACGGCGGAGCAGGTTGAAGGTCAAGATGGAAGCGACAGCCAAAATGAAGAACAAGCCAATGGCCGCGCCGGTCACCCAGAGAGGCCAGTCCAAATCCTTTTTCGTTCTGGATGCCGCATGTGATTTGAAATCCGCCGGAGCCCCAATCAAAACGACCGTGATGTTGTCGTGTCCACCGCGTTCGTTGGCAAGGTTCACCAGGGAGCGGGTTGCCTCTTTTAACGTCGGCCTCGTGCGGACGATTTCGAGAATCTCATCATTCCAAACCAGGTCGGTCAAACCGTCGGTACATAAAAGCAGGATATCACTGGGCTGGAGTTCAGTGCCCTGGTTGTTCTCCGCATGATGCGCGCCTTCGCCGTCGAATAGATTCAGACGGAAATCAGGTTCAGGTGGAACAAGTGAACCGAGATAACGCCTTATGACATGCACATTCGGATGGTCGCGCGCCAGTTCGGGCGTGAGGATGCCCCTTTCGATTGCCTCCTGCACCCATGAATGATCCACAGTGATCTGCTGGATGCGACCGCCGCGCATCAGGTAAATGCGCGAATCACCCACATACGCAGTGTGGAGTTTGTTGTCAATGATCCATGCTATGGCGCAGGTCGCGCCCATGCCTTTGAGGTTCTCGTTGGTTGCGGAATGAGCCGCAATGGCATTGCTGGCCTCATTAACTGCCTGTTCGACAATGTGTCGAGAGAACTTGCCATCTCCCCTCGCCACGGTCTGCATGATGTGGTTGACAGCCAGTTCCGCCGCCACCTCACCGCCGCGATGCCCGCCGATGCCATCGGCAAGCACTGCGAACAACACCGGGGTGTGGTCATTCTCGCTGACGTGAAACGAGGCAACGGCATAACGGTCCTCGTTGTTCTTGCCCGCCATGCCCTGATGGGTATGTGCCTCGACATTCAGGTGAGCGCGTGATATGCGGATCATATACAGGATTATCTACCGGAGACGACCTTCGGTTCAGACACCGCCGGAGGCTGGCTCAGATCAAAGCGATATTGCATTTGCCCGAAGTGAATCCTGTCTCCATGCCTCAAACGGATGCCCTCGCGCGTGACCGGTTCATAATTCACCCATGTGCCTGCCACCGAACCTTGATCGATAATCACAAAAATTCCTTCGCTGGTCTGTTTAATGCGTGCATGCAACGGTGAAATGGACGGATCATCGAGCACGTGCATGGATTGTACCGGATCGGTGCCGAATGTCATATCCTTTTCCATCACAGGGATGGGTGTGGCGCTGGCTGGCTCACCTCCGTTCGTCAGGCGGATGAGATAGGCAGGCGCGGATGGCAGATGGCTTTGTCTTGAACCCATCCAGCCGAAACGCGGCTGTGATTTGACCTTCTTTGTAGCCGAAACCGGCGGCTCCGTCAATGCCACGACAGGCTGGGTAAGCGGATCCTCCCTGGCTTTTCGATCCTTTTTACGACGGGACTCCGGAACGTTCTTAACCCGGCTCCTCAGCAAAATGACCAGCAGGGCAAGCCCTGCGAAGACGATCGCGCCCAGAACAAATTGGGAACTATACCGCGCCAGAAGCGCCTTCACGCCGCTGAGCGGATGGATGACCGTGAACGTGACAGGAATTCCGATGCTCGATTTTTTCAAACCAAGCACATCCTCCGCCTCGACAATGATCTCATGCTGTCCGTTTTCATCGAATGCGCCGTAATCCCACAGGAAACTCTCAAAGGGTTCTTCTGTATTCTCTGCAACGACCTGCCCGTCTACGTATAATGTAGTGCGCTTGAGTTGGCGTTTGTGTCCATCCGGGAATTCGACGATGATCTCGATGATCTGTTGCGAAGGTTCCAATACTTCCGCATTATAGGGGTCATCCGCCGGTGGCTGGCGCGTGATCTGCAGGGGCGGCGAGACGAAGATGGGGTTCGGTGGCTGGATGTCCACACTGAAGGTCTTGTCCAGCGCAGGGATCGTCGTATCCTGAGCCGTGATGTAAAAACCGAGTGTGTGGTCGCCGGCAGTCGTCAATGAAGAGGAATATGTCACTTCATAGATATGCCGCAAGGGGGCGAAATACAGATTCGGGTCCGGGAAGGTTTCGTCCTGGGAGAAGGAGAAGAAGGCACCATCCGTCTGCCGGGCAAGCAGTTTGAATGCGTTCGCGCTGGCAGAGACGTTGAACTCCTCCGCGTCGATGAACCAGACGAAGACGCGCACCTTCGAATCAATTGCACGCTGGATGAGCGGAGCAACGAGGTTATCGATGTTGGGGTCATCCATGTGCGGTGTGATGAACAACACCGCGCGCTTCATGCCGGGTTCCGGCGTCGGCGTGTTGGCCGTATCCAGCGCGATGGCAAGGGTTTGCAGGTTGGAAACCGAGTTTCGGAAATCCGGCTTGAAGGAGTTCAGGCTGACGAACCAGTCATTGACCTTCGCGTGGTTGATGAGCGATCCTGACAACGAGACCAGGCTCAGGTCGTCGCGTGAATCTTTGGGCTGTGCGTCCGCCCATTGGCGGAGTGTACCCACGACCCGCTCGAAGCGTGTGATGGCATTGGAATCGCGTACCGCCATGGCAGGCCCTGGATTGATGGCAACCACCACCTGTATTGGGACATTAAACTCGCTGATCGAGTCCGCTTTGTTTTCCTGCGCGTCTTCATAGATGATGATGTCAGATGGTTCGAGACCGGCGATGAACTCGCCATTCGCATCGTACACATCCACGAGCGCGGAGACCTTCGGAAAATTCCCGGCGTCAATGTGCACAATCTCCGCGTAGGCGGCGGTCTGGGCGTACGCGAAGGTCCGGGTTCCAGCGAGCAGGCTGACGGTCAAAAGGAGGCGGAAGAGTCTACGCATTCGCTCCGGCAATCATGGTTTTGTCGCTATCGTCCGATTGAGTTTCGGGTCTGATATCCGGTTTGCGAGTCAGGCGCATGTAGGTTAAAGTCCACGCGGCTTCAGTGTATGCAACCAGGATACCCTGCAATATCATCGCGGCCGGAATATAAATGCACATGCAGACACCCAGGAAGATGAGAGGGGTGTAGCTTTGTCCCTGGCCAAGTGCAAAGGCAAAAATGGTGGGGAATACAACCAGGAAGACCGGGATGGCGATGACCAGCCCCGCGACGAATCCAATGATGGCAAGTATGATCGCCATGACAATGATAGAACCAAGGTTGGCGCGGAAGACCTCCCAGCCGCGGCTGAGGGATGACATGACGGCCAGATCTTCGAGGGCAATCGCATTCTGTGCCTGGCGGATGATCATTCCAACCACGAACATGATCGGGACAAGCAGACACATACATCCGATGAAAATGGGCACCATGGCGGCAATCCCAAGTACACCCGCGTCACTTCCTCCGCTCGCTGAGACTGCAAAGACAATAACCCCTGCCAGGAGGGCGCCGAACACAATGAGAAAGGGGATCGTAACGATCAAATTCAGGGCAAACATCCGCCAGAAATATGGCATGCTTTCACTGAACAACTGGCCAAAGACGATGCCCTCCGCCCCGCCGTCTGCCTGCGCAGTGCCGCGGATCAAACCAATGCGCCCGATGGTGCTCAGGAAAATTGCCAGGATCCAGATAATGCAGATGACCGCAATACCAATTGCGATGACCGTGGTCAGGTTTTCTTCAATGGCATTTATCCATTGCATGACCTGCGGCGGCAGGTCGGTCTGGCTGAAACCACTGCCATTGCCACCGTTTCCACCACCCCCTCCCCCGTTGCCTCCGCCTCCCCGCCCGCAACTGGCAAGGATGCCGAATATCCACAAGACCTTATGCTTCCAGATGATCTGCCAGGCGCGTGTGAGCACTTCGCCAAAGTTGAAATTCATCGTATTCTCCTTTTATGCAATTGCATTCCGTATTAAAGATTGGGACTCTGCTGAACGGGTCAGACGCAGGTAAACGAGAGTATAAGTCGTTTTCAAAAACGTGATCGAAACGCCCTGCACCAAAGCCATGACCGGCACAAGGAGAAGGCTGATCCCGCCTGTCACCAGCATCATTGCGCGCATGTCGGTCTGGGGTTGCGTGACATCCATGAAAAAGGGCATGAAGAAAAAGGGAATCATGAATGGGGCCACGACAATGGAGCTGAGAATGCCCACACCCAAATAGACGATGAAGGAGATCAACAGGATGCGCCAGAAGTTTGCTTTTACCAGTTCCCAGCCGCGACGGATCGCGTCGGTCACTCCCAGGTCGTCCACGACAACCGCGGCTTGTGATTCTTCGATGAAACCATACAAGACTATCATGACCGGATACATCAAAAGGAATAATGGCTGCATACATATGAAACCAAGCCCCATCGTCACTGCACCAATCAGTGACATGCAACCGAAGATTACCAGAAATACGAGGGAAATGGCAAGACCGATCAACAGCATCACGCCCAGAATGCGCATCCAGTATTTCTTTCCATCATCGAACAATTTCGCCGTTTCCAATTTTTCGATTCCACCCTCCACCTGTACCACACCAACCGTCACCGAAGACGATGATATGGCATACAAGACAAAACTCAGAATGCTGATAAAGAAACTGAAGCCGATAAAGAGAAGGATGTAAGCCGGCTGGTCCACGAAGAAGGGTTCACCATATGGGTCGAAATCCGACAAGAAGATCGGCAGGAACACGAGCGGGAGGATCAGGAAGCTCAACAGCACAGGCAATGCGCTGAACAACCACAGGATCTTATGCTTCCAGGTGATCTGACCGGCACGGGTCAAAATTTCGCCAAAGTCAAAGTTCATGGTTATTCCCATTCGATCGTCGCGGGCGGTTTGCTCGTAATATCATACACCACGCGATTGATGCCGTCCACTTCATTGACGATGCGGTTGGCCACCCGGGCAAGAAGGTCGTCCGGCAGGCGCGCCCAATCGGCGGTCATGAAATCCTCGGTCGTCACCGCGCGGATCGCCGCCGCCTCCTGATACGTCCGCTGGTCGCCCATTACGCCCACCGAGCGCACCGGCAGTAACACAACGAACGCCTGCGCGACGAAAGGCAGTTTCACTTTCAATGGTCCCGTGACCGGTGTGTCTCTTGAAAACCTTCGATTCAAAAAACCTGCTTTGGATAATTCCTCCACGAGGATCGCGTCCGCCGCCCGCAAGCGGGATACACGCTCACGCGTCACTTCCCCAAGACAGCGCACGGTCAACCCCGGCCCCGGGAACGGCTGTCGCCAAACGAGCCCTTCCGGCAATCCAAGCGCTTCACCCACTGCCCTCACCTCATCCTTGAACAGATAGCGCAACGGCTCGACCAGATCGAATTGCATATCCTCCGGCAACCCGCCGACGTTGTGATGCGTTTTGATCTTTTCCGCTTTGTTCCTATCCGGCGCAGACGACTCAACCACATCAGGATAGATCGTCCCTTGCACTAAAAACTTCGGCAAGCCGAGTTGTTTTGCCTGTTGCTCGAATATACGGATGAATTTCTCGCCAACGACCTTTCGCTTTTGCTCCGGCTCGGTCACCTCATGCAACGCCGAGAAGAATTCGTCAGAGGCGTCAACGGTGATGAGTTCAGCGTGCAGGTTATCCCGAAATGCCGAAGCGACCTGTTCCCCTTCATTTTTCCGCAACAGACCGGTATCCACGAACACAGCCACGAGTTGATCACCGACCGCCTTATGTACAAGCGCCGAAGCGACCGATGAATCGACTCCGCCTGAAACCGCCGCAAGGACGCGTTCCCCGCCAACCTGTTTCTGAATGCGTTCCACCGCGTCATCAATGATGGACTTGGGAGTCCATTCGCGTTTGACGCCGCAAATATCCACGACGAAATGTTGAAGTAATCTTTGCCCGTTCGGGGTGTGATGCACCTCGGGGTGGAACTGCACGCCGAAATACCTGCGCTTCATATCGCCCATCGCCGCCAGCGGACTGTTGCCAGAGCGAGCCAGTGCAATGAAGCCCTCAGGGAGTTTCGTGATGCGGTCGCCGTGCGACATCCACACCTTCGAGATTTCATCCAACATTGTGCCGGGTACTGTCGGCTCGATCTCTGCGAGACCATATTCACGCTTGGCAGAGGGGTCAACCTGCCCGCCAAGGGCGTGGGTCAACGCTTGCATGCCATAACAGATGCCAAGGATTGGGAGACCGGTATCAAAAATAAATTTCTGAATGTAAGGAGCGCCCTCCTCATACACGGACCTGGGTCCGCCGGAGAGGATGAATCCCTTGGGGTGTATGGCGAGGATCTTTTCCATGGGCGCGTCCCACGGGAACAACTCACAATACACCTGTGCTTCACGCACACGCCGCGCAATGATCTGTGCATACTGCGAACCGAAATCGAGAATGGCGATTGAATCAGGCATGATATTCCTTTTTGGAGAAACTCCCAAGAAACATAGTAAGCATGTAAAGAAGCAAGCCCAAAATTGGAAGAACAATATAGACGGCGATGGTAGTCTGAAAAATTCTGGTGGAGCAAATAGTAAATGTGTTGAAATAACAGGAACCTGCTAAAAGTAAGGATGCAAACGCGCCTATTAATATATTGAACCCAACTGACCAGAGAAATTTCTTAATACCAGATGCCTTTGTCCCAACATAAATGGCGGCTGTAGAGAGCATTCCAAGAAATGCTGCAACAGCAACGAACAAGTCTGCTGTCTCAAGAAACTCTTGGGTAAGAGATATAAGAAACAAAGTCAGTGATGTACCAAAAAATCTCCGCCCAAATTTGAACTTGAACCGGTTTCTTTTATTTATATACATCCGACACCAAATGAAAATGCAACTGCGGAAAATCCTGATACTCCCCGCCATTGACGATCAACCGCCAGGCAGTAAGCTGGTACTCTACTACAAGACTCTGCACAGTGGAATAC
>DATIUT010000017.1:0-16802 GCA_035466615.1 Anaerolineales bacterium | reverse complement strand
GCGATGGATCAGGCACGTTCAACCGATGATCCATATCAAGTCTGGCTGGATGCAAATGGAATTTCAGATGCCCTGGAGTTACGTGTCCGTCAGGATGGAGATCGTTTCGAACCGCTGGGCATGGATGGTCACGAGATGAAGATCTCCGATTTCTTCATCAATGTCAAATTGCCGCAACGCGCGCGTGACAGATGGCCCTTGTTGTGTATGGGCTCAAAGGTGGTATGGGTTCCCGGCTATCGCCCTGCGCACTCCTTTCGCTTGACGGAGTCTACAAGGCAGGCATTGTATTTTTCGATGTCTCGTGATTAGCGTCATTGCGAGGAACCGCGAAGCGGTGACGAAACAATCTAATATACCCACCAAGCAATCACTTGCAATTTGGTTGAGATTGCCATGCCTGCTTTGCAGGCATGGCAATGACACTAATGATTTCCTGCCAACTGCTTTAGCTTAATGAACAACTCCCGCCATTGGATCTTGGACACCCCAAGTTTCTGGCGGATCTTGTCCGGCTCTTCACCGGCGTGATAATCGTTCAGGGCGCACGTCCAGCGGCACATGTCGAAGGAGAGGTGTTTGGTCAGTCCGGCTTCGTTGCTGATATCTTCGAGCAGATATTCCAGCCGCCGTGGTGACCAGGGGAAGAGTTTCTCTTCGGGGTTGTATTGGGCAAGATACTCCTCATAGGCGGGTACCCAGTCCTCGGACAGAGTCAGTTTTCTCTCTTTGTAACGATTCGCAGGAGTCGGATATTTAATGAAGACCTGAGGTCCGTTGGGGGAATCCAATTCAACATGTTCGAGAAGAATCCCCAATGTTTCGCTCTTTTTGATTCCTGTGGTCAGCAGAAGGTGAACCAACGCATACGGACGTGCATCCGGCTTTTGCGCGCGGCGGTGACGGTCTGCAACGAGCAGGATTTCGTCATATTCCTTCGGAGTCAGTACGGTGGGGAGGGGACTGATCGCAGAGCGCTGCGCGACCTTCTCGGCGGGGTCAACGACCAACACGCCGTATTGATGCAACCAACGGAACAGGGACTTGACCGAAGTGATACGCCGTGCCAAAGTCTTGGGACTGCACGGAACATCGCGCTCCTTCTCCATCCATTCAAAATAGCGGTTGAGCTCCCTGGTGGTGACCTTGCCAAGCGCAATGCCTTCGGGGAGGAATGTGGTCAACAAACGCACATCCGAGAGGAAGGCTTTGATTGTGTTCGGTGAGCGACCCTGATCCGCGAGGAACATCTCCCACGAGTTGATGGCGGATACAAGAGAGGTATTTTGTGTCAGGTGGGACGTTAGCTTGTTCTCAGGCATGACATCTCCATTTCTTTTCTTGCGCATAGTTTAGCGAAAACAAGAGGGAATGTCAACACCCTACTCTGTCATCTTCTCCGGCCTAAAGCATGGCTGGTAATCGTACCCCAGGATCAGCAAATATTGGGCGGAACTGTTCGCCTCTGGCGAGGGGATCAAACTGCCCGGCAACATCCCCATGACGTTCAGGATGGTGTTGCTCACAGAGCGATCTTGCGCGGCGGATTTGTCTATGAGGACGGAGTAGGCGTAGTCCTGTCTATCGGAAGGAACGATATGGGTTTCAAAACTAGCGTAATTGAGGCGGGTGGACGCGAGGGTTTCGTAACCGGGGATGGATGTACCGTTCATGACTTCGATGGTGACGGTTTGTCTTTGAACCGTGCGCGTGGAGGGTGACAATGCTTCGGTGAGCATTTGACTGAGCAGTTCTTGATTTGGTGAAAGGACGTACGCGCCGCCATCGGTGATCCATGAACTGACGTAGGGCGGGCGGATGTAGTAACTGCGAATGTCGGCGTTGGTCATCCTGGGGGCGTAGAGGGCGAGTTGGAGAAGGTCAGCAAGTCCCAAGTCTGTTTCGACCGAGTCTTTTACGTTGTTATATAACTCTGGGATACGGGTAAGTGTTCCTGCCTGGAGGGTTTGGGTGAAAATGGCGCGCAGAACTTCCTGTTGGCGGCGTCCGCGGTCGAAGTCACTGGATTTTTGGCGTGAGCGCGCGTACCAGAGAGCGAGGTCGCCGTCCATGTGGATGATGCCGGGGCTGACGGTGTATAGGAACCAATTGGTTTCGATTTCGGGATCATAACTCGGGTCGGTTAAACGCCAGTCTGTATAGGGGCATGAGACGGGGATGTCCACGCCGCCCAGGGTATCTATGATCTTGTGGAAACCGTCAAAATCCACCATGGCGGTGTGGTCAATGCGGATGCCGAGGTTGTATTGGATGGTGTCCTTGAGTAGACCCGGCCCGCCGCCGGGGTATCCGCTGGAGATGCCGTGTTGATATGCAGTGTTGATGCGGCTGTTTTCCCAGTCCGGTACCGAAACCCACAGGTCGCGCGGGATGGAGATGAGGGAGACTTGTCCCTCGTTGGGACGCAGGATGGCAACCACCATTGTGTCTGTGCGGAAGGATGTGCCGGAGCGTTTGTCGGAGCCGATGAGCAGGAAGTTGATGGTCTCCTGTCCGTTGTTGAGGACCTGACTGCTGGACACGTCAATGGTGGGAAGAGGCGCGACCGTATTGATGAGGAAGTTTGGGTCAATCGTCGGGACTTGAGTTTGAGTCGGTGCGGGAGGAGTGGAGGTCGGGGAGGATAAATCAACCACCGGTTGGTAAAGAGGCGAGCCGGTCGGTGTCCAGGGCATGGGTTGGAAGGGCGTCGGAGTCGGTGAGGCGTTCGGTGCAGAGGTCACCATCAAAAATGGAAGAGTAGGTGATGTGGGCGCGTTACCTCCACATCCAACAAGCAGCAGGGCCGCGATGATCGATATCCGCCAGATGGATCTCATTGTGAAGGCGTTTTTGATGGAAACGGGATGAGTGTTTGTGTCGCTGTCTTTGTGGCGGTTGGCACGGGTGATAATGTGACAATAAATGTGGACGTAGGCGTCGAGAAGTCAGGCGTGTTGGTTGCGGTATGTGTGGGGGTGGAGAAATCAGTCGTGCTGGTGATTGTTATGGTCGGCGTGAGTGTTGGAACGTTTGGCACCCAAAGCACCTGACCGACGAAGATGGTCGTGGATTTGCCCATGCAGTTTCCTGCCTGCAATTGTGGATAGGTAATACCGTAGGACAGCGCGATGCGGAAAAGGTTTTCACCGGGTTGTATAACGTGTCTTTTCACCCAACCTGCCGGCGGACCACAGGGAACGACAGCCTTTGTAGGAACAGCCGGAACGTAGAGCAACATACCCGGCGCGGGATTTCGCAGGTTCAGGCAGTTCTTTTGGTTGAGTTCCTCCACGGTGGTGTTATATCGTTCTGCAATGGAGTAGAGGGTGTCATTCGCACTGACAGTGATCGGAATCCAGTTACTTGGAACAATGCAGACTGATGTGGCTTGGGCCTGTGCGATGGTCGCGCTTGGCATGAGAGTTGGTACGTAGGTGGGGATTGCAGGGGGCAGTGTGGGAGAAGGAAGCGGTGAAGCAAATTCAACCGCGAAAGATGTTGGAATGGGCGAGGGTGTGGGCTGAAGCGGCTGTGCGGAGGTTTCCGCCAAAGACAGCGAGATGCCCCCGATGACGAGCAGAAGGGAGATGGTTCCGATGATGAATCCACTGCCCATCTGGTGCAGGGCTTTCATAATCAGCTCTCCGAACCTGGTTTGTCTGTGGCGATTGGCAATAGCACGCTGAATGTTGAGCCTTTGCCGGTCTCTGTCTCAACCCAAATGCGTCCATTCTGTGCTTCGGTGAGGGTCTTCGCAATGGACAGCCCTACGCCAGTATCGCCAACTCCCTGGATGAGCACATTATCCGCCCGATACAGGCGTGTAAATACGCGCGGCAGGTCTTCAGCCGGTATGCCCCCCCCCGTATCGGTGACCTGCAATAGGACATAATCCCTGCCCTCCTCCATCCTTGTTTGGACACGCAAGTGCACGGTTCCCTCATTCGGGGAGGCGGCTCCGGCGTTCTGCAGGAGGTGGATCAAAATCTGTTGCATGGCTTCGCGGTCGGCATGAATGGATGCCATGCTCCTGGGCAGGTCGAGGTGCATTGAGATGTTCTTCTCACGTACCTGACTGCTTGTATAGGACATGGCATTGTCGATGATGAGGTTCAAGTCTACGGATTCGGGCTTGAGTTCGTTGAGTCCCGTTTCGAGTGTAGTGACTTGAATCAGGTCATTGATCAGGTTGTCAATCCGTTCGGTGGATGCCTTGATGCGTTCCACGAATTTGCGCTGCAATGCGCCAAGAATGCCGACCGATTCTCCCAACAGCAGGTCTGTGTATCCGATGATGGAGGACATCGGCTGGCGTAGTTCCTGCGAAATGGATGCGACTACTTCCGCTTGTTCGGTCGAATGCGCGGCGGATGAACCCTTCTCCGCTTCCATGAGCCTGATGTTCGTCTGGGCAAGTTGGTTTTGCAGGCGCGCCACTTCCTCAAGCGCGGAACGCAATTCAGATTCGACCTGCATGTTGACTTTGCTCCCTGCCGTGGTGCCCCTGGATGCGCGCAGGGTTTCATTCTCTGCCCTCAATTTCTCGATTGCCTTTTGCGCTTCCTCCTGCATCCTTGTCAGTTCCGCCAAACTCTCGGCTTGCGCGAGGCCTTCCTGCGCGTCAGCTTTGACCGTCTCCATTTTCTTGATCAGTTCGTTGTTTCTTCGTTCGAGATCGGCAATGCGCGCCTGGACAATATCCAGTTCCTGTCTGGCCTGTTCGGACTTGTGCTCGAGAGCGTTCATCTTCTGCCCGCGCTGGATGATGGGAACAAACGATGTTGCGATGTTGGTAAGGAACGCTTGATCTTCCGCGCTCCACAAGCGATTGGAATACGGGGAGAGCACCAGGATGCCGCCAATGACCTCCTTGTCCGTTGTCATGATCGGTACGCTCATCAAATGACCGGGGTTTGTCAAGCCGAGCAGATCGCTCAAGCCTTTGATGTCTGCCGAAGTACTGCTCGATGGCAACCGCAACGGACGTCCGCGCTGGATGGAGTTGGTGAGCATGGGAATCAGGTTCTTGTTCATGCTCCCTCCCTCGAGGTTCTCCTCGCGGATCAGATCGTATCCGCTTGCGATCTGCATCTGGTTGTTGTTATCTGTGAGATAGATCAGGAAGGAGAGGTCGGCCAGCATGGTTTGTGCTATGGCACGTGTGATCGCCTGGCTCACCTTGTCCACTCTGGATTCGGCGGCAAGCGCAAGCAGGGCATGGAAAGTCTTCGGATCGGCGCTGTAACGCCGACGTTCCTCGGATGGGGCAACGGATTTGATCGTGGTCGGCGTTTGGGTGGGCGCGGGGAAACGTTGTGCTAGTGTCATCAAAATCGGATATGCCGCCATGTATGCCAGTCGTACCGCGCCGGGGAAGTCGCCTTCGATGCGTCCAAAGGTCAAGTGGAATAAATGTCCCGCAAGGGCAAGTAGGAAGATTGCCATGCCGTTTCCCCATCCATTCGGTCGGCGGATGAGGAGCAGGAATAAACCAAAAACCGCGATGATGATACTGCCAATTTGCCAGTAACTCTCGAGGGTTGTCAGGTTGTAGGCAACTACGGGTGTCTGCGTATAGACTACCAGGCTCAACACAAAAGCCGCCGCCACAAGCAGGCTGACCAACACCGTCGCCACGTCTGATACGCGGCTGGGCTCAGGAAACGTCCAAATCCAGATCATCCACACAAGCGCGACGAGCGTAAGTGCGCGGTCAACAGGCGGGAGGAAAAGCGACAGGTTGATCAAACCTTCATTCCCCAATGCGCTCAACACGAAGAGAGTAATCTGTGCGGAAAGCAGGAAACTCAACCCTAACACAGTACGCCGTGCCTGGGGGAATCCGCTTGCCCGCAAATGGAAGATCGAGGATTGAAGCGCGCTGACAATGGAAAATACCAGCACCAGATGATAAATCACACTTCCTGTGGGTTGAGTGAAGAGATCGAATATTTGAACGAGAGATGAGATCATGATGTGTGTGTGATTATACTTCCACTTGAAATTAACCGATATGTGTTTTTACGGCAGAAGACCAATTGGAATGCTGCGCATCAGAAATGCAAATAACGGAACGCAGTCCTCTTATAATGGAGGCATGCGCAGCCTGATCCGTGGTGCATTGGTTCTTGTTTCCATCCTGCTGGCGGTTTTCGTGCCGTTCATTTCATCAGGTTATTCAGAACTTGGAAAGGCATCCACCGCGCCTTCCCACGTTGAAGCGGCGGAACATTACCAGGCCGCCGCGCGGCGCATCCCCTGGCGGCCCGATCTCTACGAACTCGCGGGACATTATTTTTACCACGCAAAAGAGTATGCACAGGCGGATGCCGCATACCACAAAGCCTTTAAAAGAGAGGCGCTTTCGCCTGATGGCTGGGTGGCTTGGGGTGATGTTGTTTATTTAAACGGAGATAAGCAACGCGCGGCGGAACTTTGGGAGCAGGGGCTTGTACAGCCGAATCCCTCCGAAAAACTGTACTCGCGCCTCGCGGAAATGTACCGGCAAGACAGGGAGTACTCCAGAGCCGCGCAATATCTTCAGCGTTATGTCAAAATTTTTGTGGAAGATGCCTCCGCTCACTACCGTTTGGGACTCCTTTTGACGTTATCGAATCCGAACGAAGCGTTATCCGAATTGCTCTACGCCTCCCAATTGGGCCCTCAGTTTGATCCCGCCGTCCAAACCCTTCGCACCGCCTTGAACTTGTCCGCGTTAAGTGACTCACCGTCCAAACAACAAGTTCTCATCGGGCGCGGGCTGGGACTGGTGGCGGAGTGGGAGTTGGCATATGCCGCCTTTGAGGAAGCCGTCAAATTGGATGAGGAAAATGCCGAGGCATGGGCATGGCTTGGAGAGGCGGATCAACACGTGGTGGGGAACGAAGCGTTGACGCATCTTGACCGCGCGCTGAGTCTGGATTCCACTTCTTCCGTTGTGCGCGGCTTGCGCGGACTGTACTTTCAGCGCGTGGGAAATCACCGGCAAGCTTTGACCGAGTTTCAATCCGCCGCGAAACTAGATCCGCAGAATCCTGCATGGTATGTTTCGATCGGAGAGGAATTTTCCAATCTGGGTGACCTGATCCTTGCCCTGCAAGCCTATCAATACGCGACTGGGCTTGCGCCTGAGGACGCGTCCTATTGGCGCTTGCTGGCAAGTTTTTGTGCGCGGAACCATATCAACATTCAGGATGTGGGTGTCCCTGCCGCACAGAAGGCTGTGTCGTTGAATCCGGATGACCCGCCTGCATTGGATATGCTTGGCTGGTTGCTGGCCTTGGACGGCAGATATTATGAAGCGGAGCGCCTTTTGTTGCAGGCGTTGGAGTATGACCCGGGGCTGGCTTCGGCTCATTTTCATCTGGCTTTGTTGTATCTGGAGATGGACAATCGCGTTGCCGCGTACGATCATCTGATCCAGGCGCGCGACCTGGGAAGCACTGAAGCCGAAGCATTGTTGGAACAGTACTTTCCGTAGACATTGTCATTGCGAGTGGTGCCTCAGCGCCACGAAGCAATCTCTGCATTTAAGAGAGGATTGCTTCGGGCTTTGCCCTCGCAATGGCGTATGCAACTCTGATAAAATCTCCCGCATGAAAAAATCATTCATCCTTCATCTTTCATCTTTTATCTTTCTTCTCACCTCCTGCCTCCCCGTTCAACCCACAGAGCCAATCACTGTTGCCAATCCTGGTGATGTTTTGTACCAGGAATCCTTTGCCGACAACACTTCCGGTTGGGATCGTGTACTCAACGACGGCGGTATCATGGACTATGACAACGGTGGATACCGCATCCTTGTGCGGCAGTCGAAAATGAATTTCTGGTCTACGCCTTCGGGGAACTTCGGCGATGTGCGCGTCGAAGCAGACGTGACCAAATTGAACGGCCCCGATGAGAATCGCGCGGGACTCATGTGCCGTTATCAAGATGGGAATTATTATTTCTTTATCATTTCCAATGACGGATTCCATGCCATTGGAAAATTCGTGGACGGTCAGGCCATTTTGATCGGGCAGGAATCGATGGTGCCAAGCGAGTTCATTCAATCCGATGGCATAAATCACCTGCGCGCCGACTGCATTGGGAACACACTGACCTTTTATGTGAATTTCAATCAGGTTGCCGCCACACAGGATGTTGATTTCGCCACAGGCGGCGTTGGCGTGCTGGCGGGTTCGTTCGATGAGCCTGGCGTGGATGTGTTGTTCCAGAATTTTGTGGTGTTGCAACCGTAGTTATTCCGTCATTGCGAGGAGCGAAGTGACGAAGCAATGACGAAAGTTGATTATGAAGATCTACCTCGATACGATAGGTTGCCGTTTAAACCAAAGCGAGATCGAAACGATGGCGCGGCAATTTCGCGCGGCGGGGCATGAGATCGTCGCGTCTGCTGATTCGGCAGACATGGCTGTTGTCAACACCTGCGCAGTGACCGCCAATGCCGCGTCCGATTCGCGCGGCCGCATCCGTCACATCGCGCGCGCGGGCGTGGAGGAGATCGTCGCGACGGGCTGCTGGACGACGTTGTATCCGAAACAGGCGGGTGAATTGCCGAATGTTCTACGTGTTGTGGCAAATGACCGCAAGGATCATCTCGTCTCGGATGTATTGAACCTTCCACAGGAATCTTTTGATCTCGAACCGATCTCACGGAAACCCCTGCCCGGCCTGCATCGCCGCACGCGCGCCTTCATCAAAGTGCAGGATGGATGCGACAATCAATGCACATTCTGCATCACGACTGTCGCGCGCGGCGAGGGGCGAAGCCGCGCGGTGGCGGATGTCATTCTCGATATTCAGTCCGCGCTGGAGGGCGGTACGAATGAGATCGTCCTGACCGGCGTGCATCTCGGTTCGTGGGGCCATGATTTCAACTCACATTTGATGGAACTCATCAAAGCCATTCTGCGTGAAACGGATGCGCCGCGCCTGCGCCTCTCCTCTCTCGAGCCTTGGGACCTGTCTCCAGATTTTTTCTCTCTCTGGACTGACCACCGCCTCATGCCTCACCTGCACCTGCCTCTGCAATCTGGAAGTGAATCCACTCTCAAGCGGATGGCCCGCAAGACCACGCCCAGCGCTTTTCGCGAGTTGGTTTCGGCCGCGCGTGAGGCAATCCCTGATGTTGCCATCACAACGGATATCATTGCAGGCTTCCCCGGTGAAACGAAGGATGAGTTTGACGAGACCTTGGAGTTTGTCCGGGAGATGAACTTTGCAGGCGGACATGTCTTCACATATTCGGCGCGTCCCGGTACCGGGGCGGCAAGGATGAAGGGGCAGGTCAAGCCTGAAGTCAGAAAGAAGCGGAATCATACCCTGCAAGAAACGCTGGAAGAGTCTGCGAAGTCCTATCGTGAAAAATTCGTTGGGAGGAAGGTGTCCGTGTTGTGGGAATCCACTTCGGAGATGGGCGAGTGGGGCTGGAAGATGGAAGGGTGGACGGAAAATTATCTGCGCGTGAGTGCGTTTGCCCCGTCGCCGCGCTGGAACGAAGTTGACTGGGTGTCTCTGGAGGATGTCGAAGACGGCAGGATGAAAGGCGTAATCTTGAATCGGGGATAAGTGTCACTTTGTGGAAAACGGGTGGAGTTGTAAAATGAAATCATCTTTGAAAAAGGAGAATATTCATGACTGCCCAGTTAATCGATGGAACCGCAATCGCACAAAAAGTGCGCGATGAAGTGAAAGAAAAAGTTGCCAAGAGACTCGCCGAGGGAAGATCCCAGCCGGGGTTGGCGACGGTTTTGGTGGGAGACCGCATCGACTCGGCGACCTACGTCAGCATGAAGCAAAAGGCTTGCGCCGAATTGGGGATGACATCCTTTCATCACCCTGTCCCGGCGGACATTAAGCAGAAGGACCTGGAAAAACTCATCAAGAAATTAAATGCCGACTCCACAGTGAACGGCATCCTTGTGCAGTTGCCCCTGCCCGATCATCTGGATGAAGAGCGCGTTCTACAACTCATCAGCATAGAGAAGGATGTGGACGGTTTTTCACCGATTAACCTTGGTCGGCTTGCGCAAAAGGGACGCGAACCGTTGTTCGTTCCCTGCACACCGTATGGATGCATCTACCTGCTCAAGGAGGCCGGTGTGAAGATCGCGGGCGCGAATGCAGTGGTGTTGGGGCGCTCAAATATCGTGGGCATGCCTGCGGCGCTGTTGCTCATCAAGGAAAACGCCACAGTGACCGTTGTCCACTCGCGCACGAAGGACATTCCCGCCGTATTGCGCGATGCGGATATTATCATCGCCGCGATCGGTCGTGCTGAAATGGTGCGAGGCAGTTGGATCAAACCCGGCGCGGCGGTCATCGATGTGGGTATCAATGGCATTCCGATGCTCAACCCCGACGGCACTCCCGTCATCAGCCAGAAGACCGGCAAGCCGCGCCAGAAACTCGTGGGCGATGTGAACTATGAAGAGGCAAAGGAAGTTGCCGGTTTCATTACTCCTGTGCCCGGCGGCGTCGGTCCCATGACGATCGCGATGCTCATGGCGAACACACTCCGCGCGGCTGAGATACAGGATAAGTAATTCAATTTACACAATGTCATTCTGAGGAGCGTAGCGACGAAGCATCCCGCTCGTCGAGGTAGAGACCCTTCGTGGCGCGAGGCGCCCTCAGGGCGATATATTGAGTGAAATAAATGCCCCGCCCTTGATTTTAGGGGTGGGGCACTTTTTCCGGCTCGGAGGGATGAATGAAGAGACTCTTGAAATGGGTTGGGAGAGTGTTTTTCGTGACCTTGATTCTGGGCTTGTTGGGGATCTATTTTTCAAGCCAGGAACGTTTGAACCGTGTGTATGAAATCCCTGATGAGGTGGTTGCCATCCCAACCGACGTTGAATCCATTCAACGCGGCAGACATATCTTCCAGTTCCGTGGTTGTGAGGCATGTCATAGTGCGGGTGGAAGCTCCTATGTGTCCACGGACGAAGAATTCGGCATGCAGGCTCATTTGGACCTTCCTTCGCAGGATGTCCCGTTGATGGAAGGCAATATCTATTTGGATGATCCAGCTATTGGCAGGGTGGTCGCGTCGAATTTGACATCAGGCAAAGGCGGAGTCGGGGGCGGGTACACGGATACAGGATGGGTGAAGGCAATCCGTCATGGAGTCCGAATGGATGGTACACCATTGTTGTTCATGCCATCCACGGAATTTTATTACCTGAGCGATGAAGACTTGGGAGTTGTGATCGCGTACATAAAATCCGCGCCACCCATGGATAATGTCCTGCCACCGAGCAGTGTATCCCCTCTCGGGAGGCTGGTCATGATGGTGCCGGGGATCACATTTATCCCGGCGGAGTTGATCCCGCATGATACCCCGCGCCCGGTTGCGCCGCAGGTTGGTGTTACGCCGGAATATGGCGAGTATTTGACTCACTCATGCAAGGTCTGTCATGGGTTGACGATGTCCGGCGGGAAGATACCGGGCTTCCCTGCCAGTTGGCCTCCCGCTCTCAACCTGACATGGGGCGAAGGGAGCGCGCTTCCCACCTGGGATGAGGAGGGATTTATCAATACCATGCGGAGCGGGGAAACGCCCGCTGGCGTTCAACTCCGCGGTGAATACATGCCCTGGACTTCTTACCGGCATATGAACGATGATGAACTGCGCGCGGTGTGGGTCTATTTAAAGTCATTGCCGCCGAAGGGGTACGGAAACCGCTGAGTCGATCTGAAGAAGATGACAAGAGCAACAGGTACAAACGGGGCAATTCGCCCCTGATACCCGTGCGACTGGTGCGTTATACTTGGGAGGGATGTTACCGGAAACCATCGGCAGGTACCAGATCAGGGAAGAACTTGGGCGCGGCCGGTCGACCGTTGTTTATCGCGCCTTCGATATGGAAGCCAACCGCGAAGTGGCTGTTAAGGTGTTGTCGGTGGAACAGGTGCCCGATATCAGCCAAAGGGCGCATTTCAAGCGGGAACTCAAGATGATTGCGTCGCTCGAGCATCCCGCCATTGTGCCGGTCTACGATGTGGGAGAACACAATGGCCAGCCGTATTTCGTCATGCGTTACATGGCGGGCGGATCTCTCAAACAGTTGATTGCAAACAAAGGGAGATTACCCCTGCAGGAGACCGCTCACATTATTGGTCGCATTGCATCTGCCCTCGACCATGCCCACAAACAGCACATCATTCATCGTGATGTCAAGCCGGACAACATCCTCTTCGACCTCGATCACAACCCGTACATCTCCGACTTTGGCATTGCCAAACCGGCCTCCAGCGCCTCCTCAGCAACCGAAGGACAAGTCGGCACGCCCGGATACATGAGTCCTGAACAGGCAAATCAGGAAACCGTGGACGAGCGAAGCGACGTTTACAGTCTGGGAGTAGTCATCTATCAAATGTTGACCGGTGGGAAAAATCCCAAGGTTGATTCGAAGCCATCACCACCAAAAAGAAAACCCCTTAACCAGCCAACCCTCGGCATTTTAAATGAGGTCCCTGAACTGCCGCCCGAAGTGGAGGGAATCATAAATATCTGTTTGGCGTACGAAAAACGGGACCGTTATGTCACCACCCTCCATCTTGCACGTGCACTTAACAAAGCCGCGTTCGGTGAAAAGAACGTTTCGACATCCTTCGACAGGTATGGCAATTGGGCGGCGATCCGTTCAAGCTTGTTCTGGATAACAGGAAGTGTGATCCTCCTGCTGGTCGTCTTTTGGATGTTTACAGACGGCGGGAATATCCCATTCCTCTCCGTCGCTTCCACCCCGACCATGAGCCCGTTCCCATCCTCGACGGCCGTCCCTCCCACTGAGATGTTCACCGCCATCTCTCCGACAGTTGCCGCAACGGTCCAGCCCGCTTCCACACCCGAACCAGTCCCAACTGTCCCCGGTGGAGCGGACCAGATCGCGCTTGTATCTGGCAATGAGATCTACCTCATGGGCATGGATGGGAGCGGTCTGGTACAGGTCCGCTCCGTGAATTCGCCGAAATCGAACCTGCAATGGATCCCCGGCAACAGACTGGTGTACATATCCCGCAACTGCGCCTACCTTTTGGACGCGGCTACAAAACAGACACAGCGACTTTCATGTTTCAACAGCTCCGAACTTCTCGAAGGCTATAGCGTCTCGCCGGACGGAAAATATGTTGCGATCAGCATCCAGCGCACGTTGAACATATTCCCGTTCGATATTGAAGCCTTGAAAAAAGTCACCACCAGGTTTAATCTTCTGGAAAGTAAAGAAAACTGCTACTACAACCAGGTGCCGTTTCGTGAGGTACTTTGGTCGCGGGATAACACCCGTCTCTCTGCGCGCGTGATTGAGACTCGGCTGGTGAATTCCGACCAGATATTCCTCCTGAGTGCAGACATCGCAAACTGCGCCAATGTGGAGCTCTCCCGTTTGGATACCATTCCCGGCGGACGGATCAATTTCGATAAAGACAGCACAAAACGCATCGGAAGTTTCGACTGGGATGGAAAGAACCTGTTCCTGCTGAACGATACGATCCGCAACGACGGGTTCGGCAACCTCTACCTGTACAACAGTGACACGAGGGAAACAACCAAACTCAACCCGATCGATGGTGAATGTTGCTATCGTGATGCGCGTTTCAGCCCGGATGGCAAATATATCCTCTTCACTTACCAGGAAATTAATCGGAGCGATATCACAATGTACTACATCCCGTTCGCCGGTCTGCAGAGCGGGGGACCATTCACTCCCATTGAGCTCCCAAGCAGGTTTTTCTCCACCTCGCGCGAAAAACCGCAACCCGCATTGCGGCCTGCTGAATGAAACAGGCCCCGCGTCGTGCGCGACCCATTTCCTCCATCCGAGCAACCTTTCCCCTACCTCGACATTATCCTGTTATACCGCTTCATTACATCCCTTAATTCCTCGTGCGGCAGGGCCTTGACGGACAGACCATTGCGTCCCATCATCTCCTCGGCGGCGATCATGGAATTAATGATTGCCTCCTCGGTTGCATACCCCGATGCCATTAGTAAAGGATCAATGAAATTGTTGCTCAAGGATTGCAGGGGTGCCAGTCCGTTCTCGCCTCCACGCGCGGCGTTGGGGTTGGCTGTGGAAAAGGCAAGGAAGATATCGCCGGAGCCGTTGCCTCCCAACGAGCCGGTCCGTGCCATTCCGAGTGATGCGCGTTTTGCCAGTCTCTTGAGTTGATGGGGAAGAAGCGGGGCATCGGTGGCGAGGATGATGATCAATGAGCCGTCATCCTGTTTGAATGGATTTTCTCCGTTCGTCCACACCGTGCCCTCTTTGAGATGCTGACCAACAGGGACACCCGCAACGGTTAATTGAAAACGTCTGCCGAAGTTTGTTTGTGCGAATGCGCCAACTGTCCAACCGCCGAGCTTTTTGGGGAGTCTGCGGGAGGATGTCCCGCTTCCGCCTTTGAATTCGTAACATAACATCCCTGTTCCACCACCGACGTTACCTTCCTCGATAAGACCTGACTTCGCGTTGTTCAACGCTTTCAGCACGTGTTCAGGCTTGACAAAGAATCCGTTGATGTCATTCAGCCAGCCATCTGCTGTTTCGGTGACAAGCGGACATGACCATCCCTGAAATATCTTGTCCTGTTCCGCCTGCCATTGGATGATCGTATCGCGCACCACACCGACAGAATGCGTGTTCGTGATCCCGATTGGACCCTCGAGAAAGCCGCCTTCTTCGACCCATGCCGAGCCTGTCATCTCGCCATTGCCATTGAAGGGAAACCAACCTGCGAACACAGGGTCGTGATTGTCCTTTCCTCGCGGGTGAATTATTGTAACTCCCGTCCGTGCAGAGTCGCCTTCAATGATGGTGGAATAACCGACGGTCACGCCTTGAACGTCTGTGATGGAATTCCATTGTCCAGTTTCGCCTTCAAAGGGAATCCCCAAGTCTCGTGCGCGTGGTTTTGTCATAAGGTCTCCTTGATCAGCTGGATGAGTTGTTTTGCAACATTTTGAATCACATCGTCGGGTACGCCGTCCACGGCTTTGGATTGGATGCGGGTATCGATCTGGTCGTTTACGTAATCCACAACAACGAATTTTTCGTGTGTGAGAGCGATCTCGGTGGTGAACCAATCCAGCTTGCAGATGGATGCGATGCGTTGTGTGATGTCGTGAAGCGGTGAAAGTTCGTATTTGTGTTCTTCGAATTGGGTGACTGTCGAAAACACATGTGTAAGCGGATGCCACCAGCAGGGATAGGTTTTACCAGCAGAATAAAACACGCGGAACCAGGCGGGGCGTCCCTGAATCGTGCGCGGGGTGACGGTGGCTTGAAGCAGGTATTTTTGTTCAGGAAATTCCATGCGGGCACGCAGGATCTGGTCGAAGGAGAATGCGCCCAGAATCACGCCTTCGCCGCCGCCTTCGTTCGATGGCTTGATAACGAAGTGTTGCCCGAGCGGGGTCAAATCAAGGTGAGGAAGGGCAGGTTGCTCGAGAAAAGGTGGAAGCAGGATCGTGTATGGTGTATGAACGCCCGCGCTAATAAGTTCAAGGTGCATGGTGGCTTTATCCTCCGACCATGCTGATAGTTCCGGTGGATTGATTCGCCTCTTATTATATTCCTTTGCCCAATTGTTGATGGGAAGGAAACGGTCATCGCCTTGTGAACGGTCAAGCAGTGCGCCAAAGGATCTTTCGCCTTTGTATAAGGCAGTGATGGATTCAAGCAGATTGTCCGGTGTGATCTGCCAGAAGGTTAATCCGTGTTCGTGGCAGGCTCCTTCAACAAAGCGGACAAAATCAATGTCATATTCCCAGTACCAGGGGAGACAGAGATCGGAGTGCATGAAAGCAATTATAGAAGGTTTTGGGAAATAATTACGAAAGAAGGTAAAATGTCAAAACTTGCCAGCGTCTCATATTCATGCTGGCAAATTGAAAGGATACATAATGGGCAAAGATTCGGTACAGAACGGCGTTGTGGTTGCAATGGAATATACATTACGCATTGACGGTGAAGTGATCGATTCCTCTGAAGGACAGGACCCGTTGGAGTTTCTCACAGGTCACGGAAACATCATCTCTGGTTTGGAACGCGAAATGATCGGTATGAAGATCGGCGACAGCAAGGATGTTATCGTTGCCCCTGTCAATGGTTATGGTGAATATGACGAGGAAGCCTATCTGGATGTGCAACGTGATCAATTTCCCGGGGATATGCAGGTTGAAGAAGGCATGGAATTAACGGTAAGGGACGATTCAGGGGAGGGCCGTTATGCGCGCATTGAATCCGTTGAAGGTGAAACAGTTCGCTTGAATTTCAACCATCCGCTGGCGGGGGATGAGTTGCACTTCAATGTGAAGGTGGTCGCATTGCGTGAACCGACTGGTGAAGAGTTGGATCATGGGCACGTCCATCAGGATGGTGGACACCACCATTAAATAAAAAGTCAGTCCCGCCGAAAGGCGGGACTGTTCGTTAGTCGGCAGTGACTGGGAGGAACTGCCCCTCTTTTTGTGCGGGAGCAAATTGAGGTCTCGTTCCAAGACGAAGATGGAGCGCGTAATAGGCAAGTACAGAGAGTCCGCATAAGGCTCCGCCGATGAACCAAAGCAGGTTTGGGTTGTAGTTGTCCAGAATGTAGCCTGCCGCGCCGGGTCCGATCGTCGATGGGATCGCCCAGGAGAGTCCGAAGATCGCCATGTAACGTCCGCGCATGGTATCGGGGGCGAAGTTCGCGGCCAATGCCTGACTGGTCGGCACAACGACCATTTCACCGATGGTGATGATAACGATGTTGAGCGCAAACAGGACATAAGCGGTGACCACTCCAAA
>DATIUT010000016.1:0-15108 GCA_035466615.1 Anaerolineales bacterium | reverse complement strand
GACTGTGATCGCCACCTCCTGCGCGCCAGAAGCGGATACAGCTGCGCGGGTTGAAGCTCTAGGCGCGAACCAGAAATACCAGGCGATCAAAACAGTGAGCACGATTCCCGAAAGGATTACAAAGATTTGTAAATTGGACATGTTAATCTCCTTTGACAGCCCGCCACAAGGATAGCGGGCCGAATAGGGTGACGAAATTCTGCGCTTCACTCACGGACCCAAAACCTGCCTCCACCATGAAACGCGGGATCATCCCGTCGAAGTTGTCGGCAGTCTCTTCCAGGCGGCGCATGCAGGTTGTCATGACGCGGGTGAGCAATGAATGCGGCGCACCGAAATCCAGAACGTGGAGTTCGCCGCGTGGTTTCCCCAACGCAGAGTCGGGACTTCTCAACACGCGGTAAACCTCCTTGAACGCGCGGCGCTTATCGTCTGTGCCAAGGTGGTGAATGATAAGGCTGGCGACCACTCTGTCGAAGGTTGAATCAGGATACGGGAGGGAGGAGGCAAGTCCTTCATCCCATTGAATATCTGTACCGTGAGATTTATCCCTTGCAATATCCAACACTTCTGGGTCGCCATCCAAACCTGTGATCTGCGCTTCGGGATGGGTGCGCTTGAGCATGAGAGTCAGCGTACCTGTGCCACAGCCAAGATCAAGGACTTTCATCTTTGGCTGGATGTTTGCCTGCTGAACCAGTTTGCGCTTGAAAGTATCTTCACGCATGACCCATTTGAGCAGTGGGTCATACAGTGGCGTGAGCCATTTGAAACTTAGAGCGGGGATGTAACGGGACATTTTAAACCTGGTCGAAATTTCCAAGTTGCTCTCTCAGCATGGAGACGGTTGCGAAGCCTTTAATGCCATCTGGCGTCGGATAGACGCGGCAACTCAATGAATATGTTTCGCGTTCTTCATGCCATAAGTCTCCACCGGCCATGCGGAAGTGAGGGAAACCGAGGAACTTCAAACGCGCCGCGTCGTCGCTTTCCACATTCACCAGTTCCGCAGTAGCAGATAACTCCACCTCGCGTAATGAAATCTTGAGGCTTTTCAATCCCTGTTCCCAAGAGGGGCAGCCCTCGAAGTAGAGTGGTTCGATTTTCATATTTCACCTCACGCTGAACTTAGGCCTGAAGCCGCGTAAGCGATTGGCATTGCCTACAACTGTAACCGATGAGAATGCCATTGCTGCACCTGCGATCATTGGGCTGAGTAGCAATCCAAAGAACGGGAACAAAACGCCCATCGCAACGGGAATGCCCAGTATGTTGTAAATAAAGGCGCCAAACAGGTTCTGATAGATATTCGTCATGGTGGCGCGACTGACTTCAATGGCAGTGACCACGCCTTTGAGACTGCCTTTGATGAGCGTGATATCCGAGGCTTCAATGGCAACGTCTGTGCCGGTGCCGATGGCAAGACCGACATCCGCCTGTGCCAGCGCGGGGGCATCGTTAATCCCATCACCGACCATTGCGACCTTTTTGTTCTCCGCTTGTAGCAGGTGAACATTATTGGCTTTGTCTTCGGGCAAAACTTCCGCCAGCACGCGGGTAATACCTACCTTGCGCGCAATCGCTTCGGCGGTGCGGCGGTTGTCGCCAGTGATCATCACGACTTCGATGCCCAAATTTTGCAGCGCTTGGATGGCCTCAGCAGAGTCTTCCTTGACGGTGTCTGCCACGGCGACGATGCCAGCGGCTTTGCCATCAATCGCAATGAACATGGGAGTCTTACCGTCATCGGCAAGTGATTTGGACTTTTCCTCCAGGTCGCCCAAGGCGATCTTTTCACGGTTCATCAACTTGAGATTGCCGATCAAAACGCTTCTTCCTTCGGCTTTAGCCAATACGCCATGACCCGGAATGGCTTCAAAATCCCTGACCTCCGCCAGTTCAATCTTGCGCGCCTGTGCACCGTCCACAATGGCTTGCGCCAGGGGATGCTCACTTACCTTCTCGACGGACGCCACCAGACGCAACATCTGATGACTGTCACCATTCAAGGAATTGGCGGGGATGACATCAGTCAATTCGGGTTTTCCTTTTGTAATCGTGCCTGTCTTGTCCAGCACCACAGTTTGAATGGCACGCGCCGTTTGCAAGGCTTCACCCGAGCGGATGAGAATGCCATGCTCGGCGCCTTTGCCAATGCCGACCATCAGGCTCATCGGGGTGGCAAGACCCAGCGCACAGGGACAGGCAATGATCAGCACGGTTACGCTGGTGACGAGTGCATATACCAATTGCGGCTGGGGTCCAATTACAAACCAGATGACGAAAGTCCACACGGCGAGGATCATCACGATGGGAACGAAGTATCCAGAGATGGTGTCGGCAAGCCGGGCAATCGGCGCTTTGGAGTTCTGCGCGTCCTGCACCATCTTCACGATTTGTGCAAGGGCAGTGTCCTTGCCAACCTTCGTGGCGCGGAATTTGAATGCCCCTGTTTTATTCAAGGTTGCCCCGATGACTTCATCTCCCTGTTTCTTGGAAACAGGCAACGACTCACCCGTCAGCATGGACTCATCCACCGCCGAACCGCCTTCGACAATGACTCCATCCACAGGGATTTTCTCACCAGGGCGTACCTGGATCACATCACCAACCAGCACTTCCTCAACGGGTAAATCGAGTTCTTTTCCATCGCGAATCACGCGGGCAGTCTTCGCCTGCAATCCCAGCAATTTTTTAATCGCTGCGCTGGATTGTCCCTTGGCACGGAGTTCAAGCGCCTGTCCCAAAACCACGAGTGCAATCACCACTGCAACCACATCGTAAAAAGGCTCGGAGGTCCCTTCAGGAAACACGGATGGAAACGCAATGGCAAATGATGAATACAACCATGCCGCGCCCGTGCCGAGCGCAATCAGAGTGTTCATATTTGCTGAGCGGTGTTTGAATGCCGCCCATGCTCCCGTGAAAAAGTCATATCCTGAATAAAACAGGACAGGCAAAGTGAAAACGGCGGAAAGAATCCATGCCCAGCGGATGGTTTCCATTGACAGGTCCCGGATACCAGGAACATACTGCGGGTAGGCGAACAACAACACAGGAACTGAAACAACCGCCGCGAACCAGAACATTCTCATCAAGCGTCCATATTCACGCGCATGTGCCTCTTCCTGTTTATCCACCGGCACATCAGTCAACGCGGGGCGCGGTTTGTATCCCCAAGACTCGATGGCTGCATTCAACTGCGCAAGTGTTGCCTTTTGGGGGAGATAATCCACACTCGCTTCCTGTGTGGCAATGTTGACCGTTGCGCTCAAAACACCCTCCGTGGATTTCAGTTCATTTTCGATGAACTTCACGCAGGAGGCGCATCGCAGGTTCTCGATTCCGATCCTGGCGTTCGAACCACCAGGTTGAAATCCAGCCGAGCGAATTACTGCCACCATTTGCGGGATATTCACCAGTTGCGGGTCATATTCCACCTGCAATATCCCCGACCCTGCATTGGTAGTTACTTGATGGACGCCTTCCAGGGCGCGCAAACCAGATTCAAGGGCGGTGACAGGTTTGTAAAAAGGCAGATCGGCAACGGGTAGTTCGATGCGGGTGAGTGTCCGCTCAGGATTGAACCCCGTGGTTGCGGAAGTCATCACATAATGGTGCGGGTCTGTGTCGAACTGATTCACGCAGGATTGCGAGCAAAAATAGAACGCCTGCCCCATGTGTTCGCGATGAGCGAAAGCGCTTTGGGGTTCGATTTCCATTCCACAAACAGGGTCACGGACAATCATGGTTACCTACCTTCTTAAAGATGCTAATAGTGTATATCTGTTAGACGATGGAAGGGAGGGGTTTTCAGCCTGGTGGTATATAAGCAAAATAGCCTATCTTTCGACAGGCTATTCATGGGACCGTGAGGGTGCCTTTATTTCAATGTTGTACCGCAGTAGGGGCAATTTTGCCAGTCGGCTTGCGTGCCTTTTCCGCAGTTGGTGCAGGGCGTCAGGGATATGGTTGGGGGAGGATTTCCTGTATTTCGCACCAGGGATACGATCCCGAATGCGAGAAGCGCAAGAATGCCGATGGGGATGAGCCACATGAAGATCATGCCCAGTCCCATTCCAAACCAGCCAAAGGGAGAGTAGCCCCAGTTGCCCATCATGCCGCGCCCCATCATACCGTAACCGCCATAGCCCCAACCGCCGATCATTGCGCCAATCCAAAACAGGACAAGCAGGGCGATGACGCCGACGATGGTAATAGTCAACCAGTTTGTCTTTTTCATTTTTATTTTCCTTTCTTTGAAAGGTGTATTCTTACTGATGCGCTGCGTGCTCGAGTGTTTCGCCCAGCGGCGATCCGCAGTAGGCGCAAGTCGCCCAGGATGGGTCGACCTTTTGCCCACAGGCAGAGCATTTTGCAGAACGCAGGTTCATTCCACAACTGGGGCAAAACGAGTAGCCCGCCTGAAGGGGAAATCCGCAGTGCGCGCATTTGTAATCCGGGGTGGACGACGCGCTTCCAGCCTGCGGGGCGGTGTGTTGATGTCTGTCATAATTCATTGTTGCGTGCATTAACATGCAACCGCACATGACGACCTCCTTACAGGGTCTGTCCGCAATGCGGGCAGGTTTTCCAGTCCGCCTGCGCGGGCTTGCCACAATCCGGGCAGGTGCGGCGGAAGGTGGATTGGAACATGTTGGCAAGATTCCCGCCCGAGACGCCGTAGACGACGAGAACGACCAGGGCGAGTGGGACGATCCACATCAGAAACATGATTTGCTCCTTTCTTGATGATTCAAGAATATCAGGCGTGAATAAAGAATGTGTAAAGGTGAAACAAAGAGTCTGTAAAAATTTTAAGGCGCATTCCCTGGAAAAAAAACAGAATGACCCGCTCAACTTGGTCATTCCGTGGCGAACTCGGCTGAATATTAATATTTACTGTACATTGTTGTCCACATGAACGTGGATTGTCCCATCGGGTGTCACAGGCTGAATGCAAATGTAACCATCGCCATTCTGATCGGCATCCGTGCCGACATGTTGATGGTGATGTTGATGGTCATCGTGTTCCATTGCCATTTCGAGTGTAAAGCTTGGGGCACAGCCGCCAGTTGGTTCGCCCATCGCATAAGCAGTGGAAACTGCAAATTGAGAGAAAACCACAACCAGTAAAAATGTAAATGCAAACTTCTTGAACATTCTATTCTCCTTTAGTGTTGATGTTGTTGATGGTGCTCGCCCTCAGCGGGTTTGTTGGCATATTTTTCAGGCTCCTTGTCAAACGCCTTCTTGCATCCGAGCGAGCAGAAGTAATATGTTTGTCCGTTATATTCGGACGTGCCGGCGGCAGTGGCGGGATCAATATCCATGTGGCATACAGGGTCGTGTACGGTGGTTGTCATAAGTTGGTCTCCTTTTCTGGAATGATTATGCAATTAAATGACAGTCTCAACGAGAGCCATATTACTGTTGGTCATGTAGGCAATTCTGCCTATTCTACTTCTCGATATCGTGTCCCGCCTGTTCCCACTCCACCATGCCACCATCGAGATTCCAGACGCTGGTATATCCCAACGAGACAAGTTCGGTCGCTGCGATTTCGCTCATGCGCCCACTGCGGCAATACAGAACGATCTTCGCACCTTTGTCTATAGGAAGTTGGGCAAGATTTTCAGGTATGTTGATCTGGTCGTATGGAATGGTCAAGTCCGTGCCTGAGATGTTTCCTGCGAAAGGGATATGCACGTTTACCAAGACAAAATCCTTTTTGTCCAGCATGACACCCAGTTCAGCAGGAGAAATATTCATATACGAGCCGCCATCTACATTGACCGTTTCACCAGTCACAGAAGCGGACTGGCAGGCAGTGAGGAATACGCCAAGGAATGTAACGAATATCAACATCATTTTTTGCATGGCTCACGACCTCTGCTGAATGGCATGTCCGCTCAAATAACCAAGGTAGGCAGGCACAAGTGGCAGGACACAGGGCGAAAGGAAGGATAACAACCCAGCAATGATGGCGGTGAAATACGTCGGCGCAGCGGAGAACAGGGTAAACTTTTCAATATATAATCCATTCTTGAACGCCCAGATCGCAATCAGGCTCATTGTGTTCGTGAGAAGCAGAACACCAATGGTTATGATGAAAATGCCGCTGGCAATCTTGAAATACTTTTGGTAAGGGCGCATGCGTTTGATCCAGCCGGAAGCACGTTCCAGCCCAAGCGCCATCGTCAGGAAGGGGATTCCCAAGCCCAACGAGTAGCCTGAAGATAACCACATTGCCTGCCCCACGGTTTGCTGGCTGAGCCCCATCGTCAGGATCGCGCCCAGTGTTGCGCCAATGCACGGGCTCCAACCCGCCGCAAAGAATATGCCCATGAGGGCAGACCCGCCATAGGTTCCGCGCTGACCCGTGTATTCCGCCCGGGTATCATAATAAAACCAGGGGAGACGAATCACTTCGAGAGTAGCAAGCCCGAACATAATCACGATCACACCCCCAATTTGCGCGATGACCCGTTTGTATGCGCCGAATAATTGACCCAGCGCCGTCACCGAGCCGCCCCAGCCGATCACAAAGACCAGCGAGAAACCGAGCACGAAAAGCAGTGCGTGTAAAAATATTTTCAAGCGTTCTGTCTGGGAGGAAAAGGGGGGACTGGCAGTATCAGTGGTCATGAGTCTTCCTGTTCGATAAGGATATGACACCATGATACGCAAAACCCCGCCCCCGCATGAGCGCAGGATGGCGGGGAAATCGGTAAGCAAAATAGCTTATGAGTTTCTTCGCTTCACAAGCGGATTTCGATCCTGGTTCCCTGTCCCAAGATGGATTCAATTGTCAGCCGCGCTCCGATCAAGTCGGCGCGTTCGTGAATGCCAAGCAGTCCGAAATGTCCATTGGGGGCGAATTCAGTGGGGCTTGCTGGAGAGACAAAGCCGTTGCCGTTATCTGTGATCATCAATGATATTTCTGAATCAATATAACGGATGGACAGGTCGGCGCGGGTTGCCCTGGAATGTTTGACCACATTATTGAGCGCCTCCTGCGCAATGCGATAAAGCGATAATTCCACCTCGCGCGAAAGACGGCGTTCATTGCCTGTCTTTTGAAATTCCACGGTCAGGGGGTTGCCCTGGCTGATTTCCCGCGCCAGCATTTCAAGCGCGGTGACCAGTCCCAGATCTTCGAGATAGATGGGACGTAACGCCCGCGTCAGTCGGCGTAAATTCTCTATCGTCTGTTCGGCGAGGGTCTCCAGTTCCTTGAGGGACTGTCTGCCGTTCTGTTCTTTGATGGATTTCTGCACGAGTTGAACACGCTGCTTCAAGGCAATGACAGCTTGAATGGTATCGTCATGCAATTCGCGTGCGAGGCGGTTGCGTTCCTCCTCTTGGGCAGAGGTGATGGCGCCGATATAATCGTGTAGTCCCTCTTGAGCCGCCTGCACCTTGCGGGACATTTCGGTCAACTCCTGTTGTAGATGCTGGACCTCCAATATTCCCCCAACCGGCTGCTTGATGGCTTCAAAATCCCCCCAAGCCAGCGCGGAGGCTTTGGACTCAAGTTTTTGCAAGGGCTGGACGATCTGTTTTGCGCCAAACCAGATGGCGATCAATGCAAGAAGGAAAGCGGGAACAATGACCAATGGCGCCATCTGGGTCAGTTGCAGGGAGGGGCTGATCACCATTTCCCATTCCTCCTCCGTGATCAATGCCCAACCTGCCACTTCAACAGGGCTGTAGGCGACCACATGTTCCGTCGCTTCCTTTTTCACATACAGAACGCCGCTCTTGCCTCCCAGAGCTTCCGCCACTCCAGGATGATCAGCCTCCAGATTTTCCTGCGCAAGCGCGCCGCTGACAAAAAGTAATCGGCGGGAATTATCCAGCAGATAGATGGTCACATGACTGCCTGCTGGATAGGTGGTGGATAAAGTTTCAGTGGCGAGAGTCTCGGGGGAAAATGCGCCCGCCACTATCACATCGCGCGAAGCAGAATACGCCGAAATAATGACAAAAAGTTGGCTGGAGTTGGGGTCACGGATCGGGTGGGAGAAAACAGGTCCAGGGGTGGATAAAGAAGCGAGGCTAACCGCATTTGCGTCCTGGGAGACCCATCCCCAGAATCTATCATTACTAGCATTGGCAATCAGATGTCCATCCGAATTGAGAAAGGCAATACCCCCGTTGAAGTCCTTGGCAAGGTCGTTTGTGGTGGCGAAGATTTCATCAAAGGATAGTTCTTCAGACGTCAGAACTGCCATGCTGGTGACGGTTGTCATGCGATGATGTAATTCAGATTGCAATGCGGCAGCAGCGGACTGAACAGCCCGCTCATCACGCTCTCCCACCAGGGCACGCATATCCTGCTGATGCATATTGACGCCGCCAAATGCAATGATTAAAAGCAATAGCGTAAGCGGCAGCACGGTCACAGCAAAGAGTTGTGTAAGACCGCGCCAGCCCGGCAGAAATCTTTTCATTCTTCGATGCTGTTGCCTGAACTTTGTGAGATCAATCCCAGGGAAACACCGCGCATGACAGCCTCGGTACGGCTGTTGGCTTGCAGTTTGGCGAAGATATGCGCGAGATGCCCCTGTACCGTGCGGTCGCTGATTGAAAGTTGAACACCGATGGATTTATTCGTGAAGCCTTTCGCGGCAAGGCGCAGTACATCGAGTTCACGGTCGGTCAGCGGTTCAACGATTTTCTTTTCCGGTCCTTTGAATATATTGGACATCAATTTGCGTGTGATGCTGGATGCCAGCGCAGATTTGCCCTCATGAACATCCCGTACCGCTTGAATTAGTTCATCCGCCTGTCCGGTTTTGAGCACATATCCGTTGGCGCCCGCCTGCAGGACCGCCATCACATACGGGTCATCATCGTAGGCGGTCAGAATCAGAACACCCACTTCGGGAAATTGTGAACGCACCCAACGCGTTACTTCAATGCCGCTGGCTTTTGGCATTTGGATATCCAGCACGGCGACATCCGGCTTGTGCTTCTGGATGAGGGCTTGCGCCTCTTCACCGTCCCCCGCCTCCGCAATGACCTGGAGATCAGATGCGCTTTCCAGCAGCTGCCTCACCCCGGCGCGGACGATGTGATGGTCATCCGCCAATAGAATGCGTATTTGGGTTTTTGATTTGCTCGATGACTTTGGCATAGTTTAGTTCGTCCAGTTGTTGATTATACGCCTGCGATTGATGCACATACGGGAATGCCAGCCAGACGATACCCAGTCCTGCCAAAATTCCGGTGATGAAGCGCATGATGGAGTTGAATGAACCGAGCGCGTCGCCTGCATAAAACGTCGCAGGGAAGGCATGGTTCGTTAATAGCGCCAGCCATGTATTTGTATCACGAAACCCCAACCCTATGCCGGCGAAATCACTGATCGCATGTGTGCCGCCATCGAGTACAAGGGGGAGCAGGAGAAGCGCAAATCCCCACCATGACAACGGCTTGATTCTTCGGCGAAAGGGATACCAGATTGCCGCAAACAGCCAGACACTTGTATAGAATGAGATCATTCGATCAGACCACGCCACCTTCCAGCCCAGCGTTTCATTGCCAATGAATTGGCGCAGGATCATGGGGTTGTCTGTGTTTTTCCACACGGACTGGACTTCATTCAATGAGTACATGGTCTTCTCGCCAAACCAAAAGAACGAACGCTCCGGCAGTTGATGACAGAAGAACGAGTAAATGAAGTAGACCGACTTCCCCGCGCCCGTCCAACCGAGTTGCATAAAGACAGGTGCAAGAAAGGGTACGAACACCCACAAACCATAGACGATCAGGAAGGTCTCGAACCAATGTGTACTAATCCATTGGAAGATGCTTGGTTTTGAATGAATGCTCGCGGTAGTGGTGGACATTTTTTCCATTATGGAGCGTTTGGCTCTGGCGCGCGATTGAGATTGGCGCGATAGAAGGCTTTGGCTTGTTCTGCATCGAAGGTCTCGAACTTTTGAACCCGCCCCCACGAGGTCATGGCAACGGGGACATCAAGGGAATTCCACGGATACGCAATCAGTTTCACGCCACCGAGGTCATCCATGACCGAACGGATCTGCGATTTCAAATCCGAACAACCTGCCTCGTCAAGCAGGTCGCAGTTGTACCAGAAGATTACATATCCATGTTCCAGGTTATGGACAAGATAGGCGGCAGGAAAGGTGTATATGTTCTCATCATAAAACCCCGCCTGTGCTTCGGTTGCATAATGCAAACCGGATGTCGGCGGATCGGAATTGTATTGTCCCGGATCGGAATCGGCGGGGATATGCGGGTCACTCGTCATGATGGGAATGCTATCGCCCGCTGCGGGTTTGGCTCCCTGCCAAACCATCAAGCCGATGACCGCCAGAACCGCCAGCCCGATCCCACCCCAGGTGAAACTGGAAACCAGTTTTTGCCGTTTGTTCTTTTCTCGAATCTGCTGTCGTCTTGCCTTGTTATTCATGCTTGTTCCTTGTTGGTTGGAATCCAGGCGTCATAGGAATTGACGCCTGGATTCGGAAAATCATTACTGAATCTTGAACTCAATATCTTCCTTGTAGTCCAGCCCTGCCTTGCGTACATAAACAGTTAACTTCCAATTGCCGCTCATGCTGAAATTGGCATGGATGGAATAACGCCCCTCGCCCTGTTCGGTCGCAAGACCGCTCATTCCCATACCGGTCATGTCGGTGTGATCGGCAGAGATATCCACCGTTGCACCTTCAATGGGTGCACCATTCCCATCCGTGATGGTCAGGGTCAATTCCACGTCGCCCACCACGGCGGGATTGGGACTGGACTCCGCCTTGATGTTTACTTGGCTCGACGATCCGACCTCGACCGGCGCTGCAGGCTGGGCAGAACTACCGCACGCTGCCAGCACAGCCGCCAATACAACGAACATACTGATAAAGAACATCTTTGGCATTTTTTACTCTCTCCTTGAGTATTTTTATTCAACGACATTGATCATCAACATCAAACCACCTGGCTCGACATTGTCGTTGGTGGTGTGGTGCAGGATGTGACAGTGCAACATCCATTGCCCGATTTCGGAGGCGGTGAACTCGACGTCATAGCGTTCACCAGGTGCCACACTGATCGTATCCTTGGTCAATTGCGCGACTTCAGGAACCCGATGTCCGTCTGTTGCAACCACCTTGAACGGGAAGCCATGCAGGTGCATGGGATGGATGAACTGACCAATCGCGATGAAACGCAAGCGAACCAAATCGCCTTTTTTGACAGTAATGGTCTCCGTGGCAGGAAACGACCTGCCGTTGATCGTGAAATAATTGGGTTCCATCCCACCCATCGGCATGGCGGCATATGTTTGCCCATCTGTCATGCGCCACTCCGAGATCATCAGGGTTTTATCCACCACGGGTGGATTGGCTTTCGGTTCCTGCGGGTCAATAATGAAGGGCGCGTACAGCCCTGCACCCACCTGGACATCGCCCTCATAGTGAGAGTGATATATAAATGTTCCTGCCGGCTTGGCGGTGAATTCGTAAGTAAAGGTCTCGCCCGGCTGGATCGGGTCCTGGGTGACACCCGGTACGCCGTCCATTGCATTGGGAACCTCCACACCGTGCCAGTGGATCGTGGTCGGATCGGGTAATTCGTTCTTTACGATCACACGCACCTGGTCGCCCTCGGTCACGCGGATCATCGGTCCGGGCACGGTTCCGTTATACGTGAAGGCAGTGACCGTCACCCCATCCAGGATTTCCCACTGAACAGCCCTGGCAGTTAACTCAAAGACCTTGACGCCGTCTTCCAGACGGTATTCCAAGGGTTGTCCACCTTCGGATTCAGTGGCAGGCTGAACGTTTGGAGCAGTGATCGGCTCCATCATATGAACCGCTTCGGGGTTGTCCATCATCATGCTGCCCGGAGTGGCAGTTGCCTGCATCATGTCGGAGTTATCATTATTCATTGGCATGTTGCCGTTGGATGTTGTGACAGGCGCGCAGGCCGACAATATCAAAGCCAGACTCGTTATAGTAAAAAGAAATATTTTCCTCATCATGCTTCCTCTGCAAAGTTGGAATAGCGGTTGAATATAAGGATTTCCCCTTGACTAATCCAGCGCAATTTGACGCGGGAATGCATAGGCAATATTGCCTATGTAAATGTCAAATGGATACTGCCACCTTGATGCCCAATGCCTCTTTGATGGAGGTAACCAGTTTTCTGTCCGCCCGTTGGGAGGGGTCATCCGCAATGGAAAAGCGCGTCTGTCCATCACTCCCGTGCAGAATCAAGGTGGCAGGCTCGGGCATCTCCCCATAGACCATCAGTACGACCATCTGGCAGTCACAATCCGCTGTGCCGTGATTTGGGCAGGGACAATCCTGTTGGATATGTCTCGCAGTGTGCAGATCAAAAGTTTGCAAAGCCCGTAATCCGGTCTGCGTTAATTTTTTTTTCGCCGCCTGCAAAGCCATATCGCAGGGCAAGTCGACAGTCAGAAAGGAAGGTGTGGTCATGGAACGCCTCTATCATCGGATGTCCCCATTGTAGGCAGGTTCCCAATCGAACAGGAGAGCCGCGTGGCGTATTTCCCGGTAGGCGAAATTGCCTATCCATTATTTCAGCCACTTGGCGCAAGACGTTTGCCCTTGCCAGGGCTATGATGTCGCAAAAGGAGATTCATGGTGAAACAATTTCTTATTACCTTAGCGGCATTCCTGCTTGGCTCAACCTTTATCGCTTCGTTTTACATTGTCATCCTCTCCTGGGCGCAGGGCTGGGACTATGCCTCTTCGCAATTCATGCGTGATCGCTGGTATATCATCCCGATCATCCTCGGCTTTGGCGTACAAGCCGCGCTTTATTCCATCCTGCGATTCCGCCTATTCATTCCAGTTACATCTACTGGACATGCAGGCTCCATGACCCCCGTAAAGGGGGTGATGGGCGCGAGCGGAGGCACATCCGCCACTGCGATGGTCGCGTGTTGCATTCACCATGTCACCGACGTTTTGCCAATCCTTGGTTTGAGCGCGGCCGCCAGTTTCCTCACGCGTTACCAGCGTCCCTTCATGCTGGTCGGACTCGCCATGAACCTGATTGGAATTGGAGTCATGCTCTTCGTGCTTTATCGCGAACGACAAAAATTACAACCTGTTCTTCTGGAGACAAAATGAAACGACTCATGATCCCCATTCTTTTGATTCTGACTCTTATCATCACAGCCTGCGCTAGTGCAACCTCGACCGCGCTTCCTTCCCAACCGCAGGCTGACCCTGTTTCGACCGAATTCGCCTCCCCCGAATTTGATCCTGCCACCCGCATGGACGATCAGGGAGCGATCATCTTTGAAGTCACCCCGCTTAACCTTGACCAAACTGCCGAATCCCTTGAATTCAATATAGTCTTAACCACCCATTCGATTGACCTCAGTATGGACCTTGCCGCAAGCGCCACGCTCACAACCGATACGGGTGTCAGCCTCAATTCAACCCTGTGGGACGCGCCACGTGGAGGGCATCATGTGGAAGGAAAATTGATCTTCCCGGCAACACAGGGCGGCAAACCCATCCTCGAAGGAGCGACAAAACTCACCCTCACAATCATCAACATGGATGCACCCACCCGTACCTTTGAATGGGAGTTGAAATAGCAGGAGGTACCGATGACGCACAGACCAGACATTAGCCGCCGTGACTTTATCAAAACAATCACTGCTTTTGTTGGCACCCTAATCGCTACTGGGATTGGACTGCCTTCCATCCTCTATCTGCTTTCGCCATCACTCGAAAAAACAGAGGACGATACCATCGTTGATCTCGGTCCTTTGGAAAATTATCCCATTGGCATTCCTACCCGATTTGAATTTACCCGCACCAGGGTCCATGGATGGGAGAGGACGGCAACCAATTATGGTTTGTACGTTGTACGCAAGAGTGAAGGTGAAGTACGGGTATTTTCTGACATTTGCACCCATCTTGGCTGTCGCGTTACCTGGCATCCCGATCAAGAACATTACATCAGTCCCTGCCACGACGGTCATTTTGACATTGTAGGTACTGTGGTTGGCGGTCCGCCGCCGCGCCCCTTGGATGAATTTATTGTCGAAGTAAAAAATGACAATCTAATGGTTTTCCTCCCGCCTGTAAAGCGGACAGGGTAAAGGAAGTTTCACATGAATAAACGGATGACAGGATTGCGAGAGGCAGTGCGCGTGCGAACTTGATTCATCTGACGATAACCGGCTTCGTTCCCAAATCGTTGACGATACATCTCGAAGACCTGGTGCGGCTCAATGGACTTTGGCAGTCACCGTGATAAGAGATCAGCGTCAAGTCGATCGCGATGCAGTAGGAACGTTTTCCTTTCTTGACAAACCGCGGTGTTTGGGCGCATAAGATTCGATTGAGGGCGCGTTGCAAAATTGCCGACTCCGGCAAGGCTTGTGCCAGCACTTCACGCAGGCGATTCGCCGTAAATCATGTTCAAGCCTTTTCGTGATCTACTGATAATCAACAAAAGCGCTTCTCAAACAACGGTTCATTTGATATTGTCTGTAATGCTATGCGGGTGGCGATGAGTCAGATGAATCTTTCAGCGCGTGCCTATCATCACGTCCTGAAGCTGGCCAGAACCATTGCAGACTTGGCGGGGAGCGAAAACATCCAATCCGCACATTTGGCGGGGACTTTGCGATATCGTTCCAAAATGTTAATGCCAGGATAATTGATGGATCAAGACAATTTACGAATGCAGTTGAACCTTGTTTTCAAGCGCTCGATCCTTTTTGCGCGAGAACCAATTATTTTATGAGCGACGTCAGTAATTCCCTCTCCGTTTTCAAATACGCGGGATTTACCGGGCTGTTATTTTCCTTTTCTCCGTAAAAGGCCGTACACCGCAAGTGCGAATATAAGACCCGCCCCAATCCACGCAGTAAGAACAACATCGGGAGCGGATGTTTGTTTCACCGCAATTCCAACAAACGACCAGACGAGGACGAGCAGATAAGCAACATCCTTGCGAGCGATGAACATGGCAAGGCCGATCAGCGAGGCGACGGCGATCATAATGACTGCCCATGTCGTGGCAGGAATACCAAAACCGCTCCATTCGACAAGATATAACCAGTCGGTGACATTCGCCACGGTG
>DATIUT010000015.1:0-6286 GCA_035466615.1 Anaerolineales bacterium | reverse complement strand
CACCAGACCGACAAGTTGATGATCGGCTCGTTGCAGGTCCCCATCAGTGAATCATTCGGCATCAATAATCAACAGTGGGGTCTGATCAACTCGGGCGCGCTCATTGTCGCGACCATCCTTTACCCGATCTGGGGATATTTATACGATCGTTATGCACGTGCGAAACTGCTGGCGCTCGCATCCTTCATCTGGGGCGCCACCACATGGCTCAACGCCATTATGCGCACGTTCGGCGGCTTCCTTGTGACGCGTGCCTCGACGGGCATTGATGACTCGTCCTATCCCGGCTTGTATACACTCGTGGCGGATTATTTTGGTCCGAACCTGCGCGGCAAGGTATATGGCGTTCTGCAACTTGCACAACCGCTCGGCTATTTGATCGGCATGATCCTTGCCTTGATTGTCGCACCCATGATCGGGGGCTGGCGGTCGGTGTTCTACATCACAGGCGCGCTGGGGATTGTGTTGACATTCTTTATTTACTTTGGCGTCAGGGAAATGCCACGCGGCAAAGCCGAGCCGGAGTTTGAAAATATGCCCGAAATGGCGACCTTCAAATTTTCGTGGGCGGAGGCGAAAGAGATCTTCAAGAAGAAAACCATGTGGTTCATCTTTCTGCAGGGTTTTGCGGGCGTCTTTCCGTGGAATGTGATCACCTACTTTTTCTTCGGCTATCTCGAAAGGGAGCGCGGCTATGATGGGAACAGCATCCTCTTCACGATGGCTCCTGTCATTCTCATCCTTGCGGGTGGTTACTTCCTCGGCGGCGCACTCGGCGATATGTTCTTCAAACGTACGAACAAGGGGCGCATTCTCGTTTCGAGTGCGGGCGTTTTGCTCGGCGCGATCTTCCTTTACCTTGCCGTCACATCACCCATCGAAGCAAGGAATCAGTTTTTCATCTTTATGTGTCTTACGGCAGTCTTCATGCCGCTTTCCTCGGCAAATGTCATTGCGACGGTGTATGATGTGACCGTCCCCGAGGTCCGTTCCACGGCACAGGCAGTGGAATACTTCATCGAGAACGGCGGCGCGGCGTTTGCTCCCATCATCACAGGCATCATTGCAGATGCCCTCAGTTTGCAAACCGCCATCATTCTGATCTGTAGTGTGGCTTGGGGCTTATGCTTCGTCTTTTATCTCGGTGCGCTCTTCACGGTTGACCACGATATACATAACCTCCGCGCACAGATGACGGAACGCGCAAAGGCGATGTGATCTGGAATGTGACCAACCACTCCACGAATAGGCGGATGTGATGCAGATCGGCGTTGAGAACGAGAACACGCAGCGCGAAATGGAAAACTTTGGCATTAATTTCTACAAGATGCACCGCACGTATTCACATAGTCTCTGAAACTTTTTAGGGGTCATCGTAAAAATTCACTGTCACCAGCCAGGATGCTGTGGTCCATTGTGTAATATCCAACTCTGCAATGGTTCCCTCTTTGGAGAAGAGCAGAGTGATGCTTTTTCTGTTTGCGATCTCATTTTCCATTTCGTCGAACAATTCCCAGCCGTTAGACGGCATGTTCTCTTTATAAAACTCCACCAGCGTTTTCGATTGAAGTACCTCCGCCGGGTAGGAATAGGTCTCATATTCCTGTGGTAAGTCCATGCCTGGTATACCGATTCCCCAGCCTTTTGCTTCGGGATATACGGGGACGTTTTGCAACTCAGGATGGATTTCGATGGTGTCCTGGCTAAGAGTTGATTTATCCCGACAGGCCGAAAGTAACAAAACGACAACCAATAAGAAAATTGTTGCCTTTTGTTTCATGTTGCACCTCTTTAATCATTAGAATAGCATATCCATGCCTCCTGTTCAACTGATAAATGTCATTTTGAAGTGAGTTCAACGCCGTTTGTAATACAAATTTGAGTTCTTTTGACAGTTAGCCTCCAAATTGATGGGGAATACAATACTGCCATAGGAGACTACCATGACCATTATTGTTGCTGATACCACCTGTGGACTTCCGCGTGATTTGTTGAAACAGCGCGGGATTCCGTATGTTCCGCAGGTGGTCATCTTTGGGGAGGATTCCTATCACGATGACGAACAATTGGATACTGACGCGTTCTTGCGAAAACTGAAGGTATTCCCCACCTTGCCGAAGACCGCCGCGCCGGAACCACCGCTGTATTTCCCGATCTTCGAGGATGCGAAGAAAAAAGGCGAAAGCGTGGTGGTTGTCGCACCGACGAGCAAAGCCAGTGGAACTGTCCGTTCGGCGCAGACTGCCGCGCAGGAATTTCCGGGGCTCGATGTCCGCGTGGTGGATACACTGACCATCTCGTGCAATCTCGGTTCGTTGGTGCTTCTGGCAGATGATATGGCGAAGGCAGGCAAATCCGCGGATGAGATCGTTGCCAAACTTAATGACATGATCCCGCGCGGGCGGCTCTATTTCCTTGTGGATACACTCGAGTATCTTGCCAGGGGCGGTCGCATCGGCGGGGCGAAGAAACTGCTGGCGGAGTTGCTTGAGATCAAGCCGATCCTGCAAGTCAAAGACGGGCAGGTGGAATCGTTTGAACAGCAGAGGACGAAGAAACGCGCTCTGGCGCGTCTCGTGGAAGTGGTGACAGAGCAATGCAAAGGCGGGGCAGAGGCTCATTTATGTGTTTTGCAGGTTGAGGCGGAGAAGGAAGCGGAGGCTTTGGCCCAGGAATTGAAGTCCAAAGTGCCCGTTTCCAATATCCCGATCTATGGACTTCCTCCTGCGATCGTTGTTCACGCGGGACCGAAGGCGATGGGCGTGGGTTTTTTCCTGTAATGGTATAATTTTTGCGCTTAAAATAGATTTCCCGCAATAGTGATTTTATTGAAGGAGTACGTATGTCTGGTCATTCAAAATGGTCCACCATCAAACGCAAGAAGGGCGTGGCAGATGCCAAGCGCGGGGCAATCTTTACACGCCTTGCGCGTGAGATCGTCATTGCGGCGCGTGAAGGCGGCAGTGACATCGATTCGAATTTCCGTTTGCGTCTTGCGGTGGATAAAGCGCGGTCCGAGAACATGCCCAAGGATAATATCGAGCGTGCCATCAAGCGCGGCGCGGGTGAAGATAAGGATGGTGTGGTATTCGAGTCGATCACCTATGAAGGCTATGTCGGTCATGGCGTGGCGGTGATGATCGAATCTGTCACTGATAACCGTAACCGCACGGTTTCAGATCTTCGTCACGCGCTTACGAAGGCGGGCGGCAATATGGCGGAGCCTGGTGCAGTGGGCTGGCAGTTCGAGCGTATTGCGTATTTTTCGTTCCCCTCGAGCGCGATGAATTTCGACAAGGCTTTCGAACTCGGCATCGAAGCAGGCGCGAACGATGTCGTTGAAGACAACGGCGTCATCGAGATCACGGGTCCTGTTGAATCGTTCAAGGAGATCGCCACTCGCTTGCACAAGGCGAATGTCCAGCCTGAGGATGCGGAACTGCGCATGTCCCCCAGGCAGGAAATGGAACTCGGCGCCGAGGAAACGGTCAGCGTGCTCAAGGCGCTCGAAACCATCGAAGACCTCGATGACGTGCAGAATGTCTACTCGAACCTCAAGGTTTCAGACGAAGCCCTCGCCGCGCTCGAAGCGGCGTAACCAGAATACGCGTAGGGGCGGATCACGATCCGCTCCTACATTTATTTAAATGACCCTCGCATTAGGGATTGACCCCGGCACTGCCACAACAGGCTACGGACTCGTGCGCCTCATGCGCGACGGGGAACTGGTCGCTGTTAAATTTGGCGTAATCTCCACCCCTAAAGATGACTCTGCTCCCGCCCGCCTCGAAATGATCTATGACCAACTGCGCAGCCTCATCAAAGAATACAAACCCGGGACCGCGGCAGTCGAAAGATTATTCTTTGCACGGAACGTGACCACCGGCATCGCCGTGGGACAGGCACGCGGCGTGGTTCTGCTTGCGTTGCAAAAGGCAGGCATCGAAACGTTCGAATACACTCCAAAGGAAGTCAAAAACGCCGTGGCTGGTTATGGCGGCGCGGATAAACATCAGGTGCAGGAAATGGTGCGCGCGTTACTGCAACTCGACTCCATCCCCAAACCTGATGACGCGGCAGATGCCCTGGCGGTGGCGATCACACATTTGAATACGAAAAGGTATTAATTCACCACAGATGAAAGCGGATGAACATTTTCTGTTTGATAAACAAGGAGGAGTGAATGCCGCCACAGGAAGTGATCGCAATTACAGAGAAAATCATTGGTTGTGCATACGCCGTAAGCAACTCGCTTGGTATTGGCTTTGTAGAAAAAGCCTATGAGAACGCCATGGTTGTTGCACTTCAAAAGGCTGGCTTGCAGGTTGAGTAACAGTATCCAATCAAGGTCTCTTTTGATGGGGTTGTTGTCGGGGGTCTTGGGCTGATTTGTTTGTAAATGGGAAAGTTCTGGTTGAATTGAAGGCGGTTTCCATGTTAATGGATGAGCATACAGCACAGGCTTTGAATTATTTACGGGCAACGGGGGCAGATGTTTGTTTGCTCCTAAACTTTGCCAAACCGAAAATCGAAATCAAACGTCTTTTACCATCTGTCTATTGGAAAACTCCCAAGCCGTAATCCAACAATTCATCAACCCATCTGTGTACATCCGTGTTTATCTGTGGTTAAATTGAACCATGATAGCAACTCTCCGTGGTGAAGTTTCACAAATTGAAGATAATGCCCTTATCCTTGAAGTTGGCGGGGTGGGATTGCGGGTCTTCCTTCCTGCGCCCTTGCGGACAAAGCTCAAGACTGGCGAAATGGCATTTTTGTTCACGCATCTTGTCGTACGTGAAGACGCGTTGACTCTATATGGCTTCGAATCCCAGGCCGACCGCGAACTCTTCAACATCCTGCTGGGTGTGGATGGTGTGGGACCGAAGGTCGCGCTCTCGGTCCTGTCCACGATGACATTGGATGCCGTGCAACGCGCAGTCTTTGCCGATGAGGCGGAATTGTTGAGCCGCGTCCCGGGGGTGGGAAAAAAGACCGCTCAAAAGATCGCGCTCCATTTGAAGGATAAACTCAAACCGACGGACGCGCTGGCGAGAGTCGCGGCGATGTCTGATAAGGATAGTGAAGTCCTCGCCGCGTTGACAGCATTGGGTTACTCAGTCGTTGAAGCGCAGACCGCGATCCAATCCATTGCTAAGGACGCGCCTGATGATGTGGAAGATCGCTTGAGGCTGGCGTTGCAGTATTTTCAATAATTTTTTTTGAATGACATATAAGTTGCTCCGAATCCGTTTTCGGGGCGACTTTTTATTTACGCGGAATTAATCAAAACCAAAATTTTTTGTGGTATAAAAATTGTGGGGATCATATCTCATTGATCAGGGGGGAAGCAGTGAAAAGGAGAAAACGCATGAAGAAACAAAAAACAGTAATTGCTGGTGCATTGGGTGAATGTGTCCACGTGGCGGGCGTGACGAACTTTTTGCGTCTCGCTGAATCGGCTGGATGGCGGACGGTGTTCCTTGGCCCGTCGGTGCCGATTGAGGAAGTGCTCAAAGTTGCCAGACGCGAAAAAGCGGACATGGTGGGAGTCTCTTATCGACTCACGCCGGAGACGGGTGAACGTTTATTGGGCGAGTTTGCCGAGGCTGCATCAGACCTCCATGAGCGGGGAGTCCGCTTTGCATTTGGCGGGACTCCGCCGGTTGCTGAACGCGCTGAGAAGATTGGGTTCTTCGAACGCGTATTTGATGGCAGTGAACCGTTGGAGGAGATTATTGCTTATTTGAGGGGACAACAAGCAAAAGGTCGGAGTGAAGCGGATTTTCCTCAATCCACAATTGAAAGAATTAAGTGGAAGTCTCCGTATCCGATATTGCGTCATCATTTTGGTTTGCCAACTATGGAAGATACGATTGAAGGAATCAAAAAGATCGCGGAGGCACAGGCATTGGATGTGGTCTCGCTTGGCATTGATCAGGACGCGCAGGAAAATTTCTTTCATCCTGAAAGACAAGACCCAAGGCGGAAGGGCGCGGGCGGCGTGCCTGTCCGTTCAGCGGACGATTACCGTGCCTTGCATCAGGCCAGCAGGCGCGGGAATTTCCCATTGCTGCGCACCTATTCTGGTACCGATGATTTTATAAAACTGGCTGAGATGTATGTGGATACGATCAACATTGCATGGTGCGCCATTCCGTTATTTTGGTTCAATCAAATGGATGGGCGCGGGCCATGGGATCTCGAAGGTTCGATCCATGAGCATCAAAATGTAATGAAGTGGTATGGCGGGCATGGCATTCCCGTTGAGTTGAACGAGCCGCAT
>DATIUT010000014.1:0-4666 GCA_035466615.1 Anaerolineales bacterium | reverse complement strand
GAGACATCTCCACACTGCTCGACAGCGAAGGTGTGAACATTGCCGATGTTTCTGTAAACATCAACCGAACGCTTGCCGACTTGAATCTGATCGTGGAAGTAAAAAATCTCGATCAACTCAGCCGCATTTTGACACGCATCGAAAACCTTCCCAACGTCTTGGAAGCGCACCGCGTAAGACCCGGGTGATACCCCATGCGCCAGCATGGTGACAAGAGGGTATAATGTCGCCGCTTAGAGGCACAAATGTCAATGCTCAGTGTTCAACAAGCCCGTGAACGAATCCTTTTCCAATTCAATCCTGTCGGCACAGAGAGCATTCCGCTCGCTGCCTGTGTCAACCGTGTATTGGGTGTTAATATCATCGCGGCAGAGGACCTGCCCCTCTTCGATAACTCCTCAATGGATGGGTTTGCCATCCAGGCCGCGGACACATCGAACGCCGCGCCCGCCTCTCGCGTGACCTTGCGCGTGGTTGCCGATATACCTGCCGGTTCCACACCGATGATTTCCCTTGCCATCGGACAAGCCGCGCGCATCATGACCGGCGCACAAATGCCTGACGGTGCGGACGCAGTCATCCCGGTCGAAGATATAGACTTTAATGACCGCTCGCCCGGAACACCCGCACCCGCGACTATTTCCATCGAGAAAGTCATAAAGAACGGTGACAATGTCCGCCGGCGCGGCATGGATGTCCGCGCCGGGGATGCTGTGCTCAAAAAAGGAAATATTCTCAAACCCCAGGATGTTGGCTTGCTGGCAATGCTTGGCTTCGCGGAGGTCAATGTACACAAAAGACCTCTCGTTGCCCTGCTGTCATCAGGAGATGAATTACTTGAGGCAGGTGCTCCGCTCGAATCAGGAAAGATCCGCGACTCGAACTCGTACATGCTCGCATCACTCCTTGAAAGCACGGGCGCGGAAGTATTGCGTCTCGGCATTGCAAAGGACACGCGCAAATCGGTGCAGGGCCTGATCGAACAGGCTGTCCTGCTCAATGCTGACTTGATTCTCTCCTCCGCGGGTGTGAGCGTCGGCGCGTTCGATTATGTCAAGGAAGTGGTCGAGTCGAATGGCAGGCTGAATTTCTGGCGCGTGAACATGCGTCCCGGCAAACCGCTTGCGTTTGGAGAATACAGGGACATCCCCTTCATTGGTTTGCCGGGCAATCCCGTTTCTGCATTCGTCGGGTTCGAGGTTTTTGTGCGCGACGCCATCATAAGGCTGCGCGGGCTTTCGGACGGAGACAGGCCGAAGATCCGTGCAAGAAGCGAAGAGGAGATCCTATCCGATGGACGTGAGAGCTATCTGCGCGCCATCATCCGCGAAGAGAATGGCCAACACGTCGCAAAATTGACCGGGCACCAGGGTTCGGGGAATTTGCTATCGTTGGTACAAGCGAATGCTTTACTAATTATCCCCGCTGGTGTAAAATGCGTGCCTGCCGGTCAGGAAGTGGACGCCTGGCTGTTATGAGGAATCATGGAAAAACGCCTAACACAGATCACCATTGCACTCTCCATACTCGGTTTGCTCGTTTCGATCTACATGACCATTTACAAGGTCACATCCAACGATAATATGTGTCTTGGATCCGGCGATTGCAGTACGGTAAACGCCAGCAGATATTCAGAGGTGAACGGGATCCCTGTGGCATTGATCGGTGTGCTTGGGTATGCATTCATCTTCGGCATCCACTGGCTCGAACGCAGGAATGGTTTTTTCAAACAGAACGGGAGCATGATCCTGTTCGGTGTTTCGCTGATCGGTTTTTTCTTCACGCTCTGGCTGGTCTACGTGGAAATTGTGTTGCTTAATAAAACGTTCTGCCCATTCTGCGTGGCTTCGCAGGTGACCATGACGCTCATCTTTATCCTTTCGATAGTTCGTGTGATTCGACAACCCTAATTTCATCAGGAGGAAAGAATGCCCCGCATTAAATGTCATTACGCAGATTGTGTTTTTTTGGATGAAGGTTATTGCAGTGCCGCGGCAGTTGAGATTGACCCCGACGCCGGTTGCAATACCTACTCGCCATCTGACGAAGCGGAAGAGGAATGGGAGGAAGAGGATGAGTCGGAATGGGATGAAGAGGATGAAGAGGAAGAGGATGACCTTTGGGATGAAGACGAAGACGAGTTCTAACGCCTCATTCCGCCCCGACGCCTGATTCACTTTCGACCAATTTGGGACACAGCCGCGCTGTGTCCTTTTTCATTATTAATGTGAGTATCAAGGCTCCCTGCGATAATCTCGGCATGCATAAGATTATTGAATGAACTGATACAACAACACCCCTGCCGCAACGGACAGATTCAACGAACTGACACGTCCCATCATCGGCACAAATACAGTGACGTCACATGCTTTTGTCTGTTCAGCCGAAAGTCCCTTTTGCTCATTGCCCAACACCACCACCCAGGGAGTGCGAGGCACAAGTGCGTGATATTCCATGTCGCCATGAGCCGATGTGCCGATCAATTGATAATTTTTGCCACGCGCCCATTGAACGAATTCAGTAAACGATATTTGCACGACCGGTTTCCAGAACAGCGTTCCCATGCTGGAACGGACAACGGAGGGATGATACAGTTCCACACCACCGTCCAAAAGAAAAAGTGCATCTGCACCAACGGCATCCATCGTGCGGAGGATGGTCCCGACATTGCCAGGGTCTTGTGGGGAAACAAGTGCAACCGCGCGCGTGATTTGACTCAACTCATTCAAGCGAGTCTGCCTTTGGCGAACAACGGCAAGGATACCCTGCGGGTTGTCCTTGTCGGCCAATGATTCCATCACTTGCGGCGTAACAGGCTGAGGCTTGAAATCGAGGCGGGCGATCAGGTCATGCGCAAAACTGCTCGTCAACAGATCCGGCGCATAAAGCACGGACTCGACATCCCATCCCGCTTCGATTGCCTCCCCCACATGATGGATTCCCTCCACAAGGAATAGTCCGCTTTCACGTCTGGCTTTCTTTTGGTGCAAGGCTCGCGCCTGCTTGACGAGCGGGTTGTTCAAACTGGTGATCAGAGGCTTCTTCATATCCCCATTGTAAGAGAAACGCCCGAAGTCTCAAAGACCTCGGGCGTCATTGGTTTTGCTCCTTTTCTACTCGCCTGCGACAACGATCAACTTGCCGTTCATGCCTGCCTCAAGGTGGCCTTCAATACCACAGGTTACATAATACTCACCCGCCTCTGCTGGTGCAGTGAAGGTGCCGCTGGCGCTCTGCCCCGGAAAGACTTCCACTTCCCAGTAGATGTTCTCTTCGTCTTCATCGCCGAATTTCTCACCTGCGTCCGTACCGAGCTTGAAGATGACGAATTCGTGTTCCACTGCGCCGTTATTTGTGGCATTGACCGTGATCTCCTGTCCGGCAGGGACAGTGAATTCCGTCGGCTCGAACTTGAAATCGGTCATGGTGACATCCAACGTGGTAGAGGGACCGCCGCCGCCACACGCAGACAGAACCAGCGACAAACCAAACAATACAAGAATCAGGGGCAGATGCTTCTTCATTACTTCCTCCTATGAGACCTATGGGATTTGAAACATATTAAATATACGACTTTTCATCTTAAAAAGCAAGCAGACTCGGCAAGATTCACCAAAATTGTCAGACTTATTCCGGGAGACGGATGTGCGCTTGTTATTTGCCGTCATTGGCGATGCAGTATGGAGGTACAATCAGAAAATCCTTCAACCATATGGTTTACCGATTTCTTTAACGGAGTATCCCATGACCGCTCTCACCCAAACTTCCACCAACCGCTACTGGGTTTATGCCCTCTGGCTGGCATTCTTCACCATCTTCTACAATCTCGCTGAGGGGCTGATCTCCGTCTACTTCGGATTCTCAGATGAGGCACTCACCCTCTTCGGCTTCGGCGTGGACTCTTTCATTGAGGTCATGTCGGGAATTGGAATTCTCGCAATGGTGATTCGCATCCGCCAAAATCCCGATACACCGCGCTCACAGTTCGAGAAGAGCGCCTTGAGAATCACAGGTGCATCATTTTACCTGCTGGTCGTTGGTCTCTCCGCCACAGCCATCTACAACATCGTTGTAGGACACACACCAGAAACAACATTACCTGGGCTCATCATCTCGGTCATCTCTATTGCGATGATGTGGGCGCTTGTCGCGGCCAAACGCAAAGTGGGACGCGCGCTCAACTCACAACCAATTCTTTCCGACGCGAATTGCACGATGGTCTGCATTTATATGTCCGTTGTTCTATTGATTTCCAGTCTTATCTACGAATTGACAGGTTTCGGCTTCGTCGATTCCATCGGCGCGTTGGGACTGATCTGGTTCTCCTACAGTGAAGGGAAAGAAGCCTTCGAAAAAGCCGCAGGGATGGAAGATTGTTGTGATGCTGAAAATTGTGAGGATTAAGCAATATGAAGATAATTGGTGCCAGGAATGAATGGGTAAGTATTGAAAATTGAACTTGGTATTACGTTACTGCAGACTCAAATTCCACAGGCTTTGCATCATTTAATTTTGTTAGATACGTTGACGCGAACGATGGGAAAGCCGCAATAGTTCGCTTCTTGGATAAAGATTATTTCCCAACAAGGAACCGTTTTCAACAAATTGATTTTCGGTTTTTTGACTGTGAGTGGTAATTTATGGGCGATATGGACCAAATGCCTTT
>DATIUT010000013.1:0-7967 GCA_035466615.1 Anaerolineales bacterium | reverse complement strand
TGTGGTGTTGCATCCAACGGGACATTGTGTACAAATGGAAGCCTGTGCCTGTAATTCCCATGGACGTGCGCCAAAGCGGAAGTCCGCAGTGGTCAATGCACCGACGGGGCAGATATCGGAGGTGTTGCCCGAGAAAACCGAATCAAACCCGGGTTCCGAGAGAGAGACGATCTGTGTCGAGCGTCCGCGCTCATCGAAGCCGATGACCGAGTCGCCTGCGATCTCGCTCTGGAAGCGGATACAACGCGCGCATTGGATACATCGCTCGCGGTCGAGGTAGATCAACTCGCCCAGCGGAACCATCTTGTCCATGTGCTTCTTTTCATCGTAAAGGAAGCGGCTCTGGCCGGGACCGTGCGCCATCGTCAGGTTCTGCAGGGGACATTCACCGCCCTTGTCGCAGATCGGGCAATCGAGCGGGTGTGAAGTCAGCAGGAACTCAACGGTTCCCTTTTGACCTTCCGTCGCCTTTGCAGACTGTGTGAGGACAACCATGCCGTCTTCGACCTTGTTAGTACAGGCCGTTTCGAGTTTGGGCATGAACTGGATCTTCGGGGCGCCGTTCTCCATCACGAATTGACCGGTGGCGCGGTCACGTACGGGACGACCGATCTCGACCAAACACATGCGGCACATGCCGACAGGTTCAAGTTTTGGATGATGACAGAAAACAGGGATGTCGATGCCGATCATCTTCGCGGCATCAGCCACCAACGTCCCTTCCGGGACCGTGACCTGTTTTCCGTCAATTGTGAGCGTGACTTGTTTACTCATTATGCTTTCACCACTTTGTCAAAGTCTTTTCTAAAACGTTCGATGCCTGTAACAACCGCCATGGTTGAAAATTCTCCGAGCGCGCACAGACATTTGCCCTGCATCTGTCTGGCAACGTTCAGCAGAAGGTCAACATCTGCCGCTTTCCCGTGACCTTCGTGGATGCGTTCGGTAATATGCGACATCCAATACGTTCCTTCGCGGCAGGTGGTGCATTTGCCGCACGATTCATGCCGGAAGAAGTGCATGGTTTTGTTGATCAGCCAGTCAATCGAGACGGTCTCATCCACCACGATCACGGAAGCAGACCCAAGGTCCGCGCCGAGCGTACGCACACTGGCGTAGTCCATGGGGGTGTCGAGGATCTTGTCGTCGTCCACAAGGATGAGGGAGGATGAAGCGCCCGCAGGCATGATGGCTTTGACCTTGTGCGAGTCCTGCACACCGCCACCGTGGGTGTAGATCAATTCGCGGAAGGTTGTGCCGAAAGGCAGTTCATAATTGCCGGGTTTGCGCACACGACCCGAGAGCGAGAAGATCTTCACGCCCGCACTGTCGGCAGTCCCCATTTTCTTGTACCAGTCCGCGCCATTTGCAAGGATGAGCGGGACGTTGGTCAGGGTTTCAACATTGTTCACGATGGTTGGCTTGCCATACAGACCCACAGCAGGAGGGAATGGAGGGCGCACACGCGGCTGTCCGCGTTTGCCCTCGATAGATTCAAGCATGGCAGTCTCTTCGCCGCAGATATACGCGCCCGCGCCGAGATGGGTATGGATCTTGAGCGAGTAATCCTTGCCAAAGAGGTCCCTGCCAAGGTAACCCGCTTCTTCCATCTCTGCGATCTTTTCATCGAGGAAGGCGGCCACCTGCCAGAACTCGCCGCGCAGGTAGACATAGGCTGCGTTCGCACCGACCGCATACGAGGCGATGGCAACACCCTCCAAAAACTGGAAGGGATTGCTCTCCATGATCTCGCGGTCCTTGAACGTGCCCGGCTCGGACTCGTCCGCGTTGGCAACCACGTAATGAGGCCAGTTCTTGTTGTCAATGAACGCCCACTTCATGCCGGTCGGGAAGCCCGCACCGCCGCGGCCGCGCAAGCCGGAGTTCTTGACCACATCGGTCACTTCGTTGGGCTTCATCTTTGTGACCGCGTTCTTGAACGCGTTAAAGCCGCCGTTCTTTTTGTAGACCTCGAGTTTGTTGATATCGGGGATATCGCGATGGCGTAAAAGGATGTGTGCCATTACTTCGCCTCCCCTGTTGATTTCTTGAGGGCAGCGATCAATTCCATCGTTTTATCCACGGTCATGTTCTCGTGGTACTTGATGCCGTCGGGTCCCTGCGTCTGGAACATGGGAGCCTTGTCGCATGCGGCAAGGCACATTACACCTTCGAGGGTGATGAGACCATCTTCGGTCGTCTCACCGACCTTGATGCCGAGGTTGCTGCACAGCGATTCCATGAACTGATCGGCGCCGCGCAATGCACAAGGCAGGTCCGTGCAGACCTGCATACGATACTTGCCTGCCTTCTCATCGTGATACAGGGTATAGAAACCAACAATCGCCGCGACATCCGTCTCGGTGATCTCGAGCATTTTCGCAATATCCTGCATGGCGGCTTTGTTCAGATAACCTTCTTCACGCTGGGCAAGATATAACAACGGCATGACTGCCGAACGTTTATGTTCCGGCGGATATTTGGAAAGGATCTGCTTTACTTCTTTCGGGTATTTATTAGCAAGGCTCATCGGTCAATATCTCCGAGCACAATGTCAGTGGAGGCAAGGATGGCAACCAGGTCTGCCACCAAATGCCCCTTTACGATCTTTGATACAACGGACAAATTATCAAAGGAAGGCGTGCGCCAGTGAACACGATACGGCTTGGGTCCACCATCGCCTTCGAGGTAAACCCCCAACTCACCGCGCGGGGATTCGATCGCGCTGTAAATGGATGCCTTCGGTGCAGGGAAGCCTTCCGTCCACAACTTGAAGTGATGGATGAGTGCTTCCATGCTCACGCCGATCTCGGAACGCGGCGGCGTGACAAATTTGCGGTTGTCGCTTCGCACCGGTCCCATCGGCAGTTTGTTCAACGCCTGTTCCACGATCTTCAACGACTCACGGAACTCCTGTATGCGGACAAGATAGCGTGCATACGTGTCACCTTCAGTGGCAACAGGCACATCGAAATCATATTGTTCATAGCCCATGTACGGGCGGGCTTTGCGCAGATCCCACTTCACACCGGAAGCGCGGAGCATCGGTCCTGTCACACCATGCTGAAGGGCGGTCGCTGCGTCCAGTTTGCCGATACCCAGCAAACGGTCCAGAAGGATCGGGTTCTTCGTCAACAAGGCTTCGTATTCATCAATACGTTTTGGGAATATTTTGATGAAATCACGTACCGCAGTCTCGAATTCCACCGGCACATCGCGCCACAATCCGCCCGGGCGGATGAAGGTCGTCATCATGCGCTGACCGGAACACAGTTCGAGAATATCGAGGATCTGTTCACGTTCGCGGAAGGCATACAGGAACATGGACATCGCTGCAAGGTCAAGCCCGAACGTACCAACCCAGACCAGATGCGAGGCAATGCGCTGTAATTCCGTCAGTATCACGCGAATGGCCTGCGCACGGGGCGGCACATCCAGGTCAACCAGTTTTTCCACCGCCATGCAATACGCAAGGTTGTTGCCCACGGTATTCATGTAGTCGAGGCGGTCGGTCATCACTTCGGCTTTGAGATAGGTCTTGGCTTCCATGTTCTTCTCGATGCCGGTGTGCAGAAAACCGATGTCGGGGATGGCGTTTACAACGATCTCGCCGTCCAATTCGAGCAACAGGCGCAGAACACCATGCGTGGACGGATGCTGTGGTCCCATGTTGAGCAACATGGTTTCGCCGGTAAATGCCCGCTCCGAGACCAGATGTTTATATTGATCGTATTGAACTTCTTCGATCTGGGTCATGGTTATTCCTTTGCGTACGGCTTGCGAAGGTCTATCTCTTCGAAGTTAAAGGTGAATTGCGGTTCTTCATAGCCCAACGGGAAATCCTTGCGCAGTGGATGTCCCTCCATATCTTCCGGCAGGAGGAGTTTTCGTGGATCGGGATGACCTTCGGCCACGATACCGAACATATCCATGAGTTCACGCTCGCGCCAGTTTGCCACTTCATACACACGCGTCGCGGTCGGGACTTTGGGCTGGTCGCCATTTAATGGGACTCTCAACTGCACTGTGATGTTTTTCGCCAGCGAAGACAGTTGATAGATCACATGAAAACGCGGCGTCGTCTGAGGCCAGTAATCCACTGCCGTCATTGCAGAAAGCAATTCAAATTCATATTTATTGCGCAGGAGTGTCAGCGCCTCGATGATCTGTTCCGTTGTGACGAACACATGCGCCTCACCGCGGAATTCTTCGTACGTGGCACCGAACTTTTCCTGCAAAACTTTTAAGATTGGTTCGAGTTTGTTTTCCATATACTCATCCCGTCATTGCGAGGAGCCGCGTAGCGGCGACGAGGCAATCCCCAACTCGCGGGGAGATTGCTTCGTGGCACCAAGGCACCACTCGCAATGACATTATTCTTTCACCAAATCCTTGAACTTTTCGCCCTTGACCTTTTCATACAGGGTCATCACACCGTGGATCAACGCCTCGGGGCGTGGCGGACAACCCGCCACGAACACATCCACAGGGACGATCTCATCCACACCCTGCACAATGGCATAGTTATTAAAGACACCACCGCACGAGGCACAGTCGCCCATGGCAATCACCCACTTGGGTTCGGGCATCTGGTCATACAGGCGGCGAAGCACAGGCGCCATCTTGCGCGAAAGGCGGCCGGCCACGATCATCAGGTCTGATTGACGCGGACTGGCACGCATCAGCTCCATGCCGAAACGGCTCATATCATAGTGTGCGGCCTGCGCGGACATCATCTCGATGGCGCAACAGGCGAGACCAAACAACATGGGCCACATTGCATTCGTGCGCGACCAGTTGACAACATCTTCCAACTTCGCGGTCACAATGCCCATATTGCCAAGTTTCTGTTCTACTCCCATTCAAGGGCTCCTTTCTTCCACGCGTAAAAATAACCTACCAATAAAATGGCGATAAAGATGACCATTTCGATCAAACCAAAAATCTTTAATTCACGGAACGTGATCGCCCACGGCAGGAAGAACACCACTTCGATATCGAAGAGGATGAACAATACTGCGATCAAATAGAAGCGGATGGGCATGCGCCGGGTCCCTTCCCCAAATGGGTTGATGCCCGACTCATAGGGCATGGCTTTTACATCAGATTGTTTCCGTGGTCCAAATAAATACCCCAAACCAATCGCGATCAGCGCAACAACCGTCGACAGCACGATCAATAACGCAATTGCAACATATTCGAGCATTCTGACACCTCAAAACGCCCACTAATGGACGAAGTTTGTACTTTCTCGCACGTTCGGCAAAGTATAACATAAGTGACTTTCAGGGGGTAGAAAAAGTACCACTTTTCACAAAAATCATGATTTTAGTCATATTGGATAAATGATAGAGAGATTTAAAAAATGCAGATCACGCTTGAAGCGTGACCTGCACAATCACCCCAAATAATCCCGCAATGGCTTGCTGCGCGAGGGATGCCGCAATTTCCTCAACGCCTTCGCTTCGATCTGGCGGATCCGTTCGCGCGTGACATCGAAAAAGCGGCTCACTTCCTCAAGCGTATGGTCCTGCCCGTCCAGCAGACCAAAGCGCATCTCGAGCACTTCGCGTTCACGGTCGGCAAGGGATGTAAGCGCGGCACGTATTTGTTCGCGGAGCATTTGACGGGCGGCGGCATCCATGGGAGAGAGCGCGTCCTCATCCTCGATGAAATCACCCAGCGAACTGGATTCTTCGTCGCCCACCGGCCCATCAATCGAGACCGGTTCCTCCGCCGAGCGGAGCATTCGGTCTATCTTCTGCGTGGCGGTATCCAATTTGTGCTGCAGATCAGATGAGAGTGGTTTTTCTTCCGAGTGCGCGCGCAGGATGGCTTGCACATCGGAGGCGGGAAGATAGCCGACCTCCAGGGCAAGTTCCTCGGTCGTCGGGTCGCGCCCGAGTTCCTGCGTGAGTTGTCTTTGCACGCGCAATATCCTTGTGATGGATTCGAACAAATGCACGGGGATGCGGATCGTGCGTGCCTGCTCGGCAATCGAACGGTTGATGGATTGTCGTATCCACCACGTTGCATACGTACTGAATTTGAAACCGCGGCGCGGGTCGAATTTACTCACCGCGCGCAGGAGACCTATATTCCCTTCCTGGATCAGATCCAGGAAATTAATGCCGCGCCCCAGGTAACGTTTGGCAACGCTGACCACCAATCGCAGGTTCGCGCGGATCAGGAACTGGTGCGCCTCCCTTGCCTGTATCTTGACCAGTTCGATCTCCTCGAACACTTCCTTGTCATCGGGGAGGCGGCTGTACATGGTGCGCAGGCCTGGCAGTTGATGTTTTTGGTTGATATGGCTGAGGAGCCATGCCGCATAATTGAACGGGATCAGGTACAGGCTGAGAAAGACCGAGTATGATTTGCGCGCGAAATCATCCCAAAGCGGGTCAGTCCCCCATTTGCCATTATCCAAAAACGCGCGCAAATACGAAGGGGCATCCGAACCCCAACCCGCGCGCAAGGCTTGCGCCTCGGTCAACATCAATCCCAGGTCGGGGGGGTCATGGCGGAGGCGGTCGGCATCTTCAAGCAGGCGCTGCCATGACGTTTCCAACTCAGAGAGGATGGCATGGCAGATCGCACAGGGAGCCGTCAGTCCCTTGCGGGGCGGGCGGCGGCGCAACGCGCTCACGAGGCGATTGGCTTCGATCATGGTTCCCAGGCGGAATTCGCTATCAGCATCCAGCAATTTGACCTGACCGATCTCACGCAGGTACAGCCGCACGGGGTCTTCAGACAATTCTGCGGCGACCTCAGGACTCTTGAAATCCAGCTCCTCGTCTTCTTCTAAAAGTTCCTCCTCTTGTGCAAGGGCATTCACATCAGGATCGCCCTCCTCGTCCCCCATCATTGCAAGTTCAGCCAGTCCATTCCCATTTATTTCCACTCCAGTGTCATCAATGTGAGACTCCTTAAGCGGCACATCCCGCATGGTGGATGGGCGCGGTTTTTCAGTGGTCTTGCGTTTTTCCTTTTTCGCTGTGGTTTGCTTCTTTTTTACAGCCATATTCCCATTTATACCAGACGCTGCCAAAAATGAATTGTTGCGTTATTCCAACCGCTTCTGCGACATCTTCCGATATGCTTCATCCAGTTCGCGCAACAACCGTGTATGTTGTAACACCAAATCCATATAGGAAGACGCGCGCAAATCGCCTTCGTGGTTTTGCGCCTCCTCCTGCAAGAACCGTAACTGGTTCAGGTTCTCGCCTGCCGCCACACGACGCAGTTTGATCACACCGCGTAACAATTCCTCCAGCAGTTTCTCCTCCCTTTTTTCGAGTTTCCCGGTCTGTTGCACCAACTCATCCGAACGCGCCTCCAGCGACTCAGGCAATGCCTCCACCACGAAATCGTGATGCTCGGTCTTGTACTGTTCCACCGATTCGCGGATCAATCCGAATAACAACTTGTGGTCGGTATAGTCGAAGTCCTGCGCGTCCAATGCGGCCAAGCCATATTCCTGCAAGGCGCGGTCAAGGCGATACAACAACTCGGGCTTTCTGAACAACACGCCGATGACATATTCCTCGACCCTTTTACTGGAAGAAACCGACACTGCAACTTTTACGGACTCCTGAACCCGTTCCTTTGCCACGCCCCTCGGCCGCCTCATCCTTGGAACTTGAGCCTGTGCCCCCAATAACGCGCGTTCATCCACCCGCAACATGCGCGCCAGCGCCTGTCGATACGTATCGCGCTCCAATGGATTCGGCAGATCCTCAATCAACGGGACAACCTGTGCCGCGATCCGGTTCTTCACTTTCGGATCGTTGATATTTTGTCCTGCGGCAAGAGTCTCCATCACATGTGTAACGATTGGTTTGGCATTCTCAATTATTTTTGCCCATTCATCTTTGTTACGCGCGACAATTTCATCGGGATCGAGATCATCAGGCATTGCCGCTACGCGCAAATCTGCTTGGAGGCGTGCTTCGTTGCGGAGAAGT
>DATIUT010000012.1:0-5425 GCA_035466615.1 Anaerolineales bacterium | reverse complement strand
CCCCCATCGAGGAGGTCCCGGCCCCCGCCCTCACGCCCATCCCGCTCACCAACGAGATCGGCATGATGCCGGCACCGGGCATCCCGGCGCTGCTCGTCCCCGAGCTGCCGCCGATCGAGCCGGCCATGTTGTAGAACCATTGATGTCCCACTTCGTGTGCAACTGTGGATTCTACATAGACGCTGGCAGGCGAACCGCGATACTCGCTGTCTATATCGTAAATCCGGTCGGCGATGGCGATCATGCCGGGGTATTCGATTCCCAATGCCAGGTTGGGCGTGGCTACTATATCCAACTCGGTATATGGATAGGGCGCGTAGCGTTTGCTGAACACGTCAATGGACCTCGATGCCACCTCAAGCGCGAATTGTGCACCATCCTTGACCGCTGGCTTTGCATAACTGCGGATTGTGACTCCGCCAAAGGTTTGAGCGACCTCTTCGAACTTGGGACTTGCCGCCAGATAGAAATCACGCGCGGGGCCGTTCGCAACGGTCAGGACTTGAGCCTGCCCATCTTCGCCGCGGCTGATCTCGCTTCCAGACGTGACCAGCGTTAATCCCTTGGGCGCATGGACGCGCACGAGATAGAACGCTGCGTCTGCATAAGTGACGTCACCATCCTGCGGCGGGATCTCTGCATTCCAGCCTTCGTCATCGTAGACGCAAATGACGGGATGGGCGTGTGCGAGCGCAAGCACATCGTCATAATAAGCAAGCACACCGAAATTCAATTCAACTTCCTGCGGAACAGTGACAGAATAATCCATCTTGATAACGATGCTTTGACCCACCCCAAGTGGTGTGGATAACGGAACGATCATCAGGCTGTTGGCGAGTTCATACTTGGGTGAAACGGTTTGACCATCCACAGCCAGGTTGGAGATGGTCATCTCGCCGCCAAGGATGTTGGGAAAGAGGCGGAATTGCACATCGTTCAACGGGACTTCTTCTGTATTCGTGTAGCGGACTTCTTCCGTGCCTGTGATCTGATACAGATTATCAGCGATCGTAAATTCGATGCGGTACATGCTCGCGCCCTCCAATTCGTTCAGCACTGATTGCTCCGATGCGACTAGTCCGTTTTTGAAGTGGGAACGGTCTTCCCAGGGTGTGGTCATGGGATCAGGTTCGGGCGTGAGAGTGGAAGAGTCGGACGTCGGCTGGGAGAATGTACACGAGGTGAGAAGCAGGTTGAGGCTTAAGAGTGAAGCGAAGAGTCTTTTCATCGAGTTCTTTCGTTGAGGTAATCCAATGCTGTTTGCAGAACCTGTTCCGGAGTCAGGTCATCTGTATGGATGATTATATGTGCGTGTTCATGGGCATGGGAGAGCCTGCGGAACTGTTCTTCGTAATCCTTGATTCGCCAGTTGAGTTTGCGGCGCGCTGTGCTGACGGGGAAGGAGGCGTGGAGGAAGATCAAAATATCGGGTTTGGAAATGATCTGCCACATGGCTGGTACGTAGGAGTGTTCCTGCGCGATGTGGCGGCAGACGTAACCGTGTTTTTCAAGGCCCGCGATGAGTGTGGATTTCCCCGAACCGCACGGACCGACGACACCAATGAGAGCGCTTTTACTTGGAGGTTCGTCCATGTTACTCGTTATCATGAACCATGCGGTTGAGTTGCACGGGTCCACCCAGAATGGCGAGTGTGTCACCTTCATGGATGGGGCAGGAATCAGTGGGGTGCATTTCTGATTCGTGGTTGTGGCGCAGGAGGACAATGTTCAGGTGATAGTTGTCTTCCACATAACCAACCGTCTTGTTGGCAAAAGGGGAGTTTGGCTTGATCGTGATCCTTGCCAGCCCAAGCAATTGTCCTTCGATGGAGATTGGATTGGTTACGTCCGCCCCGGCTGCGGCTGCGGCAAAGACGGGCGCCGCCATTTCTGTGGCGCTCAATGCAATAAAACCGAATTGTTCCTGCAAGGAATGGGCAAAATCCTCATCGAAAATTCGGATGACGACCTGGATCCTGGGATTCAGGCTCCGGGCTCTGAGCGCGATCTGTAAATTCATCGCGTCGTCTTGGCTGGCGAGAATGATGGTGCGTGCGTCTTTTATATTTGCCCCTTCCAGCGCGCCGGGGTGTCTCGCGTCCGCCTGTATGACGGGAATTCCCATGTCGCGTGCGGCGATGGTTGTGTGTGTGCCGGGCTTTACTTCAACAACAACGATGTTTTCACCCATTTCGTGCAGTTTTTGAACCACGCGATAACCAAGGTGCCCAAGCCCGATCAATACAATATGTTTCGTCATTGTGGATGCAACTGCCATCTCCCACTCCTTATTGCGTGCTTTTCGATTGAACAATAAACCTACAAAGTCCGTCAACCCTTGTGCCAGGATGATGATGCCGATGACGGGCATTAGAAAATGAAATAACTGTAATACGATGTGCTTTGGAAAGTCACCCGAAGGTTGCAGGAAAGCCGCGGTCAGGATGGTGAAGATTGCCTCACTCCGACTTCCGGCGGGTTCGCCGACCCATTCCGCCACCTCTGCGTAGAGCAGTCCGCCGCCAATGACTGTAATGGAAAAAAGAATTAATGGAAATTTGAATTCCTGGGTGAGGATAAGCGTGTCGCGCCATCCCGCACGCCACTGCCGCCAAAGCGATCTCATGAACTTGCGAACCCTTCGATGGGCAGGCGCACCGTCATGCGCCGGACGGTGTCGCCGTTCAATGCTGAGACTTTGAGCACCACAACGCTGATATCGTCGATGGGGCGGTTATCGTCGAGTGAGACTGCATGCGCCAGGAGTGTGTCTGCGATGCTCTGCGGTGTGGGATCCATATCTTCCATCATGGACTGCAACACTTCCATGGTATTCATCGGCTGGCCGCGCCGTTCTCCCGCGTGGACAAGTCCGTCCGTGTAAATGACCACTGCAAGACCGGTCATGATTTCGATTTCTGTAATGGATGGGCGGACATCGCGTGAGATGCCGAGCGGAATACTCTCCACGTCAATGCGGTCAATTTGATTTTCGCGGCAAATGAACATGGGAGAGGGGTTGTTGCGGGTCAATACAATGGTGCCGCTGTGCAGGTCAATGGAGGCGATGTTGAGCGTGCAGATCACTTTCCCCTTTTTATCTGTATATAGCATGTCCGATGCGGCGCGCGCCGCGGCTCCATCCCGGACTCCTTCCGCCAGCAACCCGATCACCTTGCGGACGACCATCTGCGAAACGGCTTTCGCGCCGCGCCCGGAAGTCTGACCATCTGCCAAAACTACTGAGAGTCCGCCATTCGGGCGTTCGACAACTTCCAATGTGTCGCCGCTTTCAGAGGTGGCGTATTTGTTGATCTTGGCAGCAGCAATTTGAACTTCCATGCCCTCATTTTACTATGGAGTTGATTTCCCCTGCTGACCTGCCAAACGCGCCGCCTCTTCAACAGGCAGTCCATCACATCCCAAGGAAGAGAGACTCCGCGCGAAATTTGTTCATGGATTATAAGTCATTCCTACTTGACGCACCTCCCTCCAGCCGCTATAATCTGCCCGCTCGATCGGAAATTAAGCAAGAAATAGAAACAAGGAGAAAGTCGAATGCCCCCACATCCAAAACGAAAACACTCAAAAAGCCGCCGCAATAACCGCCGCGCGCATGATGCCTTGCAACCCCGCAACCTCACATCCTGCTCAAACTGCGGTTCCATGCGCCTTCCGCACACCATCTGTCCCAACTGTGGCTTTTATGAAGGCCGCGAAGTGGTCGAGATCAAGAAAGAAAAGAAACATGACGAATAATCTCTTGATGCGCTGACGGGTCGTGACCAACACGACCCGTTTGTGTTTTAACGGGATGTGTATGAGGCGGAGCCACCCTGCCTCTACGAAATTATGGAGGTACGATGAAACTTGATCCCACAACAACCGCTTTTATCTTCCCCGGCCAAGGCTCACAAGCCGTTGGCATGGGAAAAGAACTTGCCGAGGCATTTCCCATCGCCAGACAACTCTTTGACGAAGCTGACTCGCTCCTCGGCTTTTCCCTCTCCAAACTGATGTGGGGAGGCCCGGCGGATGATCTTAACGAGACGGTCAACACGCAACCGGCGTTATATATTCACTCGATTGCCGCTTACAGGACGTTCATGCATCTTTATCCGGACTTTTTACCTGCTTCTGTTGCCGGGCATTCTCTTGGCGAATTGTCGGCTCTGACCGCGTCCGGAGCCTTGCCCTTCGCTGACGGTCTCAAACTCGTCCGCGCACGTGGCGAGTTGATGAAGCGCGCCGGCGAACTCAACCCCGGCGGCATGGCGGCCATCCTTGGTGTGGACATCCCCGCGTTGGATAAGGTTTGTATGGAGGCAAGTACAGCAGATGAGATCGTACAGGTTGCCAACGATAATTGCCCTGGACAGGTTGTGATTTCCGGCCATAAACCTGCATTGGAACGTGCCATGGCTGGAGCAAAAGCCGCGGGTGCAAAACGTGCCTTGCCTCTTGCAGTGAGCATCGCGGCACATTCTCCACTCATGGATTCGATCCAAAACGAATGGAACGCTGCCGTGGACGCCTGCTCGATTGAAAAACCCAGGATCCCTGTAATTGGCAATGTCCACGCGAATGTGTTGCTCACTGCCGACGAATTGCGCGCCGACATAAAAGCTCAGATGCAATCGCGCGTGCGCTGGACGGAGTCAGTGGGGAGGATGCAGGAAAGCGGGATCCAGGCTTATGTCGAAGTGGGAAGCGGGGAAGTCCTGTTGGGGATGATCAAGCGGATCGATTCATCCGCAGGCCGGTTCCCGTTGGGGAATCCCAATGATTTTTACAGTCTAAAGGAGTAAATCTGCTATACTCGCCTCATGAGCGAATTGGAGAGAAGACTTCACCGCGTGATGGGGAGCATGATCGGAAATGAATCGCTTGCCGCGTCGTTGGATAATGATGGGGCAGGCGAATTGCTTTTGTGGGAGGAGACTGCTGCAAAACGCATTGTGTATGAAACCGATGGCATGGATGATGAAACCGCCGAGGAACGAATGTCGCCGCGTTTACGCGCGTTGCGCTTGATGATGCGTGCGGTCGGAAGATGGGTGGGGGAGGCAGGCAGTTTGGATGATGAGGCACGGCTGGCGTTATGGAACCGGGTGGGCGAGCAGGCGCGTATTTTATTCGGAGACGCCTTTATTCTGCCCCCCATGAATGAAATTGTGGCGCAATTGCCCACAGATGCCAGTGCCGGTCAGGTGGTTGCGTGGCTGAAAGTTTTTATTGAAGAAAATAGAACTAAAGGATAGTGATATGCCAAAACGACGGATGGTTTCGAAGGCGCAAGGTGGAGTCATTGTTTTGTTGTTCACGGTTTTATTGTTGATCTGCGGGATGTTCTATTCTTTGACGGGTATCGATGTGGGTGGCTTGTTTTCGGAAACGGAAACTCCCTCAACAGATATGACAGTCA
>DATIUT010000011.1:0-3656 GCA_035466615.1 Anaerolineales bacterium | reverse complement strand
AGCGCGCCAATCATCACAGGCATATTGGAGGGAACACAGGTTGCATTCCTCGCCCGTCATGGAATCGGACACCATATCATGCCGAGCGAGGTTCCCTATCAAGCCAATATCTACGCGTTGAAATCCCTGGGCGTGCAAAGGATTGTCAGCATCAGTGCCTGCGGTTCTTTGAAAGAGGAACTGGCCCCCGGTCATATTGTGATCCCCGATCAGATTTATGACAACACTCACAAGCGCACCCGCACGTTCTTCGGCGATGGATTCGTGGCACACGTCGGCGTGGCAGACCCATTCTGTGGAGACCTTTCCGGACAACTCGAATCAGCCATCCGGGAGGCGGGAGGCGCAGTGCATCGAGGTGGGAATTTCATCACGATCGAAGGTCCAAGGTTTTCCACGAAGGCGGAGTCCAGCACGTATCGGGCATGGGGTATGTCCATCATTGGCATGACTGCCTCGCCGGAAGCCTTCCTGGCGCGCGAAGCGGAGATATGCTATGCGACGATGGCGCACGTCACTGATTACGATGTATGGCATGTCAGTGAAGCGCCGGTGACGGTTGAAATGGTGATCCAGACACTGAATAAGAACACGGCTCTCGCACAGGAGTCAGTCCGTATTCTTGCTAGAAATTTAAAACATGAACGGGAATGCGAATGTGGACATGCGCTTGCAACCGCCATGATCACGCACAGGGGTGCCATCCCGCCTGAGACGCTTCAAAAATTGTATTTGCTCGTCAGCAAATACATGTAATGTCAGTGCCATGAACAGGGTCGCCCAGGGAAGCCTGTTAAAGATCGCGGGGGGATTTCTCATCCTGCAAGCGATCCTCATCACTTTATCGCCGGTTGTACGCGAGCGCACATGGGACACGAATCTTCCGTGGACACACTGGCTCGCGCTCCTCGTATGGAGTGGATTCGTCGTGCGCATCCATGTGAGGTTCAACAAACACCTGCCTGATGCCGACCCGTATCTATTCCCGGCTGCCGCGCTATTGAGCGGATGGGGCATTCTTACCATCTGGAGGCTGGAGCCCGGTTTCGGCGCCCGTCAGGCCCTCTGGTTTGTTATCAGTATGTTCATTTTCATTGCAGGGATGCGGCTTCGGTCACTAAGGTTTCTACAACGATACAAATACCTGCTCTTGCTCAGCGGGTTGAGCCTTACAGCACTCACGCTTCTATTCGGCACCAACCCAAGCGGGTTTGGTCCGCGTTTATGGCTTGGGTGTTGCAACATGTATTTCCAGCCGTCCGAACCTCTCAAACTTTTGCTGGTTGTTTATCTTGCCGCGTATTTTTCAGATAAACTTCCCTATCGGTTAAGAACCATCCACATCCTGTATCCGACGATGATTCTGGGTGGCATTGTCATCCTGCTCCTGCTCGCGCAACGCGACCTTGGCACTGCGTCCATCTTTCTTGCGCTGTACACCATCATCACATACCTTGCGACAAACCGTAAAAGCATCGTGCTTATCAGTGTTCTTTCACTTATTGTTGTAGGCGTTGCAGGCTATTATTTCGTCAGCATCGTCCAGATCCGCATGGAAACCTGGATCAATCCCTGGAACGATCCACAGGGTGGTTCCTACCAGGTTGTCCAGTCACTGATTGCAGTGGCAAACGGAGGTGTCGAAGGACGCGGACCCGGATTGGGGAGTCCGGGACTCGTGCCAGTTGCCATCTCTGATTTGATTTATGCGTCAATTGCAGAGGAAACGGGCCTTTTCGGAACTTTGGGTCTGCTTGCCCTCTTCGGTATTCTCCTCACCCGAGGCCTGCGCATTGCGCTCCGCGCTCCGGACCTTTTCAGGAGACTCCTCGCAGGGGGTATTTCGGCTTACTTCGGTGTCCAAACCATCCTGATCGTGGGTGGTAACACACGCCTCCTGCCGTTGACCGGGGTCACGCTTCCTTTTGTCTCTTATGGGGGGTCATCCCTGCTGACTTCGCTGGTTGCCTTATTGATCCTGCTTATCATCAGCAACCACATGGACGAAGAACCCGCGCCCATTGAAATCCCAACCCCCTATCTCGCGCTCAATGGAGTTCTTCTGCTTGGCTTATTTGCCTCCGCGGTGGCAACCGGATGGTGGGCTGTCATCCGCGGACCGGACTTGTTATTGAGAACCGACAACCTGCGCCGCATCATCGAAGAGAGGTATGTCCCGCGCGGCGCGATCCTGGACCGATTCAATTCACCCATCACGATCACCACTGGTGAGAGGGGTTCATTCAGGCGTAATTACGTCTACCCGGCTCTTGCACCGGTTGTCGGGTATGACGAACCAACTTATGGCCAGTCCGGGCTTGAAACTGTATTAGACGGATATTTGCGCGGGCTGGAAGGCAACCCTGCTTCGACCATTTGGCTAAATCATTTGCTTTACGGCATGTCGCCTAATGGACTGGATGTGCGCCTGAGCATTGACCTGCACCTGCAATCCCGTGCAGACGAGATGATGCTTGGGCATCGCGGAGCGGTCGTCCTCCTTGATGCCAAGACTGGGGAAATTCTGATTATGTCGTCGCATCCAACCTTCAATGCAAATGAATTGAGCGAAACCGCCGGGAACCTTCTCACTGACCCGCAGAAGCCCTTGATCAACCGTGCCGCGCTTGGGGTGTACCCAACCGACTCGGTGATGGAACCTTTTGCTTTGGCATTATTTGGGAATACGAAACTCAACCAGACTCAATGGCAATTTGTCCACGAAGCATTCGGCTTTCTTGGCACGCCTGAATTAAGAATGGAGGTTGCATCATCAACCAGTAATGGTGGTAATTTTTACGTTTCCCCGTTGCAGATGGCTTTGGCGTCTGCCGCGTTGACCAATGGAGGTGTAGTCCCTGCACCGCGCATTGCCGTGGCAGTGAACACACCGAACGATGGTTGGGTGGTGCTCCCAGCGGAGGGAAAGCCCACCCAGGCAAGTCAGACGTCGGTTACGGCGGAGGCGGTTTTATCCTACATTGAAAATGGAAATAATTATTGGTCGTATAGCGGACAGGCACATGATGATGAAACATCAGTCACTTGGTTTATCGGGGGAACACTGCCCAATTGGCAGGCGTCGCCGCTTGCGATCGTTGTTTTGCTGGAGGAGGACAATTCGAGTGGCGCCGGGCGGATTGGGCGTGAATTGTTGATCGATGCAATGAAGCCGTAAAACATAATCCGGAAATGAAAAGAGCCAGGCACAAAACCTGGCTCTCATTTTTATTCCCAGGACGGTCACCAATTGCGCGCTCCCGCTTCGGAAAAAGCACAATTGGTGACCGCGGGCATTATATATTGCGCTTTACATCCCGTTGTCAGTGTCTTTTGCACCGTAACCGGGACCACCCTTGTAGAACTCGTAGTTCAACTGGATATCTGGTGTCAGGTCAACAACCTCACCCGCCGCAAGTTGCTTGACGGTATCGAGAACAACCTTTGTGCCGTGATGGTTTGTACCTTCAAAGTGACCGGTCAGACCGATGCGGCTGATATACTCACCGCCCTTGGCCGTGTACGCCGAGGGAACTTCATCTTCGGGGAAGATGGCAGCATAGGGGCATTCCGGTACGCATGCGCCACAATCAATGCATGTGTCGGGGTCAATATAGATCCAGGGCCATTCGTTGACAGGGCCGGGAACCATACAT
>DATIUT010000010.1:0-9431 GCA_035466615.1 Anaerolineales bacterium | reverse complement strand
TCCATTTCGATGGCGGTGAAGTCGCTGACTTTACGCGTCTCGGTGACCACGTTGCCGGAGCCAGGTTTACTGGGGCCGATATAAAAACCATCGTCAACGAAGACGGTGTTCACAGATGGATTATCCCAGCCGAGTTTGGGGGCGTACATGATGGCAAGCACTGCACCGCCGATGATGACGATATCCATTAGAACGGATGCATACCTCCAGTAGGAGCGCAGGATGAGTCCAATACCTGCCGCAATGAGGACATAGGGCCAGATGTGAGTCAGTGCCCAGAGGTTCGAGGAGGGAATATTGCCCGATTTGGTGAGAAGCCAGATCGTTCCCGCGGCAATGAGAAACAATGGACCGAATATGGATCGAGGTTGAGACATGTTTTCCTTCTTTCTTAACTTGCAGGTGGTATTGAATCTGATGATGAGCCTTCTTTTTTCCTGCCGAATAGTCCGGAGCGGCTCAAGATCAGATAGGCGCCCAGCAGGATGAGCAGGATCGGGAAGAGCAGGTTGTTGAACGACGAGAAGATCAGTTCAAAGAACGCGCCGAAGATGATGAACAGGATCAATCCCAATTTCATCATGCCTATCCCTGATTTCTTCTGGTTCGCATCACCGCTGTACAAGCCCATGATATAGATGCCTGCACCCACGAACATGATGATCAGCGTCCAGAAGTAGGACATGGATTCCCAATGATGGGTGATGTTTTGGAACAACAACACCAGCCCGATGCCGCCGACAATACTGCCAGGTATGGCAAAACCAGCGGTCTGTTTGCCGCCCGCGAACATTGCCACAAAGAACAGCGCACCAATTCCGATCACGATGAAGGGCCACAGGAAGCCCCAATCTGCGGAACGGAAGATCTGACCTGCCAGGGCCAGGAGGCCAAAGGCGATCAAGACCGCGCCTCCAACCAGCGCACCAGCGTTGGAACGATTGGTTTGCATTTTTTCTCCTTTCGAATTTACTACTTGGCTTTACTCAAATCACCGCCTGTATCAGCGAGAGGGTCATTGATATATATATCTTACGCAAAAATGGCGTTAATGTTGCAATCAATTTGGCGGGCGATTCACAACCCTTGTGGGTAAAATCCGCTCATTTTGACCCCATTCCTAGTGTATGACAAATGAGGCCTATAAACATCTGACTGCGGAAGATGTTCAGGAAGTGAAATTTGACCGATAAACCGGGGAGTTTTTGAGAAATGTCGAGGAGGAGAGGCCGTTTTTGAGGCTGATTCAGCATCATTTTGAGGGGGGAGCCGAAGGATGGCTGGGAATGAAGCAAAACAAGTCCATCTGCTTGCCATAGAGCAGATTTGAGTCTATACTTTGCCTAATTCCGAGATATCCAAAGGAGGCTGGCATGACAACACTGCGTGACATCATCCGAAAGAAGGGCGAGGAGATATTTTCCATTGCGCCGGAGGCAAGTGTTTTCGAGGCGCTCAAGATGATGGCTGACCACAATACAGGGGCGTTGCTGGTCATGTCCGGAGGGAAGGTGGATGGGATCATTTCAGAGCGAGACTGCGTCCGCCGTGTTGAACTGCATGGACGCACTGCAAAAGATACCAGGGTCGCTGATATCATGACGTCGAAAGTGCTGTATGCGCAGGCGAACCAGTCGACCGAGGAATGCATCGCGATCATGATTGACAAGAACATCCGCCATTTGCCTGTGTTCGATGGAGAGGAATTGGTGGGTTTGATTTCGGTCCGTGATGCGCTCAAGGAGATGGTGGACCAGCAGAAGTTCATGATCTCGCAATTGGAACATTACATTACCGGTGGGGGCCGATGATCCTCCCGGAATGGACAATCGCTGAACTGCAGGAAGAGATGGAGACGGGGGAGTTGACGGCGCGTCAGGTCACGGAGCTTTATCTCAGGCGCATCGAGGAGGTGGATAAGAGTGGTCCGTTCCTCAATTCGATCATTGAATTGAATCCGGATGTGTTTGAGATCGCGGGCGCACTGGATGCGGAAAGAAAAGCGGGTAAGGTACGTGGACCTCTGCATGGAATCCCTGTTCTGTTGAAGGATAATATCGATACACACGACCGCATGCAAACAACCGCGGGTTCTCTTGCGTTGGAAGGGAACTTTGCCGGGAGAGACGCGTTCATTGTGAGGCAATTGCGCAGGTCCGGTGCATTAATTCTTGGCAAAACCAATTTAAGCGAGTGGGCGAATTTCCGCGGGAAGTGTTCAGTGAGCGGGTGGTCATCGCGTGGCGGCTTGACCCGCAATCCGCATGTGTTGGACCGCTCGGCGAGCGGATCTTCTTCCGGCTCCGGCGTGGCAATTGCGGCTAACCTTGCCACTGTCGCTGTTGGCACGGAGACCGATGGCTCGATCATCAGCCCGTCCTATGCGAATGGCATTGTTGGCATCAAGCCAACGCTTGGGTTGTTGAGTCGAAGCGGGATCATTCCCATCGCACACAGTCAGGATACGCCCGGTCCCATGGCGCGGACTGTCACCGATGCGGCGATCCTGCTGGGGGCAATGACGGGGGGCGATAAACTGGATCCAGCTACCAGGTCCAGCGGGAAGCGGGCACTGAAGGATTACACAAAGTTTCTCGAGTATGACGGCCTTAAAGGCGCCCGCATTGGTGTCGCGCGCAACATGGCAGGAACGAATCCGCGCATCCTGAAAATCTTCGAGCTTTGTATCGAAATTATGAAGCAGTTGGGCGCGACCATCATTGATCCAGCAGATGTACCCAACTTTGATAAATTTGAAAAGACCGAATTGGAAGTTCTATATTATGAACTCAGGGCGGACTTGAACAAATATCTCAAATCGGTGAGCGGCGATGTGCGTGCGCACTCGCTTGAAGATGTAATCAAGTTCAATGAAGAGAATGAAGACCGTGTCATGCCTTATTTTGGCCAGGAACGAATGATCACCGCACAGGAGAAGGGTCCGCTAACTGAAAAGAGATACAAGGATGCGCTTGCCAGAAACCATCGTTTGACCCGTAAGGATGGTATCGATTCGGTAATGCAGAAATACAAACTGGATGCCCTCATCGTTCCTTCGGGGTCTCCTGCACGCGTTATCGACCTGGTGAATGGGGATGCAAGCAACAGCGATATCGAAAGTACATCGCCGGCTGCGGTTGCGGGATATCCGCATATTACGGTGCCGGCGGGGCATGTCTTTAGTATGCCTGTGGGCATCTCATTCTTTGCCAAAGCCTGGCAGGAGGCAAACCTGATCAAGTATGCCTATGCATTTGAACAGGCGACCCAATACCGCAGGCAACCGCGTTATCTGCCTACTGCCAGCTTGAATCCGTAAAAACCTGTAGAACATCCCTGCTTTATTGACTTTCATCACTCGTTGATGATATCGACTTGTCATACCTTTTGTTTCGGTCTATACTCACATCATTGGAGCAAAATATGACAGTCACTGAAAATTCCCCCCTTCATACTGCAATTGAGCCATACATTCCTTTGGGCCGCTCGGGGCTGTTGCCAGCCTTGCATGCGGCTCAAAAACTTTATGGCTGGATCTCTGAGCATGTTGCAACCGAGATTGCCAAAGCCCTCCACGTCCCGCTTGCGGATGTGCACGGCGTGATCGAGTTCTATTCCCTGTTTTACGACGAACCGACCAGCAAACATGTCATTCGCGTGTGCACGGATGTGGCCTGTGGACTTAAAGGCGGAGATGAAATCCTGCATCACCTTTGTTCCCATCATGGACTCAAACCGGGTCAGACGAAGCCCGACCTGTCCCTGACCATTGAGGCGAGTCCATGCCTTGGGCTTTGTGAACATGCGCCAAATGCGCTCGTGGACGATCAGGCTGAGACAAATATTGATCTCGTCAATGACAAATATGAGTTGGGTCGTCCGCCATCGAATGTCTATGGCCCGGTCCGAATATTGACCGCCAATTGCGGCGATGGCACAACATCGCTGGCGCGATACGGAAAATACTCGGGATTCACCAAAGCGTTGGGCATGAAGCCCGAAGAGATCGTGAATGAGATCAAAGCCGCAGGCCTGGTGGGGCGCGGCGGCGCGGCATTCCCAACAGGTATCAAATGGGAAGGTGCAACAAAAGCCCAGGCAGACCAAAAATATGTCATCTGCAACGCCGACGAATCTGAGCCGGGGACAACCAAAGATCGCATACTGTTACTCGATGACCCACATCGCACCATCGAAGGGATGCTGATCGCAGGCTATGCCATCGGAGCGAGTAAAGGTTACATTTACATCCGTGCGGAATATCCCTATATCTTCCCTGTTCTTGAACGCGCATTGAAAGAATCCCATACAGCCGGTTTACTTGGAAATAATATCCTCGGCACCGGCTTTTCGTTTGATATTGAGGTCCGTGTGGGGGCGGGCGCTTACATCTGCGGCGAAGAGACCGCGCTGTTCGAATCGATTGAAGGCAAGCGTGGCTTCCCACGCATCAAACCGCCATTTCCCACGACACATGGCGTATTTGGCAAACCGACCGTCATCAACAACGTGGAAACGCTTTGCAATGCCCCGTTAATCATTGCCAAAGGCGCGACAGAGTTCCGCAAGATCGGCACAGAGAAATCACCGGGACCGAAGTTGTTCTGTGTCTCCGGTGATGTCGAACGGACAGGTGTGTACGAAATCCCGTTTGGCGTCACGTTGCGTGAACTGCTCGAAATGGCGGGCGGCGTGAAGAATGGAAAGCAATTGAAGTCCGTTCTATTCGGCGGTGCAGCGGGTGCCTTTGCCACGTCTGCACATTTGGATGTAAAAATGACATTCGAGGACCTGCGTAGCGTCGGTCTGCCTCTTGGCTCGGGCGTGGTCATGGTCTTCGACGAGACGCGCGATATGCGCGATGTACTCAAGCGACTCGGTCACTTCTTTGCGCATGAGTCCTGCGGCAAGTGCTATCCCTGCCAGATGGGAACACAGCGCCAAAAAGAGATCCTGAGCCGCATTGCGGATGGTAAAACCCTGAGTGACGACGCGGCCCGTTTGCAGGATGTTGGCTGGACGATGACGGACGCGAGTCTTTGTGGATTGGGTCAGACCGCCGCCAGTGCTGTTTTGTCCGCGATGAAACTGTGGCCGGAGCTGTTTGAGGCAGGATATAAATTCAAAGGGGTAAAGGTTCCAAAGGCCTCAAAATCACGAAAGGCTGTGAATAAGGCTGTTGTAAAGAAAAAAGTGTCAAAGACTCCAAAGGTATCAAAGGTCTCCAAACCAAAGTCAAAAGTAGCGAAGAAAGCGACAAGGGTGGCGATAAAAACCAAAACGGCTAAGAAACCAACTTCTAAAAAGACAACTTCCAAAGCTGTGAAGTCAAAGCCAAAAAAGATAACATCCCGCAAGGCAACGAAGAAGCGTTAGTGGAATGAGGCGATATGACAGAGAACATTACATTGGTAATTGACGGAAAAGAAGTCTCCGTGGAGCAGGGCAAAACCCTGTTGGAAGCCGCGCGCGAGAATGGAATGGACATTCCCACCATCTGCTGGCACGAAGCGACCAAGGCAAATGGCTTGTGCCGCATGTGTGTGGTAGAAGTCGAAGGGATGCGGTTGCTCCAACCCTCGTGTGTTGTCCAGGCTGCGAAGGATATGAAGGTCAGGACCCGAAGCGAAAGAGTTGACCGCGCACGCAAGACGATTCTTGAAATGCTTTCGTCTACCATGGATCTATCCGATGCACCTGAAATTTTGACGATGATGGACGAGTATGGCGCGAGCGCGGAGCGTTTCCCTGTTGCGAAACGCCGTGAGTCGGAAATCAAGGATGACAACCCGATGTACATCCGCGATTATTCGAAGTGTTTGTTGTGCTGGCGTTGTGTGCAGGTCTGCGCGGACGATGCGCAGTACACATACGCGATCAATTTCGAGGGGCGCGGGTTTGTGACACAGATCGGCACGTTCTTTGATAAAGCCATTCCCGAAACGACCTGTGTGTTGTGCGGGCAATGCGTGGGTGTTTGCCCCACGGGCGCGCTGAAGCCGAAGCGGCAGTATTTACTGGAGCAGGGTGTAAGCCCTGAAGAGATCAGTGTTTTGAATACCGGGCGAAAGAGACGAAAAGATAAATAACCACTGAGATCTTTATTCTCCGTGGTGAAATGAGGCTCCATGATCAAGGCAGACAGAATAGTAACAACCACGTGTCCGTACTGCGGGGTGGGGTGTGCGCTGAACCTGCACATCAAGGATGATTTGATATACCGGGTGACATCGCCGTTTGACTCACCGTCCAATCGCGGCAATTTGTGCGTGAAGGGACGCTTCGGCTACGACTTTGTCCATGCGAAGGATCGGTTGACGAAACCGTTGATGCGAAATAACGGCAAACTCGTTCCTGCGTCGTGGGATGAAGCAATGGGACATGTCGCGAAGCGGCTGCTTGAAATACGTGACAAGTACGGGCCTGACTCGATCGGTTTCCTCGTCTCAGCCAAATGTACGAACGAGGAGAATTATCTTCTGCAAAAGGTGGCGCGCGGCCTGATCGGCACGAACAACGTTGATCACTGCGCGCGGCTCTGACACTCCAGTTCTGTCGCCGGTCTGGCGGCAACACTGGGTTCAGGCGCGATGACCAATTCCATCGGCGATATTCATCTTGCGGATGTTCTGCTTGTTACAGGAAGTAACACGACCGAAGCGCATCCGGTGATTAGTCTTGAAATGAAGAAAGCAGTTCGCAGGAGCGGTGCAAAGTTGATTCTGATCGACCCGCGCGAGATCGAGCTGGCAGATTTTGCGGCGATTCACCTGCGCCCGCGTTCGGGCACGGATGTGGCATTGCTCAATACCATGGTGCATGTCATCATCGGAGAAGGTCTGGCGAAGAAAGAATTTGTCGAATCAAGGACTGAAAACTTCGATGCCCTCAAAGAGGCGGTCAGGGATTGCACACCGCAATGGGGTGAGGACATCACCGGTGTCCCTGCGGAGATGATCATCGAAGCCGCCCAGGTTTACGGTCGGGCTGGAAGCGCCGCCATCTTTTGGGCGATGGGTATCACGCAGTCGTCGCATGGCGTGGATAACGTTCAGGCATTGGCGAATCTCGCTTTGCTTACCGGCAACTTTGGACGGCCTGGTACGGGTGTTAATCCACTGCGCGGACAAAATAACGTTCAGGGCGCCTGCGATGTGGGCGGGCTTCCGAATGTCATCACGGGGTATCAACCGGTCATTGATGAAAACGTGTGTGCGAAATTTGAGAACGCGTGGCAGACTTCGGTGAAAATCCCGCCAAAGCCCGGGCTGACCGTCACTGAGTTGATACACGGCGTTCTCGATGGGCGTGTGAAGGCATTGTATATCATGGGCGAGAACCCGATTCTTTCGGACCCGAACACGAACCACGTCAAAGAAGCGCTCGGCGAAATTGAATTTCTTGTCACGCAGGATATTTTCCTGAACGAGACCGCGCAACTGGCGCACGTGGTTCTGCCCGGCGTGAGTTTTGCCGAGAAGGAAGGCACGTTCACGAATACTGAGCGGCGTGTGCAACGCGTGCGGCCTGCACTCCCGATTCGCGGTGAGGCGCGGCGCGACCTCGATATCATTTGTGACCTGGGGCAACGGATTTCATCAACGGACTCTGTCGCGGACGCTTCGCGGCGGACGGAAACGGACGTAGTGCATCCCGTTTCGAATTGGAACTACACTGGAGCCTCAGCCGTGTGGGATGAGATTGCGGCTCTGACCCCGTCGATGGCTGGAATCAGTTACGAACGGTTGAATCATGGCGGACTGCAATGGCCCTGCCCAACAGCCGAACACCCGGGCACTCCGATCCTGCACAAGGAGAAATTCACACGCGGACTTGGCAAATTTACGCCGTTGACGTTCCGTGAGCCGGTTGAGAACCCTGATGATGAATATCCGTTCACGCTGAACACGGGGCGCATCCTCCAGCACTGGCATGGCGGGACGATGAGCAGGCGTTCGGAAGGTTTGGATTGGGTCGTGCCTGAGGGCGAGATCCAGATCAACGATGAAGACGGTGTACAACTTGGAATTGAAACTGGAGATATGATTCGCGTAGCCTCACGCAGAGGTGAAGCGACGGGAAAAGTACGCCTCACAGATAAACTTCCGCGCGGCATGGTGTTCATGAACTTCCACTTTGTGGAGATTCCTGCCAATGCATTGACGGGCGATGCGGTGGACCCTGTCGCGAAGATTCCTGAATATAAAGTGAGTGCGGTGAAAGTCGAGAGAGTATAATTTTTAATAGTCAGCCCCGCTGGTTTCGATACATCCCGCCGCACTGAGCGGAGTGGCGCTGAAAGCGCCACGAAGTCGAAGTGTGAGCAGGACTACTCAACCACCGAATTGCTTTATTGTTTGGAGGTGTCGTTTGGTAGCAGGACTAAAACTGGATGAAAAACGTGTTATCGCGGACAGGGTTGTCACAACCACCTGTCCTTATTGCGGAGTGGGGTGCAATTTGGAGTTACACGTCAAGGACGATTTCATTTTCAAGGTTACTTCGCCGTTCGATTCGCCTGTCAATCACGGGAATCTATGTGTAAAGGGACGCTTTGGGTATGACTTTATTTATCATCCCAAGCGAATAACAACGCCCTTGGTACGAAGATATTTGCTCGAGGGTAAACCAAAGCCTGAGGGGCGTGAGCAGGTCTTTGCGGTCAGCAGAGACGGGCAGCCGATAGAACATTCCAAAATCTCGAATGATTGGGATTGGATCGAAACGGATTGGGACACCGCCCTCAATATCACCGCAGATAAATTAGTTGAGATCTACAAGCGCGATGGCTCGGATGCCATGGCGGTCTATTGTTGTGCCAAGGCGACGAACGAAGATAATTACCTATTGCAGAAGATGTGGCGTTCGCAGTTTCGCACCAACAATGTAGATCACTGCACGCGTTTGTGTCATGCGGGTTCGGTGGTGGCGTTGCAGAAGGCGGTAGGTTCATCGGCGATGAGCAACACGGCTTCACAAGTCATTATGAACGATGTGTTCATTGTGACAGGCTCGAACACGGGCGAGAATCATCCCATTATTGCCTTGCAGATGAAGGAAGCGGTGCAGAAATACGGCGCGAAGATGATCGTGGTGGATCCGCGCCGCATTGACCTGGTGGACTTTGCCGAGATGTGGCTGCCGCTCAAGCCGGGGACGAATGTGCCTGTCTTCAGCGCGATGGCGCATGTGATTGTCAAAGAAGGATTGGTCAATCACGATTTTGTCGCCAAGCGCACAGAAGGTTTTCAGGATTTTATTGAGTCGCTGGAGAAGTTTACGCCTGAATACGCCGGGGATCTTTCGGGTGTTCCCGCTGAAGACATTCGCAAAGCCGCGCGCATGTATGCCACGGCAAAGAACGGCGCGATCTATTGGGGCATGGGCATCTCACAGCTTTCGCATGGGACTGCCAGCGCGATGGCGCTCAT
>DATIUT010000009.1:0-3630 GCA_035466615.1 Anaerolineales bacterium | reverse complement strand
TATACCGAAGGCGTTATCTTCGGGCACGCAAAAGATGGCAACTTGCATTTCCTCGTCAATCAAGCCTTCGACAACGAATCCCAAATCAATCACTTCGATCAATTCATCCGCGCGATGGTACACATCGTCAGCGGCAAATACGACGGCTCGCTCAAAGCCGAACACGGCACCGGGCGCAACATGGCGCCGTTCGTTGAAACCGAATGGGGCGCGGAAGCATATGCGGTCATGCGCGACCTTAAATCATTACTCGACCCCGATAACATGCTGAACCCGAATGTGGTCATCAGCGAAAACCCACAGGCGCATGTGACGCATCTCAAGAGCCTCACACTGGTCTCGCCGCAAATCGACAAATGTATCGAGTGTGGGTTTTGCGAGTCGAAGTGCCCAAGCCGATGGCTGACCCTGACTCCCAGACAGCGAATCGTCGTCCAAAGGGAAATCATCCGAATGTCGAAGATGCCGCGCAGCGGTGCCGCCGCGCCTGACTCACCCGAACTTGATTTAGTCTCGAATGATTTCCTCTACGCTGGCATGGATACCTGCGCCCTCGATGGCCTTTGCGGAACCGCCTGCCCCGTCGGCATCAACACCGGAGACTACATCAAAGGCCTGCGCGCCGAGTCAGTCAAAAATGAAAGGCCCTCCCTCTGGCTTGCGGATAATTTCGCCCTCGCAGAAAAATCCATCAGAATTGGTGTTACGCTTGGGCATATCGCCGAAAAAGTCATCAGCCCAAACGGAGTCAAATCCATCATCCAAACCGCAGAAAAAATCTCAAACACAACTCTGCCAAAATGGAATCAACATATACCGTACCCCTCACCTTATAGGAGAGGGATCAGGGATGAGGTCAAAGAGTTCATCTACTTCCCATCCTGCATTTCGCGCCAATTAGGGGTTCCAAGTTCCAAGTCCCAAATTTCAGGTTCGCCCAACCAGGCACTCAGTGAAGTGTTCATCACCCTTGCTCACCGTGCTCATATCGATCTATTTATCCCTGAAAATGTGACAGGTCATTGCTGCGGCATGCCCTTCTCTTCCAAAGGTTACAAACAAGCCTGCCGGGTCATACTACACAAGACCCTAACGCAAATGTGGACCTGGTCGGAGCAGGGCAAATATCCCATCGTTATAGACACCACCTCCTGCACACATACCCTCCGCACCTGTAGTGACGACCTCAGCCCGGAAGACAGGGCCCTCTGGCAACAACTGACCATCCTTGACGGCATTGAATTTCTGCATGATCGTGTTTTGCCAAAACTTAATATCCACCCTGCTGATGAAGACGTTGTCCTGCATCCCAACTGCTCCGCCCGCAAACTCGGCCTGGATGGCAAAATGCTTTCCATCGCGAAGCAGTGCGCGAGGTCCGCGAACGTGCCGCTGGATCTCGGCTGTTGCGCCTTTGCCGGTGACCGCGGACTGCTCCTCCCCGACTTGACCGCATCTGCCGCCGAAAAAGAATCCGCCGAAGTCAACGCACGCGATTACGACGGCTATTACTCCTCCAACATCACCTGTGAGATCGGGATGTCCGAAGCGACAGGGAAGGATTACCTGTCTATTGTGTATTTGGTTGAAAAGGCGAGCAGATGAGCCTGCCCATCCCAACCTCCCCCAAATCCTTTGGATTTGGGGGAGACGTCGCGACAGTGACGGAGGGGGCTAAATCCACTTCAAAAAGCCTGCGAATACAATCAAGCCAATGACATCCACCGCCCAGATCGTGCCGACGACCTGCAGTTTTTGTTTGAAATCCTTCATGTCATAGACCCAGAAAGCAAAAACGAAGAACCACAGATAACCGAAAAGGAAGATCAGTAACGGCATACCGCGGTTCCACCAGGCGTAATCCCATGTGAGTGCGTTGGCTGAGTTGAGCAGGTATTCAACGAACACGGAAAACGCAGAACCACCAAGCGCCACTGCCCAGCGATTCGGGATGCCGAGATATTTGAAATTTTTATCGGAGTGAAGCATCTTGGTCCAAATGACCCCCGCCACCGCAAACATGAACATCGTTTCGATGTTAAGTCCCACCAAAATGAGATACGCCGTGGGACCAGGTTCACCCCAAATCGGGGCATACCCCGTAAACCGTAAAACGAGACCATTGATGATCTCGTTCAACCAGTCCGCCCCCCAAAAGGCAAGACCAGCCAGGACCAGGTTCCAGTTGCGCTTTTCGGCTTCAATGGTGTAGACATAGAAGACAAAAGCCAGCAACGGAATCACATACCACTGAAAATTACTCCCATCCCGCAAACGTGACAATGCTTCCAACGCAAAATCAGACATGTCGCCCTCCGCTTATGAAATTGAATTTCGAACTTGTTGCTATTGTACTCCCACCCTGATTTCCATTGCCACAGAAAAGGATTCGCCAACTGCCCCACCCTTTTCCCTACAATCAGACGGTGCACTGATGGCGAAGTGGTGAGGTCCTGACCCCACGCATCGAAAAGTCCGTTTTCATCAGTTGCCACCGCGAGTCTTTCTGTACATTACCCACCCAATGATAAATCGTCAGGCTATTTTTACAACGTCCACAGCGGTATAATCCTCCGCAAGGGACACACCCATGCGACAGCACACAGAAATGGATTCGTCACATAACCCCTCTCCCGTCTCCCCCACTCCGATCAATCATCACAATCAGGCGCCGCACTGACTGGCGAAGCCGTGTCGAAGTGGCAAGGTCATGACTGCACGCGTCGAAGAATCCGTTTTCATCACTTAATCTAAACGTTCCCAGTTTTGGCTAGACTCCTGCCTTCAGCCACTCCCACACAAAAAGTGATGGCACATAAAGCTCATGCCTACATTCCCCAAATCCAGCAAGATTGTATTATGGATACCGCCGATGTTGCTTTTGGCAAGCTGCCTCGGCAATCCACTATCCTTTTTAGCTCCAGCTACGTTCACTGCGACTCCATCCCTCACTCCTTCACAGACTGCCACATGGACGCCGATCCCGCCAACGCTGACTCCCTCGCCCACCGCCAGTATTACGTTCACCCCCGAGCCACTTGGCTGTCAAAGACCTCCTGACGACTACATACGAGTCCAAATCAACGGCTGGACGATCAACCGGCGCACGCAAGCAATGTTGATCCATGCCCAGGAACTCTATGGCGGCGAGATCGAACTGACCGGATATGCCATCACACAGGGAAGTTATCACGACAACGGCTCGGCTTCCTTCGGTACGCATCTGGGCGGCGGCGCAGTGGACCTCTCTGTGATGCGGCGCGATACCTATACCGTGTTATGGGACGATATACCAGTGATGATCCATGCCATGCGGGCGGCAGGCTTTGCTGCCTGGTTCCGCGACTACGGAGAGCTATATCAAGACTCGGCCTATCATATCCATGCCATCGCGATCGGCGACCAGGAACTTTCCCCTGCCGCACAGGAACAACTCACCGGTCCATCCGGTTATTTCCGCGGATACATCGGCCTGCCCATCGAAATGTATGGAGATCCCTCACCAGACAGTTATGGAGGACCCATCCTCTGCCAATGGATGATCGATCTCGGCTATCAAGATTTGCGCTAGCGGTATAATCCTCCGCAAGGGACACACCCATGCGACAGCACACAGAAAAGGATTCAACA
>DATIUT010000008.1:0-20348 GCA_035466615.1 Anaerolineales bacterium | reverse complement strand
CGTGAAAGCTTTATCCTTGAAGGCAAAACTGATCAATTTCTGCATAATTGGAAGGGTAAAAACAAACGCAATCACAGCATTATCCTCAAGATCAAACCCCAATCTTCTTTTCAGTTCGTACGCACCGCTCCCCCATCGAAGGAGTCCAATTCCATTTTCCAGCGCCACCCGGATGCATTCATAGGTCAAACGCAAGTATACATAAGGCAGTCCGTCTACATGACCAAGCGCGGTGGCCATTTGTGCATTACCATCACTGAGCAACAGGTCGCACCCAACCAGTCTTTCCCCAACCCTGGCAGTCAAAAGGACTCCATCCACCATTTCCATATTCAAAAACATTCCAGCATGCCACGGATTTTCAGGAGCCCTGTGATGCCTTTCGGTGGCATGAATGAGGGAGAGGATATCGTCAAGGCTTTGATCCCCAATATGATTGTGTTGTGTTATGTCGATTTTGATTTCATCCGCTTTTCGCAAAACACGCCTGTAGTGCTTTCGATTTTCCCTGCCCCTGGTTGCTAGGTAGTCGCCAAAGTCAACCCACCGGTTATGCATAATGGTGCCCGGGTCAATTACATCATCGAAGAGAAACGACGCAGGCAGGAGAGCCTTATCATCCTGGCGCAGGTAATCCAGGATTAAGGCCAGGCACTTTCTCTGCCTGCCAATTGCAAAGGCCGTCTCCATAAACAAGGAAGCAACATCCTGGCGTCGCGCGCCGTTTTCCAACACAAGACCTGATAAATTGGCGAGCGGAGAGCGGCAAATCAACAAGGGATATTTGCGTAATACGGGACGCAAAATGGCACGCCACCGCCCGACGTAATAAGGGAGCGGTTCATTTGAAACAACCCAAAAGGAAGCGCGTCCTATCAGTCTTCCATCCTGACGGGCAAGCAGATAGATTGGCTCACAGCCTGTATCAACCATCACCTTTTCACCAAAGGTGTACCACCGATGACTCTGGAACGGCAGAGAGGCAGACAGGTGATTCCATTCAGCGGCACCGATCTGGTGAATCGAACCTGCGGTCTCAATGTCAATTCCTAGGTTCATCGTGGTGTTCATCTTTGCAGGCAATCCGAACCGTCCGCCTTTGTTTATCGTGGTAGTTGAATAAGTACGAAATCCATTGCATGGAAAAGGATGCCTCTATATGTTTTGACTTCGAATTTTTCCGGCTTCACCACATTGCGCCTTGCAAAAACGAAAGCCATCCTCTTGGTTTTATAATCAAGTGGAGATTTGATTTGGATAATTATACCTTCCGACTTAAACCCGGCGATGACCCGTCCGGTTCTATTAATTCATTTGTTCGTGGAAAGAACATCGAAGCAGGATGTGTATTGGACCGCCGGTTTGTGCTGTCTGCAAACGGGAACGATTCCGGCCATGGGGGCCGGTCCCATTTGCCTGCCGAAATGAACCTTGCAATTTCGTCATTTGATTAACATATTTGTTGCATTACAATCATTTGCCAACTGATAGCATCTCATTATTCCTGGTTCGCGGAGAGTAATTCCATCCATGCAATGGTCTGCCAACCCCTACTTTCAGCCTCTTTTCATAGCAGGTTTGGTAGGTTTATTGAATATCCTGTTCATTTCGCGCCGGCTAAGGGTGCCTGGCGCATTACCTCTTTTTGGGATGGGACTGGCGGTTATTGAGTGGGCGTTTGCCTATGCCATGGAAATGGCAAGCCGCGACCTCTCCATGCAGATCTTTTGGGGCAAGGTCCAGTATTTTGGAATCGTTAGTGTTTCTGTCTCATTCCTTTTGTTTGCAGCAACCTATGCCCAATCCCAGAAAATTCTAGAATCAAAGTGGCTTTGGTCGATATGGGTTTTTCCGCTGGTCTGCGTTGTCCTGGTCTGGACGAACGAGTTCCATCATTTGATCTGGACCGAGATCACCCAGAAAAATTTCGGTTCGTATGTCATTGCATCTTTTGGACATGGGCCTGTCTTTTATCTGTTGGTGGCATATTCCTACATCATGTTGATGGCCGGGACGGTTGTGTTGGTTCGTCAGGCTGTCAAGGCACAGCCTGAATTCAAAAGCCAGACCTCTTTATTGGTTTTTGGTGTCATGATTAATTGGGTTGGAAATATTATCTATGTTTCAGGCGCGAATCCGATCCCGGACCTCGATTGGACGCCTATGGGTCTCATCCTTTCAGGGATTGTCTACACAGTGGCCCTGTTCCAATTCCGCTTTCTGGATCTGATGCCGGTGGCGGGTGAAACGGTACTCGAAAGCATGGATGAAGTTGTCATTGTTTTGGATGACCGCTCGCGGGTGGTGTATCTTAACAACGCTTTTGAGTATTACTTCCAGACCAACCCAAAGAAACTGATCGGGCGCGCAGCCTCCTCTGCGTTTGAACAATGGCCGGAGTTGGCCAACTTATGTAACCAGCATACTACCGTCCGCTCGGAACTGGTCGTCACCATGCCGAAACGCGGTCCCCTGCACTTTGACACACGCGTTTCGAACATCCGCTGGCGAAGGGGCTATGCAATGGGACGCGTCCTGGTGCTGGATGATGTGACCGAACAGAAACAGGCGGAAGCGCGCGCGACACTGTTTTATGAACTCAGCGCAAAAGACGAAAAGACGGATCGCATCCCACTGGTTCTGATGTACCGCGTTTTCGATGAAATGATCATTGAGGTGAACCGCTCTTTTCTGCTCGCACTGGGTTTCGAGCGTATGAAACTCCTGGGGCGCACCATGCTGGAGGCGCGTCTCTGGGAACCATTCCAGCGCGCTGAATTCCTGCGCGCCTTTAACCAGAATCGCTCACTGAAGGAATATTCACTGATTTTGAAGCGCTACAATGGCGTGGACCGGCCGCTCACCGTTTCGGCGCAATCTGTGGATATCGGCGGAACAGCCTATGTGGTCATCCTGGCGCAAATTCAACAGGAACAGGAATCTGCCCCTGTCTGATAAACAGCCAGAAACTCATCTTCATTCTTTACAACCTGTCTTAATCCCAGTCTTTTCCCCAATCGTGTCAGTTGCGGCGGGTCAACGAATGTTGCCGCCAGTACATCCTCCTGCCCCAACACATCATTTGCCTTTCCATCGAGTAATACTTTTCCTTGCGACATGGCGATCACGCGCTCGAAATTCTCGGCGCAGAAATCGATATCATGTGTGATCGTGATGACTGTCTTGCCGCGCTCGCGCAAAATCTTGATCACATTTGCGATGCGTGCGATGTTGGCGGCATCCTGCCCAGTGGTGGGCTCATCGAAGATGACGATGGGGGTATCCATTGCAACGACTGATGCAATGGCGACCATCTTGCGCCAGGTAGGGGACAGGTCGTATGGATTCGTCTCCGTTTTATCGGATAACTCTGTCATCCCCAACGCTTCGTTGACCAAAGCCTCAGCCTGCTCGCTGGGATACCCAAGATTTTGCGGCCCGAAAGCGACTTCGGTCTTAACGTCTCGCGAGAAGAGTTGTTCGTCGGGATTTTGAAAAACATACCCCACGCGCGACGCAAGTTTTGCAACGGAATGTTCCCTTGTGCTCCAATCTCCGATTCTTACTTCCCCTGACGCGGGTTGCAACAAACCATTGAAGTGACGCACGAGAGTCGTCTTCCCTGCGCCGTTCTGACCCACGATGGCAACCTGCTCCCCTGACTCGATCGTCAATGAAATTCCGCGTAAAGCCTGCACACCGGCGGGGTATGAGAATTGGATGTCATCGATTTCAATTCTCATTTCTTGAATCCTTCCACTGCTTCATCCAATGTGACAGGCAGATTTTTTGTTTTCCATAAGCCCATTTCTTTTGCCTTCCGTGCCACGGATGTGTAACGCGAAATACCAAAGCCTTTGTCGGTCAATGCGTCTGACGTCAGGACTTCGCGAGGTTTCCCATCGAGAATGACCCGACCTTCATGCAGTGCAACGACGCGGTCGGCAAAGTTCGCGATCCATTCCACCTTGTGCTCCACCAAAACAACAGTCATCCCTTTTTCCGCCATCGTGCGGATCACGCCGAAGACCTCGCGCGTGCCAATCGGGTCCATCTGGGAGGTCGGCTCGTCGAGGACAAGGACTTTCGGTTGCATGACCAGGATCGACGTCAGAGCGACGCGTTGTTGTTGTCCGCCGGAGAGGGAATAGGGGGAGCGGTCTGCCAGGTCATGGATGCCGGTCAGTTTCATTGCATCCTGCACACGGAGTTTCATCTCGTCGCGCGGAATGCCAATGTTTTCCAATCCAAAAGCGATCTCTTCCAAGACAGTATATTTCGCGCCGCTGATCTGGTTGAACGGATTCTGAAACGCCAGACCGACGTTCAACACCCACTCATGCAAATTGGAGTTGCTGGATTCCTGACCGGCGACTTCAACCGTACCTGTGATCTCGCCCTTGAAAAAATGCGGAACGAACCCGGCAAGCGTGTAACATAACGTGGATTTGCCCGCGCCGTTCGGACCGACCACACCGACGAATTCGCCTTCGTTCATCTGCAGGTTGATGTTCTGCAAGGCGGGCGTATCAGTGAGAGGATATTTGTATGTGACGTTTTGCAGTTTTACGATAGCCATATTCTGGAGCCCAGTGAAAGGATGACAAAAATAAAGAGTGTCCAGCGGATCACTTTGTCTGTATTTGTGTCGGGCACTTCGTGCAGTGATGTCTTGATGTGCGTGGATGTGAATCCGCGCGCCTCGATGGCGATGGCTCGTTCCTCCACCTCCACAAGGGAGCCAAAGACAAGCGGGCCCACGAGCGGAACGATCGCGCCTGCCCTTCTGAAGAAACTGCTTTCCGTATCCAGCCCGCGCGAACGTTGCGCGGAAATGATGGTCTGCGCCTTGGCCTGCATTTGCGGAATGATCTGCAGGGACGAGATGATCACATACGCAAATTGACCGGGCAGGCCGCGCCGTGTCAGGTCAGACATCAATTCGCTGGGATGTGTCGTGAGTAAGAGAATGGTGAATGAGGAGATCATTGTGGCGATTCGGGTTGCGTTTCGAAAAGATAGTTGAATGGATAGCTCTGTGACCTCCAGCCCGAAAATGTCAAACACAACCCTTGAATTGCCTGGCAGAAACACTGCCTGCATGAAGAATAGAAAAGCCACTGTTGGCAGGGTGATCTTGAGGAAGAAATTCCAAAATTGCCGTGCGACCTTTGCCACAAATGAAAGCGGGAGAATGGCAATGATGAAAACTGCCTGCGGAGTCCAATACCACGGGCTGAAAAACGCGATGAAGACGAGCGACAACGCCAGCACGACCTTGGTCATGGGGTTGAGGCGATGGATGGCACTGTTCCGTTTTATGAAGAAAGATAGACGTTCATGCATGTGTTGGAGTCAACTTTGTTTTTGGGGTTTGGAACGGACTTCATTATAAGATATAAAAGCCAGACATTGGCGTCTGGCTTTTATATTCATTCGTGTGTGAATTCATCCACCTATAAGCTTTTGGAGCAGGAAGATTGCGAACAGGATCAGGAGCACAACAACGGCGATCGCGATGTACAACTGGGTCCGGCTGATCGTTTCATCTGTTTCGACATTCTCAGGGCGCGGAAAGCGGGCAATAAAGCGTTTGGAAAGCCCTTGAATGATGGCGAAGGCGAGCATGGCGGTCGTGATCTTGTCCACGGGTTCGGTGAGGAAGCTCGATGCAAACACGGCTTCCACAATGCCGCGGCCTGATTCCACGAGGAAGGCAGTGATCATGCCCGTGCCGCCAGTGGTGATGCCTCCGTAGACGATCAGCGAGATCGGCACGGACGACATGGCTGCAAACAGGGCAATGAAGAAGCCTGTTACAGCCACCTTCCACCAATTCTTGAAGAGACCGTAATTGGCGCAAATGCCCGAAACGAGACCAATGATAAACGCCACCGGCCACCACGGTAAAAAGTCCGGGTTGATGGTCAGGCCGAGGATCGTGTTTGCAAGTGCGCCGGTCAGTGCGCCAGCCCACGGACCGCAGATGACGCCCACGAGTACAGTTCCGATCGAATCCAGGTAAACGGGCAGTTTGAGAGTGGCGACGATTTGCCCAACTGCCATATTAATGGCTATGGCCACTGGCATGAGCACCCACGTCATGGTATTGAAATCTTTCTTGATTTTGTCAAACATGGCAATCTCCTTTTTTGGGATTTGATTGTTACAACACCGCTTGTGCGGTTTTGTTTCACGGGATTTTCCTGCTTAACCCTTCCGTTCTTTCCAAAAATAACTCGATGAAATCGCGCGGGCGCACGCCAAGCGCTACTTTCATGTTCACAGGCTTTTTATCGTAGTTGTAAAAATCTGCGAATGTCTTGCCCGTTGAAACGCCGCCCGAAATGTCCACATCAACAGGCAGTTCCTGATAATCGCACAACTCAGACGCAAAGGTCAATGCCAACGCGAGCGGGTCGTTGATCACGCATCCCTTGATGCCCTGATAGCTGTCGTGATATTCCATATAAAAACCCGTCGCGTCCCTGATGAATTGCGAAATGGGCGAATCGATCTTGAGCAAACGTTCCACATCCGAAGCCATTAAAACACACTGATAGGTCACGTCCAACGGAACAAGTGTGATCGGGATGCCCGCGTGATAAACAATGTGCGCGGCATGAGGGTCAACATAGGTGTTGAACTCGGCAAGCGCGGTTGTGTTCCCTTCATGGCGGATCGCGCCGCCCATGATAATCAACTCCTTGAGCGCGTCAACCATCCTCGGCTCTTTGCGGATTGCCAAAGCGACGTTCGTCAACGGACCAATTGCCACCAGTGTGAACTCTCCGGGATTGGACATGATCTTTTCAATGAGAAGATCGCTTCCATGCTGGACCGTGGGCCTGCTTCGCGGTTTTGGGAGATTCGCGTACCCCAAACCTGAATTGCCGTGCGTCTCCGGTGCCAACAGCGATGGTTGTACCAATGGTAGTTCACATCCTTTCGCGAGTGGAACGCGACTCGCATTCGCCAACTCCAAAATCGACAATCCGTTGGCCACAGCTTGCTCCAGTGAACAATTGCCGTGTACAACGCTCAACCCTTCGAGAGAAAGTTCAGGAGAGGCAAGCGCCAGTAATATTGCCAGAGAGTCGTCAATGCCGGGATCGGTGTCAATCAGAATGCGTTTTGCCATTTTATTCCGTGATGGACCTGGCTAATATCTCCATGCGCTGGATGAATAGTTCAATAAAATCATCGCCGCGTACCCCCACCGCAACTTTCATGTTGGCAGGTTTTTGTGTAACACCAAAAATATCGGCAAAGGTTTTGCCCATGGCGACGCCGCCTGAGTGGTCCACATCCACATAATATTCCTTCAGGGTCAACAACTCAGGCGCGATGATGGCCGCCAGAGTCAACGGGTCGTGCAGGGCGCAACCAGCGAAACCGCGGTCATATGAAAATTTGAGATAGATTTCGATGGCATCCTTGATGAACTGTGTGACAGGTGATTTGATCTTCATCAAACGATCCACCTGTTCCTGTTTGAGCAGGCACTTGTGTGTGACGTCCAACGGTATTAATGTTGTGGGAATCCCGGCATGGAAAACGATATGAGCTGCATGTGGATCAACGAAGATGTTGAACTCGGCAAGCGGTGTGACATTGCCGTTCTCCTGAATTGCTCCACCCATGATGACCAACTCTTTGACAGCCTTTGAAAACTTTGGCTCCTTACGGATCGCCATTGCGAGATTGGTCAAAGGCCCAATGGGGAAGATGCTGATTTCATTGGGTTCGGCAAGGACTCGTTCGATCAAATAGTCCACGGCATGTTGTGCGATGGGTTTGGACTTTGGCTCCGGTAATCTCGCATCGCCAATTCCACTTGAGCCGTGGACGTCCGTTGAGGCGCGTAACGGCTGAACCAAAGGGTACATGCTTCCCGCTGCAACAGGGATGTGACTTGCCCGTCCGAGTTCCAAAACGGACAGGGCGTTGCGAGTCGCTTTTTCGAGCGTGACGTTGCCCTGGGTGGTCGTCAATGCTTCGAGTTGTATTTCCGGGGAGGCGAGGGCCAACAGGAATGTGAGCGCGTCGTCCACGCCGGGATCGGTGTCAATGATAATTCGTTTGGGGGACATATGATGATTGTGTCATTGCGAGCGAGCAGAGTGAGCGTCAGATACGATGTCGTTGTAGCTATGCTCGTCCTCGCAATGACATAAACCTTTCCACTTCCTCTTTTGTTGGCAGTGATGGTTGCGCGCCGAATTTTGTTGTTGCGAGTGCACCGCAGGCGCACCCATAACGGACGGCATCTTCAAGCATTTTATTCTGTAATAACGCGGTTGCAAATCCGCCAATGAATGCATCGCCTGCGGCGGTGGTGTCTACAACGTCCACTTTGAATGGGGGAACGTGCTGCGCAAACTCTTTCGTTACCATCAACGCTCCGTTGCCTCCCAAGGTGACGATCACTTTTGGGGCGCCGCGTTCGAGCAGTGTCCTTGCGGCTTTTTCGATGGATGAAATATCGTTCACGGTCTGATTCGTCAATAGACTCAATTCTGTTTCGTTTGGGATGATGAAGTTCACGAGCGAGACCAATTCGTCTGGAAGTTCTTTTGCGGGCGCTGGATTTAGTATTACACTGACGTTGTTTTCTTTTGCGCGTCTGGCGGCCGATAAAACCGTCGGGGTGGGAATTTCGAGCTGGAGCAGAAGCAGGTTGAAGTCCGGAAATGAAGCGTGTTCAACATCTGAAGAGGAGACTTTGCCGTTTGCGCCTGCCGAGAGGACAATGCTGTTCTGCCCGTTGGCGTCCACGACGATGATGGCGGTGCCGGTTGACGCGTCGTCCTGTTGGATGAGTCGCGAATCCACGTTGTTTGATCTGAGATTGTCGAGGAGGAAATCGCCGAAGTTGTCTTTGCCCACACGTCCGAACATTGACACATTGGAACCCAATCTTGCCGCGGCGACGGCTTGATTGGCTCCCTTGCCGCCGGGGATGACCTGCAGGTCATCCCCGTTGATGGTTTCGCCGGGTTGAGGAAAGCGCGATGTGCGCACAACAAGATCGGCATTGAGCGAACCGACGACAAGGATGTTAGACATGCGCCGATTTTACTCCATTTGATTGATTGGACATATAATGAGCGCCTGGAGAATCGCGTGAAAAAAATATGGCCCTTTAGTTTCTATTTTTTATATTACGCGGCGTTTGCCTCCCTGATGCCGTTCTTTGTGATCTTTTATCAATCGCTGGGATTTAATGGCACACAAATCGGCCTGTTGGCGGGGATCCCGCCGTTGATCACATTGTTCGGTGCGCCGCTGGGGACTGGACTTGCCGATTTAACACACCGCCATAAGTTGATCATGGGGCTTGGGCTTTTGGCTGCAGTTGCTGTTTCGATCTTCCTCCCAAACGTTTCGGGTTTTGTCGTTGTATTCGGGTTGATCATTTTGTTCAATATTTTCATGTCGCCTATTGCGTCGTTGAGCGATAGTGCGACGATGAACATGTTGGGCGATCAAAAAGCGATGTATGGGCGCATCCGCATGGGAGGCACTTTGGGTTGGGGCATTTTTGCACTTGTGGCTGGCGTGCTGGTGGAAAATTACGGCCTGCAGATCGCTTTCCGGCTTTTCTCGGTGACCATGTTTATCAACTTTCTTGTGAGCCAAAAATTCTATTTTGGAAACCGCGATGAACATTCATCCAATACTGGCGGGATAAAAACCTTGCTGCGAAACCGCCGCCGGGTCTTTTTTCTTTTAAATGCGTTTTTGGGAGGCGTGGGCGCATCTACTGTTGCATCTTATCTGTATCCATATATGGCGGAATTGGGCGCGGCCGAAACCACCATGGGAATTGCTTTAACGATCGCGACGATTACTGAACTTCCTGTTTTCTTTTTTGGTGACCGCCTCATCAAGAAATTTTCATCACACGGGTTGTTCATGATTGCATTGGTGCTGATCGGGGTCCGCTCGTTATTTTACGCGATTGCCAGTGCGCCGTTCATGGTATTGATTATTCAGGCCATTGGCGGGACGATGTTCCCTGCGATGTGGCTGGCGGGTGTCTCGTATGTGGATGCGAACGCGCCTGCGGGATTGAAGTCCACGGCGCAAGGACTCTTCGGTGCAATGTCCTTTGGGTTCGGATCAGCGTTTGGTGGGTTTGCCGGTGGCCTTCTGTTGGGAAGTATTGGCGGGCGCGGAATGTTTTTGGTGGTTGGAATTGTTATCCTTGCAGGGCTGGCATTGGTCGAGGGAGCGAGCAGGTTGTCTCCTGAAAAGGAAGTTGTAAAACGGGGATGTAAAAACTAATTTCCCCGCGGGCGGGTCAGCCACACGCATAACGCGCCAATGGCATATCCGCTTGCAGATAGTGCATATAACCACCTTGTCCCGATCATATCGAAGATGGCTCCTGAAACAGGAGCGGCGAGAACGCTCACCAAACTTGCCAATGTGACCGTATAAAGCGCAAGCACCGTTCCCGTCTCGCTTTCGTTCGTGCGATTGCTGATCAGTCCGATATAGGAAACGGTATAAAGACTGAATGCCACGCCGCCAATAAAACGTACGATCATAATCGTGGCAATGGATGGGAATATCAGTACCGTCGAGCGTTGAAGTGCCGTCATGGTGATTGCGATGAACAGGATACGGCTTGCTCCGTAACGCTTTACGTACCGGTCAGCATAGAGCATAAAAGGCAATTCGATTACTGCGCTCAATATCCCTGCCACAGAGATCAATTGCTTTGACGCGCCGAGCTCCGCCAGAAACACATTTTCAAATTGTAAAACACCGCTGTTCATAAATCCGATAAAGACCAGCGCAATGGCAAAGCCAAACAGGGTGCGGTCGCTGACGACGCGCCTGATCGTAGCGGGCAGGCTCGGCCTGGGAAGTTGATCGTTGTGCCTGTTGATGAAATAACGCGGTTGGATGAAAAGGACCAGCAATGCGCCCAGTGACCACATCGTGCTGACGCCGATGAAGCCAGCAATAAAATCGAAGCGCTCGATCAGCCATCCCGATGTAAGAACCGTGACGATCCACCCAATGGACGCAAACACACGGATACTTCCATACCCGCCTCCCGTTTCCCTTGAAACTGTTACTGCCATTGCATCGGATACTGGCATGACGCCTGACCCTGCCAATGCTTGAAGGAAAACATTGATAAGGATGAAGAGATAGAGGGTTTGATGCCCGAGCGCGAAATATCCCACCGCGCCTAGAAGCAATGCAGCTTGCAAGAGTCCCCGTGCCTGCGGTCGTTTTTTGATCTCATTGACGATGATCGGTGCAAACACCAACCCAACAATCGAACTCGCGGATGTGATCGTCCCGATCTGTGCTCCGCTTAATCCCAAGCTGACATAAAACAGATTGAGAAATGGCAGAATGAATCCCCACCCTCCCATAAAGGCAAAATAGTATGCGCGTGCAAAGAACAAATCACGATTGGGCAATCTGGATAGCATGATGATAAACGGGCGAAGTATATCACTGTGCCCGTTTGTCATTGAGCGTGCAATGTGGGATTTTTTGGAAGGCTACTCCGCTTTTTCTCCCCAACGTAATAGGATGACGCCTGTGAAGACCAGAAAACCGCCGACCCATTGAATCCCATTGAGTCGTTCGTTGAGCAGGAAATATGCCCAGATGGCGGTGAGCGCCGGCTCGAGTGTGGCAATGAGATTCGCAACCGTCGGAGCGAGATAGCGAAGGCTGAGTGTGTAAAGTCCGAAACCGCCAAGAGTCGGTGCAACGCCGAGGAAGAAGAGCATTCCCCAGGCGACGGTGGAATTTCCCAGCCAGAACATGTCGGAGAGCAAAGGCTTTCCTGATAATCCGTCCACACCGAGGTTGAAGGCGAGTAGAAAAATTGTTGCGGTGGCGAAACTGTAGAGAAGGGCAGTCCATGAGTCGATGGAACTGTCTGACGCGTGTTTACCTTCCAGATTGTAGAAGGCGAAGAAAAAACCAGTCAGCAAGCCGAAGATGATACCCAGCGGATTGAGTTTCCATATGGAAGGGTCATGCGCACCCGAGACGAGCACGATTCCAATCAGGCTCAATACGATTGAAAGAAGTTTTACTTGATTAAATCTTTCCTTGAAGATCATTCGGCTGAGGATGGCGGTTATGGCGGGAGAACTAAAGGCTAATACAGTCGCGACAGCCGCACCATTGTATTGAACCGAAAATGTCCACAGGGAGTTGAATACTGCCAGGGTGAATCCATAAAAGGCCATGAACTTCCGGTGGGAACGGTCAAGTTTGAAACGCGCGCGGCTGAACAGCATCAGGGCAACGAACATGCCGAATGAAACAAACAGGTCGCGCCAGAAGGTGAGAACCAGAGGCGGGAGTGCGTAGGTCCTGCTCAGGTAACTGATGAGGATGCCTGTGAAGGACCAGAGCACTGTAGCGGTCAATGCGATGACGTAGCCGCGCGAGTAGGTTGTTGAGGTTTTTTGCATAGATCTTTCCATACCAGATGACAAGAGCCCTGCTCAAGCAGGACTCTTGCCAATAGTGTTGCGATTTGTGTTGGCGGGCTAATTATAAATGGAATGCAGAATTTGCCATTACAAGGAGACTGATTTGTCGCCGACGTTGACCTCGTCAATGCTTGAACGAACCAAGCCAGGTCCATTTTGTGGTTGCGATCAGCGGCGGGAAATAAAAAATCACCCACAATTAATGAGGACAGATCTCTTTGTACTCTCACAGAGACTCGAATGACACCCATCCCTGCAGGATACGTTTTTAAAAAATAAAAGAGCCACCATTTAAGATGACCCTTTTGTGCCCCCACGGGGATTCGAACCCCGGTCGTAGCCTTGAAAGGGCTGCGTCCTGGTCCACTAGACGATGGGGGCATTTCTTAAGCGGGCGGATTTTATCATTCCCCCGGGTAATGGTCAAGCATTTTGAGCGGTTATTTCTCGTCTTTAGCGCGCTGATTGAGGAAGGCAAGCAAGTCAATCTTTTCACGGTTGAAGAGAATGCCCGGGCTTTCAACTTTTAAGTTGGGGAGGAGAATGGCTGTAAGCGTGGCATCGAACATCGGGATAAAGTTGCGGGTTTTGTCTGAGATCATTGTGACAAAATCAAAGCGACCAGCCATCTGCAGTTTGCCTTCGATCTCAAAAACGTTCGTGGCAATACGGACTTGAAGTTCCGTTATATTCGAATAGCCGCCGCGGACAATGCCGGTGGGACCAAGATCCTCGCGCCGCACTGCGCACGTCACGTCAACTTGTGACTTGACGAGGCGGACAAGTTCGTAATGATCCACCAGTTTCGTGGGCATATGAATGCGGGCAATCCTTGCATCGTGAATTTCGATATGGGATTTGGTAGTGTCATTCAATGCCCCCATGATGCCATTGGTGGAAACCATTATCTTTCCAACAACACGGTAACCGGCAGTATATACATCGGCGGGGAGGAATCGGTAGGTGCGCTGGGAAGTGTCCATGTCTTTTCTTTTGGTGTTCTGAATCACCCATCACTTGAGCTGGGGTGGGAAATGTTTCTTTTGCGAGAATCAGGTTGCGGAGCGCGTTTGATGCGGCGGGTGGGTTTTCCCGCTTCCGGGTTGAGGAGCATGGCAAGCAGGGAAACTGCGCGTTCGTCATATTCGCGCCTCCCGCACAGGTCACACACCCAGGCAGGGAAGTTTGGGACGGTAATGAGTTCCTCGCCCAGCCAGGTGAAATAGGTGATGTGACGACTGTGCATGACGCCTGCAGGACATTCATTGCACGGTATGGACGGGTTTGAGATGGTTGAATGGGGTTCGTTCATCTGCCTCTATCCTGTTTTAGGGGGCAAACACTTCCTCGGTGTGATTGATGAGTTTCCATTCGGGCGGAGGCCAGTAGATCAACAAAGCCTTGCCAATGACATTTTCCGCGGGAAGCAAACCCCATTGATGCGAGTCCTTCGAGTCGTTGCGGTTGTCACCCAGCACGAAGAGTTGTCCTTCGCCGACCGTCCATTCGCCACTGTAAACGGGGGACTGGGCAATATAGGGCTCCTCCAGTTTTACACCGTTAACCAGAACTTCGTTGTTGCGTATGCTGATGGTTTCACCGGCTAGCCCGATGACGCGTTTGATCAGGTCCTGTTTTTGGTCGCCCGGGAAACTGAAGACGATAATGTCGCCGCGTTGGGGTTCACCGGTTTTATAGGCGAGACGGCTGACAAGCACATATTCACCATGTTGTAATGTGGGATTCATGCTCAGGCCGTCCACGCGCACACGGGCGGAGATTGCGTTGATGCCGAAATATAATACAACTGCAAGAATAACCGTTTCAAGGATGTCAAGCGCGAAGCGTTTCCAGCTATCCGTTTGTTGTGGTTGTGATTCGGTTTGAACTTGTACTTCTGGTTGTGTGGTTTCCAATTTGTAAATGCTCCGGGAAAATTATACTGCTTTTTGTGATTAACCTGTTCACCACAATTGACCTAACATGTTTGTCAATTACTTGTCTTGCGTGTTGTGTTTGTCTTCGTAGTATGCCCAATTGAGGATGAACTGTGCCTGTTCGTATGTTTCAGGTGAGCGCGGGTGGATCTGGCTCTTTGGCACAGTCTGCCACCACTCCGCAAGTTGACGCAATGCCTCCTCGCCGGTCCTTCCGTGTCTTACGAGATAACAACCGACGGTGGTGCCTGTGCGCCCAATACCGCCCCAGCAGTGGAGGTATATCTTTCGCCTGTTTCGGAGCGCGGTATCAATTGCATCCAGAATGGACGCCATGGTTTCGGGCGTTGGTAACCCGAAGTCGCCGATGGGGAAGTTGTGATGCTCCACCTTGACGTCATGGACCTTTGACTCTTCCAAAAGGATTCTGAAGTACGGGACGGTTTCGTTGGATTTGGTCAGGTCTATGAATGTGTCGAAGCCTGCCTCCAGAAGTGAGTCGATTCGCTGGCGCGTGGACTCGATGGTGTAATGCCCCGGGTATTCGCCTGCAAGCAGTTGACCCGCTTCCACCCAGTAGGATTCAGCGATGGGGCGTGATGTGTCTTCTCTCATTGCTGTGTATAAGAACAGACATTTTGGATTATTTGCTTTCGCAGGGAGACCAGTTCGGGGAAATCATAAAAGAAACGAATCTTTTGTTCGACAACGGAGTTGCCGCGGGGTTGGGGCTCGATCACAAAATACATGAAGGATTCCGCTACATCCTCGCGAATGTTTGTTGCGGCGTATTCTCGGATGAATTGGTCTTCATGTTTGTCATAAAAACCTTCAACCAGCGTGCGATACTCATCATCGGAAGCCACGCGTATCTGATCCACTGTTTCGAGCCATTCATCGAAAATGCCAGTCCAAAATCTTTGGTGGAAAAGATTCAAATAGGAATCCGGGTTTGTGCATCCCTCGGGGAGACTAAACTGCGAGCAAGTCGCCGGATTCTGTGACCAGGTAGAGTACGAATCTTTATATGGAATTTGGTCGGTGTTGAGTGTGATTAAATGACCGACCTCATGAATCAGCGTGTAGGTGAAGTAAACAGGATCTTCTGCATCCACGATATCAACACCCAATTGCCAGTGAGCTCGATCGAATATATTCCTGGTATTTACCCATGCAAGGGCGTTATTGGGTCCGTCGGTGAATATGTAGTATTCACTGATCCATTTTAGTTGATCGGGGGGTAGGAGCGAGGATGTGTAATTCCATGCGACCTGTTGAGCATTCAGATCCTGTTGAAATGGTTCGAACTCCTTTGGCACGAATAAGATGGATGGATTACCGAGCTTTCCGTTTTCAACCTCGTAAAGAACGAGATTTAGATTGGCTTCCTTCCCTGCATAATCACCGCCAATCGATTCAAAATTACCTGTTTTCAATGCCTCATTAATTCTGGCTATACAGGCATCGAGACAGGAATCATCCGAGCAGGTGATGGGTTGGGGCGTCGGCTTCGGTGTACGCGTGAGAATCGGCGTTGAGGGAGGGACGGGAGAAATGGTAGCCATCAACTCGGTTGGAGCGGGTATCGCCGTATGGGGGGCGACCAACCTCGTGGCGGCACGGCAGGCTAAAGTCGGGGAGAGAAGCGCAAGCGTCAGAAGGATAAGTTTATGATAGCGGTTTGTCATATGCCATTATTTGGCGAGTTGTACCAAGCCTGCATCCAGAGCATAAAGATAAAGGTAACCGATCAAGAGGAGAACCCAACCGACCATTTGCAAACGGTCCATCAGGGTCTCGAAAGACAGCGCAAAATTTTCCTGAATGGTTTCAACAATGCCTTCGAGATTGTCGAGTTTGTCGCGGATGGCGTTCTTCCATTCCTCCAGGTAAAACTCATCGCGGATCGCCGTGTAAAGTTTGGCGGTGTACCAGTCACCGATGAGCAGAAGGTTCTGTTCCGTGCGCTCGAAATCGAGCATCACCTCGAGCCTGTGTTGGACGATGTCACGGATGGCGCCGCGCGTGCGACGCGGCCTTCGCTTGTTGATGAAGAATGATTCATTGATCTTGTCGAGCATGTTTTCAACCAGATGATCGAGCATACGGTAACGCAGTAATTGATAATTGCCGATCTTGAGAAGTTCAATATCCGATTGAAAGTCACCGTTCGCGGCGATGATGAGCGCGCCCTCCCAGTCCACAAGGGTCAGATCCTGAGTGGAGTAGCGGATGCGCGAACTCAATATCTGCTCGAGTTCGGGCTGGTCAAGCACCTCACGCTGTGAGCGGATGAATCGCCCGATCTGCGCGGCGTTCTTATCCAGATATTTTTCAGGTGTTGGGGGCGTTTTTGTGAGCAGGAGAACGACGTATTCCTCATACATGCCGTTTGTAAAATATTCGACCGGGATGAAGCGTTCGCGTAAATTCCGTTCGATGACCTCCCGCTGTTGAATGGTGGCCATGCTCAGGAAGCCTTCCATTTGGAAGCGGCAATCCACCAATTGGATGCGGTCATCATAGCGCTGGCGCAACACCGAGACCTGCACGCCTCCCGCCTGGACTTCCATCTGCCCCAACGTCCTGACGTCGATATTCACAGGTTGAAAGTAGGGCGCGTCCTTCAGCCCACGGATCTGTTCTTTCGGCTCAGTTGACTCTTTCGCAGGGTCTGGAAAGGCGAGTAAGTAGCAAATTTCTGCTTTTTTTGTGACTGACATGGATGCAGTATATCACTGCTCAAAAATCCTTATGTACACCCCATGCAAAATACGTTGGCACATGCAGAACGCGTTCGCCGCGTTCCCGCGCGGCTTTATCCAATCGTTTCATTTTCTGGATGCCTTCCCCTGGAACTGACCCTGCCAGATCGGATTCGATCACAGCCCATTCGATCTGCCACTCTTCAGCTGACGCTTCATTTCCAACGCTTTGAATTGTCCCCGTTTCGACGATCTGAATCCCTGCCTGAAAAAAGGCCTCCGCCAGCCGCGCCCCGAAACCTGGATCTGCGCCTTGTTTTCTCAAAGAATCCGTCTGCCATTTCCCCAATTGGATGAGTTCGTCGGGCCTGTCAACTCGTTCCGTGTAATCTGGTTCGGCGAATGCAATGATATACCCGCCTGTTTTTGTTACACGTTTCATCTCACGCAAAGCCTGTAGCGGATCATTTACCCATAGCAACAGGAAGTGACAATACACCACATCGAACGAATTGTTGGAATAGGGGAGTTGTAATGCGTTTCCGCGAATCAATGAGGCGGCTGGAGCGTGGACTCTGCATTGGACGAGCGCGGCAGGGTTGATATCCAGGCCGTGAAGCAATATTGGGGACCGCAATTCAGACAGGATGGCACCTGTACCGCACCCCACTTCGAGCACGCGGTATGTGCCCTCCAATAATTTTATCTTGTCGAAGATATAGCCTCGCAGGTCACGGGTCCATTTGGCTTGCTGGGCGTAGCGTGTGTGCCAGTTCATTTCTTATAAACTCCGAAGGGGTGTCATTCAGTATGTCATCACTTCGGGATTGTTTTGGTGATTGGAAAAGTGGTTTTCTAACGGACAATCTCTTTCCACTCATTTTTAAGGAGATTGCCAAGCACCGTGTCTGCCATGCCTTGCGCGGGGAGGACATCGCCGTCAGGCTCAACATACATCCACGCTTTACCTGCACCATCAGGGACTTCGTCTTCCTGCGTTTCGAGTGTGATGGGGTTATGGGTAGAGTAGGGGACAGGCAGATCAAATCGGAGCGTGATGCCTAATTCCGCGGCCTTGTTCCGGAGCGCCTCGTAGGTTTCGTACAGGGAATCGTCTGAGATGGTGAGCGACAAATTTTGCACTTCCAGTTGTGCGAGCCGCTCCAGGGTGCTTTCGGCTTTCTTGATATTATCCTTGTTCAATGCAAGGTGCACTGTAACGAAAATATCCTGCGGCATGATGATTTCCAATGCTTCCCAGGAGTTTTTATTCCCGGGCTGGAGCATGAAGAGGATGTGATCAAGCCCGGCTTGCAACAACAGTTTAAAATATTTTTTATCGGTGAGTTTCAGACCGTCGGTGAGAAGGCCGCAGACCTGCCCGTTCTGTTCGGCGCGGGCGATCAATTCAGGCAGGTCATCGCGCAATGTGGCTTCACCGCCTGTGAATGTGACGTGGGGGATGCCTGCCATCCAGGCTTTATCTAAAATGCCCTTCCATTCGTCCGTGGTGAGTTCTCGGTCGACGCGTTTGACTGGTGCGTACTCAGCCCGGGTTTTGGCGGGCAGGCGGTAGGTGAGCGCGCAATCGAGGCGGAGCGGGGCTGTGAGGTTGGCTGAATGGGGTTGAACCAATTCAAAGTCCAGGAAAGAAACGGGGTCCAGGTCTGGAGTTGAGATCAAGGTCTGGATCCGATCCACGAAATCGTTGAAGTCTTCAAGCGCCATTGCTTTGCTGATGCGATAGCGAGCGGCGATCTGTTTTGCTGCCTCGTGAGGTTCAGTCCCCTTGATGAAATGGAATGCATATTCCGCGGCGGTGGGATTCAGCTGCAGGATCGTGGATGCGTTCAGGATCAGAATGCCAGATCCGTCGTTTTGCAACCGCAGGTGGATGCGATAGGGTCTTTCGTCCTGTGTGGCCTGCAAATGATGTGTGCCGGCCGGCAGTGGCTGGACTTTTGAAAAACGGTCGGCAAGACGATTGAAGATTTTCATGTTATCTCCAGACTTTATACTACGAGACGTTATGTTGAATAAGCCAGTTGTTGATTTTTTGTGCGGTATCTTTATGGGATCTTTCCATCATCAGATTGTGACCAGCTTCGGTGATGGGGACAAATTCCGCCTTGTAGTGTGCGGCGGACCTGCGCAGCGGTTCAACCCCGACAACCGCGTCTTTTTCACCTGCTAGGAGGAGGACAGGTGCTTTGACGTTCTCAGCCGGTTTCCAAAACGGGGGATTATGCTGCAGCGTGACAAGCAGGGATTCGGTGTCGAGCCGAGCGAATAATTCTTCTGGCGAGTAGATTGCGCCATCCGAGATCAACTTGCGTGCGGCAGCCTGCGGCGAACGGACATATGGACGCGCATCAAGCGTGAAGCCGACGAGCACACACCCCAGTGGATCGACTTTGAGGAACATGGGCATGCTGTCTTTGACGGCTGTATGCGATGTCCACGGCGCGACAAGCACAACGGCGGGCAGATCGTTGCCGATGTGGCGCAGATACCATTGCAGTTGTGCGCCTCCCATGCTATGTCCCATCAGGATGGGTTTGCGCGGCAGGCGGTTAACTTCATCACACAGGAAGGCAAGATAATAATCGTGTGTGCATAACCAAACCGGGCGCTGCAAGGGCGACCTAGCATGTCCCGGCAAACTATAGGCGACGCTTTCCCAGCCCCATTCGGCAAAGAGTTTTTGCCATGCTTCCCAGCACCACGCGCCATGCCACATACCGTGCGCCATCAGGATGGGTGTTTCATATTTGCGTTGTTTGGGCGTGTAAACGATGCGTTCGATCCCATCCTCGACAGTGTGTAAAACTGTATGGGATTCTGTTTCGTGGCTCTCTTCAAAGGTCCTGCCATTGCCTGTAAATTTATTCTGCGGCGTTTTGAAAGCCGGGTTGATATGCGCTGAATACAAACGTGAAAAAGCAAAAGCAAACACGGCGGCAAAGTATAGAATGAGGACGAGAAAAAAATACGCGAGCAAGTTCATTGATCATCCTCGGATGAAGTGTGGCATTTCAAACGGAATCTCCAGCGAGAATTCCACAAATCCGGCGTATTTGCCATCCACATACCATGGCGATTGGAAGATCATTTTCTTTACACCGTTCTTTTCGATGGTGTATACGTTTTTCTCGCGCGCGGCGAGCAGGCGTTCGGTCTTTGTACGCGCAGGTTCGGGATGACAATCGAGCATATTCGACCCG
>DATIUT010000007.1:0-5304 GCA_035466615.1 Anaerolineales bacterium | reverse complement strand
CCATTGCGCAATCCCTTGGGGCATTCCATCGGGCAGATGAATGCCGTTTCCTGCAAGAGACAATTGCCGCACATACGACAACCAAAGAGCGGCCCCTTGATCATATATTCGAAATCCTCCATCAGTTTGTGGCTGAGAGGTTCCTCCTTAAACGGAGAATAGGCTGGTTGCCAGCGTCGACCGGGGGTAAATATCGGCATGGTTCCTCCAAAGAGGTGTCATGTGTCAGGTGTCGAGTGCCAGGATGTTTTACCTGATACTAGACACCTGGAATCTGACACTTTAATTCATCAAATACGAATCTGCGTAGATGACCTTGTTCAACAGTATCTGCGTTGTCTTCCAGATGGCGGCTTGTTCCGGGTCGGACACGTTGAAGTCTTCCATCTGTGGTTCTTCACTGTTGGCGGTGCGTTCTGCAATCTTATTGTAGACCTTCGCAAGCGGATTGCTAGTGTCTTTTGTCTCTATCCAACGGATGACATCGTTCTGCTCCTGATCGAACGGGTTGGCAATCATCATCTGCAAACCAACTCCCATCAGCATGGCAAGATAGACGCGGTTGATCAACGGGCGGTTTTCGTTCGGCACCGCGTTCGAGACGTTCGAAAGCCCGACCGAGATATTGGGTGTCGGGTCCCATGCATATTGCAATGTACGTACAGTTTCAATGAGATGCGGGCAATATTGCTGGCATCCGCTCACGGTCAGCACGAGCGGGTCAATGATGAGATTCTCCATCGGGTAGTCGATCTCCATCATGCGCGGGATCAAGGTCTCGATTGCAATGTTGACACGCGCATCCGCTTCCACAGGAATGCCCTCGGTTCTCATGGTCAGCGCGATGACCTTTGCGTTGTATTTCTTCGCCAACAGCGGCACTTTCTCCAGCCGCTCAGGCTCGGCGGATGTGGAGTTGAGGATTGGCTGCGCCTTCGTAATCTTCTGCAATGCCGCTTCCATTCCATCGACGTTCGTTGTGTCAATTGAAAGCGGGACATCGACGACCGACTCGACCGTTTCCACCATCCACGGGAAGATCTCAGCCCAATCCTTCTTGCGCGGACCCAGGTTGATGTCGATGGCTTTTGCCCCCGCCTCCACCTGCTTGACCGCCAATTCCATGAAGAATTCGCGGTCCCTGTTCTTCAGCGCCTCTTTCACTTTCTCAGAGATGATATGAATGTTCTCTCCAATGATGTACATGGTGCCTCCTTAGTGTCGAATATCGAAGGTCAAAAGCCTCATTGGTCACCAGACGTTCGACCTTCGACTTTTGACGATAATGCCTCAACCACACTGGGGAACTTGTGCAAGTCCGTGTGCGGTAAAAATAATGCGGACGTGAACGCGTCATAAAATGAATTGTCCGCTGATAGTTCTATATACGTCATGCGTTTTGCGATCCCGGCGATTTGTTCGCGTTTGCGCCAGTCGAGCAGTGCGTAATACGCGCCCTTCACCGACGTGTTGCCGAGAAAATCGAATTGCTCCCAAGGCATGTCGGGCAACAGTCCAATTTGCACGGCCTTTTCCACATTGATGTATTTCCCGAACGACCCGCCCACCAATACCTTCGAAACGCTTTCCAACGGGATGCCGACCGTATCAGCCAATACTGTAAAACCTGCATAGATGGCGGCTTTGGCGCGCAATAAATTATCGACATCCACTCGGGATATGACAATGTCCTCGCCCGATTCGGACTCTGCGCCCCAAGCCACCACATACTCCCCGCCATGCGCTCCTTCGCGGACCCTCGAACTGCGCGCCATCAAATTAACGTTTCCACCCTTATCCAGAATCCCGGTCAGGAATGCCTCCGAAAGCAGGGATATTAATCCGCTTCCGCAGATGCCTTTCGGCTTGCCTCCGCCAATGACGCGATACGTTGGCTCCAGTGTATCGCTGTTGATCCAGACTTCCTCGATCGCGCCGGTTGTTGCCCTCATGCCGTTCACCACACCCGCGCCTTCAAACGCGGGACCCGCCGAACATGCGCAAGTGACCAGCCAATCGCGGTTGCCCAAAACGGTCTCACCGTTCGTGCCAACATCGAGAAAGAGTGTTACATCTTCCGCAACATCCACACCGGCCGATAGCACACCTGCGGTGATGTCTGCGCCCACATAACTCGCGACGCCGGGCAGGCAATCCACACTGGCTTCGGGATTTGCTTTCAAGCCAACCTCGCGCGCCGTCATGACAGGCGGATGGTTCACCGCGGTGATAAACGGCGACAGGCGAATGCTTCCCGCAGGAATGCCAAGCAACAGATGAATCATCGTACTATTGCCTGCGATCATCAATTTGACCACATCCTCAGGCTTTGACTTTACCCGCTTGCATGCGGTTTCGAGCAGGCTGTTCATCGTGTCCAGCACGCGCTGGCGAAGGTCTTGTGAGCCGCCGTCCTTGCTGGCAAAGATGATGCGCGAGATCACATCTTCGCCGCGCGCGATCTGTCCATTGTATTCTGCGACTTGCGCTCGCACCTGCCCACTGACCAAATCAACGAGCCATAGAGACACGGTTGTTGTGCCAATATCAATCGCCGCGCTCCAAAGAGGCGAGTATTCATCAATATGTCTGGGTTGCAGGTCAATCAACCGGATCGAATGATTGGATTCGCCGCTTTGAATAACACTCGCAAGATCCACCACTGCCGTAACATTCCATTCACCATCTCGGAGTACATCGCCGATTTTCTGGAGCAGGCTTAAGGAACAGGTCACGTTCTCGAAACGGTGTTGTAAGCGGAATGCGGTCTGCAAACGTGACCAGTCGTCGGTTTGATCGTCCATGCTGGGTGGAGTGAGTTCCAAATGGATGCGACGAACGGTTTGAACTTGCAGATAATCGTATCCATCAGGAACGGTAACTTCAGCGACAACGCGGTCGGTGGTCAACCGTCGTTCGATCTTCTCCTGCGGTGGAACATAAATCGCGACATCGCCTTCAACAACAGTCTGGCAGGCGAGCGCATATCCCTGTTCGACATCAGCAGAGGAGAGGCGCAAGGTGCTTCTGCGCCTGACTGTCCCGCCAGTCACCTGCACCGCGCAACGACCGCAACGTCCCTGCCCACCACACGGCTGACCGATGTCAATGCCCGCAAGGTGCGCGGCATCTGCCAACAGGGTATTGGTGGGGACGGAAACCGTTACTGGTTTATCGTCGAGGGTGAAGGTGACAGAGTGTTCCATTATTTTCACCCGTCATCGCGAGGGCGTTTTTTGCCCGAAGCAATCCCCATTATCAGGTGGGAGACTGCTTCGCTCGCAATGACGATTAATTCAAAACCTGTTTCATAAACGCGGGCAGGTCCACCGCTTCGCGCGGGCCCACGCGGATCTCCCAGTCCGAAAGTTCCTCCTCGAGTTCACCGGAAAGCACCGCAACATGACCGGGCAGGACGACGCGTTTTCTGCTGACCTTGCTTGCCACGTCAAAGCCTTTGATGGCTTTGGCAATGCGTTCAGCATCGAATTTGCCTGCCGCCCACGCGGTCAACACGGACATGCCTTCTGCGTCGGTGACGACCAGCCAGGCGGGCAAGCCCGAACCTTCCACTTCGTTGGCAACGGCAAAGTATGTAATGCTGAAGTTGGTGGTGACGAGAACCGGGCTTTCGGGTTTCGGTGAGTTGATCTCGTAAATGCCAGGCTGGACCTGGATCGGTTTCTGCGGATCGGTGTAGATGTTCTCGCGCAGGACAAGCAGGGGATAGATCATCTCGGGCGCGAACGTATCAAGCACCACAAAACCCGCATATTTGGCAATCGCCTGCGCGGCGTAGACAGCTTCCTTATCTGTGCCATTTTGCGCGGCAAAGAAGATGGTGGGATATCCCAACGGCTTGAAACTGGATTTCAATGCAAGTCGTCGGACTTGTGTGGAGCGTGTCAACCATTCGCCGAGATTCTTTCCGCCGAGGTCAAGCACCATATCTTCCACACCTTTTGCCTGGACTTTTTGAGTCAGGTCTGCGAGGGCATCGAGCGCGTCGCCTTTGACAACCAGTGCAGCCTTATGTTTCTTGGCGACATCCGCCAGAGCTTCGTAGTTGGATGAATCAGCAGAGTAGATCAAGGTCGTCTCGCCGGTAAGCAAGCTCAGGCTTGAGTCAAGAGCCGCCGCGTCGTTTCCGATCAAAATGAGCGGGCGCTTCGTCACACCACGAACCGCCTTGACAGCGGCAGGCAAGTCCCCATCTGCTTCGATGGCGTAACCATTGAGGGAGAAATCCATGCCCACGTAGTTGACCTTGTAGGCGTCGGCGGTCGCGACCTTCTTTGCGATGTCGGGGTCGCTGGCTTTGACGCGCAGGAAAAGTCCGGGCTTGTTGTAGAAAGTTTTCTCGTGACGGAACATCACAACTTCGTTGCCGACCTTGACTTCAGTGCCATCCGCTTTGAGGGTGATGAGGCGGATGGGCGGCGCGGAAGATTCAGCGAGTTGCTTCTTCGATTCTTCGCTGACATACGGGCACGATCCGAGTTCGACCTGTTTGGCGGCGAGTTTCATCGCGAACGCAAGACAGGTTGGGAAACCGCATTCCTTGCAATTGGTCTGCGGGAGCATTTTGTAAATTTGGATTCCTGAAAGTGCCATGTTGATCTCCTTATGCCGCGACCATTAATTCTTCGATGGCTTCTTTGACGCGCTTCACCGATTCAGGGTGGCGAAGCACAACAATATCCGCGCCCGATTCGACCAATGCCGTTGCAGTAATGATCTCCCAGTTGACGGCGCGGTTCCTCCAGTCGCCCCACGCTTCGGGCACGCCTTCACCAACTTTCGATTCCTTGGTCTTCCAGGCCTCAAAGCCGGGCGTGACAATCATCGGGAACTGGGTCATCGCATCGCCTTGCAACGCGGCAAGTCGCAGGCGTTCCATCACGGAGTAACCGTATTCAATTCCATAACCAAGCGCGCCAGTAGTCGGGTCCATCAGGATGCGGTCTTTGGGCATGCCCATGTCGCTGATGAGAATATTCAACTGCTTCGACAGGTTCACATCCATCGGCGCACGTGACTGCACAAGATGCCCGTTCGCCATGGCGGTCGCAACAATGGTGCGATAGTTCTTGTCCTCGCAGATGCCGAGCACAAGTTTCTCGCCCTTCGTCGCTTCAGAGACTGGCACAAGCAGTTCATTATCTTTTTCCGCCTGCCCCGGCCCCCAGACGATGAGAGGCAAGCCTGTCGCGCCTAATACGGATTTGACAATCTTTACTGCATCTTCCGGACCATCTTCAACGGTCAATGCCAGGACGATGATGTCTGCCCCAGCCTCTTCGG
>DATIUT010000006.1:0-3174 GCA_035466615.1 Anaerolineales bacterium | reverse complement strand
GAAGGCTTGAGTGTCTTCGAGAACATTCTGCAAGCCCAGCCCGAAATCGCGGCAGTGTTCGCTCACAATGACGAGATGATTTTGGGCGCCATTCAGGCTGCAGAAGCAGCTGGTCGCACCGGTATCGTCTTCGTTGGCTTTGACGCTGTTGACGATGCCGTCAAAGCCGTCAATGACGGCAAACTGGCCGCCACGGTTGCCCAGCAACCCGCCGAAATTGGTCGCCTAGGCGTGGAAACCGCCATTAAATATCTGAATGGCGAAACCGTCCCCGCCTCCATTCCCGTTCCGCTTTCACTGGTAACCAAGTAAATCTATTTTTCAACCGGAGCGTCCTCGATGGTTTTCCATCGAGGACGCTTTCCCCCATCAAAATTATCATGACAGATCAAACATACCGCCTTGAACTAAAAAATATCACCAAGTCTTTTCCGGGTGTTTTAGCCGTGCAAGATGTGACGTTGGCAGCTTTACCAGGCGAGATTTTGGCATTGGTTGGAGAAAATGGCGCGGGAAAAAGCACACTGATGAATATTTTGAGTGGCGCTTTTACGGCTGATTCTGGAATGATCTTGCTGGATGGGCAGGAAGTCAAAATCCCCTCGCCGCGCCGCGCGCAGGAACTTGGCATTGCCATGATCCATCAGGAATTGGCGCTCATCCCTCAAATGACCGTGGCACAGAATATCTTTTTGGGACGCGAACCGTTTTTTGCGATGAAAACGCTTGTCAACGTCAAACAGATGCAGACTGAAGCGCAGGGGATTCTTAACCAATTGGGACTGGATTTCGCTGTCAATGCGCTTATTTCAGATCTTTCCATTGCCCAGCGCCAGATGGTTGAGATTGCCAAGGCGATTTCGATCAAATCCCGCATTATTATTTTGGATGAACCAACCAGCGCATTAAGTGAACGCGAAGCGGTAAAATTGTTCAGCCTGATGCGCTCTTTGCGTGAACAGGGTGTGACCTTAATTTATATTTCCCATCGCATGGAAGAAATTTTTACCCTGTCTGACCGCGTGGCTGTGATGCGCGATGGCCAACTGGTGGGGATCGCCCCGACAAAAGAACTGAATGTAAACTCCGTTGTGCAGATGATGGTGGGGCGCGAGTTGAAAGAATTTTTTCCGAAGGCTGAAACCCAACGCGGAGATGTCGCGCTCGAAGTTCGCAATCTGCGCAGCGGCACGGGGCTTAAGAATGTGTCTTTCACTCTTTATAAAGGAGAAATTGTCGGGCTGGCTGGGTTGGTGGGCTCTGGGCGGACAGAAATTGCCCGAGTCCTTTTCGGCGCAGATAAAAACGAAGGCGGCGAAATTTGCGTGATGGGGAAGTTGGTACAAATCCATTCACCACAAGAGGCGATTCGCCTCGGCATTGGCTTGGTCACAGAAGACCGCAAAGCGCAGGGGCTTTTTCTTGGGCAGAGCGTTCGCTCAAACACTTCGGTTTCATTGTTTGAGCGTCTTTCACGTTTTGGATTTCTGCTGTATGGGCAGATCGATCAATGGGTGCGTGACGCGATTAAACAACTGAATATCCGCGCGTCGAACCTTGAGCAGCATGTGGAGAATTTGTCTGGTGGGAATCAGCAAAAGGTGGTGATTGCCCGCTGGTTGGCTGTCAATCCCCAGATTTTGATTCTGGATGAGCCAACGCGTGGAATTGATGTTTCATCCAAAGCCGAAATCCATAACCTGATGGGTGAACTGGCGGCGAAGGGCATGGCAATCCTGATGATTTCTTCGGAACTGTCCGAAATTCTCGGAATTAGTGATCGTATCCTGGTGATGCGCGAAGGGCTGCTCACTGCTGAATTTAGCCGCGCCGAGGCAACGCAAGACCGCATTATGCAGGCTGCCACAGGACAACTTCAAAACGCTGGATTAAATGCCCATGAATAAAGATCTCTTGCAACGCTTTCTCAGCCTGGTGCGAACAAACAGCGGCTTGATCATCCTGCTGCTGGTGGCATTGCCCCTTTCAATTCTTTCAGTTGATTTTTTGACTGGAAATAACCTGCTCACAGTTGCGCTTCAAACATCCATGATCGCGATTGCGGCAATCGGAATGACTTTTACCCTGATAACCGGCGGTGTGGACCTTTCCGTTGGATCGGTTGCCGCTTTGACCGGTGCGCTCGCTGCAGGATTATTCACACACAACGGATTGGGTACATATCCAGCCATTCTGATTGCGCTGTTTGCCGCCGCATTGATCGGGACATTAAATGGTGCAATGATTGCCTGGGGACGTATTCCGCCGTTTGTCGCCACTTTGGCAAGTATGGCGGCTGTGCGTGGTTTGACGCTGGTATACACACAGGGAAGACCCATCTCTGGGTTGGATGCGCAATTTACATTTTGGGCAACGAATGTATACGGCATTCCCATTCCACTGTTTGTTTTATTGTTTGTCGCCATTATCACTAACATTATTTTACATCGTTCAGTATTTGGAAATTATATTTTTGCAATAGGCGGAGGCGAAGAGACAGCGCGCTTAGCGGGAATTTCACCTGCAAAAATAAAATTTGGCGTTTATATCATCAGCGCGTTATGCGCCGGTTTGACCGGGCTATTGCTTACCGCCCGTCTATGGTCCGCTCAGCCAAACAGCGGCACAGGACTCGAGTTGGACGCAATCGCCTCCAGCGTTCTGGGAGGCGCAAGCTTACTGGGTGGTGCAGGGTCAGTGACAGGTGCCATCATCGGTACCTTTATCATTGGCATTCTGGCAAATGGATTAAACCTGTTGGAAATCCCATCCTATAATCAGCAAGTAATTAAGGGATTGGTATTCATTATTGCCGTCATTCTGGATTATGTGCTAAAAAGACGCCCGAAAAAGAGGTAATCGATTTTGGTTCATCCCAGTGATGATGATTAAGCTCCTGGAGTCGGAAAGTTACCTAAACAAGTGACCAGGAGAGTCGCAGATAATAAGGAAGAGTTAGTACGTTAAGTTCGCTTTTGTTTGCGTTTTTAAAAATTGTCGTTCAAATGATTCTTTTGGACTTCATAGTTGCACAAGAATTTGCCCGGCGCGGCCTATATCAAATATACGGGTATAAGTTTAGAAAATGAGCGTAGGCGGCACGTAGGCGGCAGAGAGAATTTTCCGCCGCTCTTGATTCCCACCTCCAATGTGCTGTCCAATTCTCACTGGTCG
>DATIUT010000005.1:0-4751 GCA_035466615.1 Anaerolineales bacterium | reverse complement strand
AAAACGCTCGAGAAGGCGATCAAAGCCGAAATGTCGTCCAACCCTGATGAGGAATGGCAGGCACAGCGCAACGAGGGGATCGCGTCCTTCCTCCCAAAGGGACAGGCTGGTAACTGGCAGAGATTATTCACTGCACGCGACAAATCCATTTTCAAGGAAGTTGCGGGTGCGATGCTGGTCAAGTGGGGGTATGAGAAGGATTTGAGCTGGTAACCGATGAATGATTTTTCGACCCGTCATTACGACCCACGCTTGGATCTGTCAGCACTCTCGTCCATGCTGACAGAGATTGAGTCCATTGATCAGGATGGAGAGGATACATCAGAAGAGTTTCTAAGTTCCATGACAAAATGGCCCAACTTCGATCCAGATCAAAACGTGTGGGTTGCAGAGTCGAAGGGTAAATTTGTTGGTTATGGACAAATTCTGCCGAAATCTGACAACATTGCCTCCATATATGTTGTAGTGCATCCCTCCCAGCGAAGAAAGGGACTGGGAAGCAAATTGCTGGAACTCGTATACTCTCGTGCCCGTGAGGCGAAATCCAAAGCGCTCATCGTTTATGCAAATGGACACAACATAGCTTCCAATATCTTTCTAAAACAGAATGAATTTGAAGTGGCCGGCACTTCCGGAATGATGGTGATATCGGTGGATAATCTTCCTCAAGTTGAAATCCCTGCCGGTTATTCTTTGCGTCGCTATCCTGAACTGGGGGATCCGCAGGCTGTCGTTCAGGCGCTCAATCAATGCTACAAGGATATGGTGGGACATCATCAGAATGTCACCAGTGCAGAACGATATATGGATTACTATGGCGATGAAGGCGTCCATCTACTTTTCAATGATAGTGGACTCCTGATCGGAATCTGTGCAGGGAAGTCACAGGGTAAAACGGATGGGCGCGGCGTTTCGGATCTTTTGGATGCCCCTGGTTTGATTCGAGAGTACTGTCACAGAGGATATCAGCGATTCCTGACCTTGGCTGTTATGCACTGGTTGCAGGGACAAGGCACGCATCCCATCACTCTTGAATATTGGGGTGATGAAGAAAGCACACTTGAAATATACCGGGACATCGGTTTTAAACTGATCAACCAACAAATTACGTATCACAAGGAATTGGAATGAAATTTCTGATTGCAGGTCTTGGTTCCATCGGTCGTCGTCACTTCCGCAACCTGATCGCGCTGGGCGAAAAGGACATCATCCTGCTTCGCACGCGCAAAGCAACGTTGCCCGACGATGAACTTGCAGGTTATCCCGTTGAGTCCGATATTCATGAAGCGCTCAAAAAGCACAAGCCGGATGCGGTCATTGTCGCGAACCCTACGGCGTTGCATCTCGATGTTGCCGTACCTGCCGCGGAGGCGGGATGCGCCATTTTGCTCGAAAAGCCTGTCTCTGATTCGCTTGACCGCCTCGACACATTACAACAAGCCGTGCAGAAAAGTGGAAGCAGAATTCTTGTCGGGTTTCAATTCAGATATCACCCTACCCTCAACAAGGCGCGTGAACTCATTCAATCAAATGCAATTGGCAAAGTGTTAACTGTCCATGCGCATTGGGGCGAGTATCTTCCGCAGTGGCATCCATGGGAGGAGTATCGCCAGAGTTACGCGGCGCGCGCTGATCTGGGCGGCGGTGTCATTCGCACGCTCACGCATCCGCTCGATTATTTGCGCTATCTCATCGGCGAAGTCGACTCGCTCTGGTCGTTCAACGGTCACATCTCACCGCTTGAATTGGATGTGGAGGATGTTGCCGAGATCGGGCTCAAATTCTCGAACGGAGCCATTGGCGGTGTTCATCTCAACTATGTCCAGCGACCCCCGCGTCACACCTTGGAAATTGTTGGGACTCAAGGTACGCTTCGCTGGGACAACGCAGACGGGATCCTGCATCACTACAAATTCCCCGCTCCCTTCGCCTCTTATTCGGACAATCCGCCTGCTCCCGTTATCGAAACATTTTCTCCCCCTGAAGACTTCGAGCGGAACCAACTCTTCGTGGCACAAACGCGTCATTTCATCGAAACAGCCCGGGGTAAGTCTGATCCGGTTTGTAGTCTCGAAGATGGCATCATGGCATTGCGTCTCGCGTTGGCGGCGTATGAATCCCAGGAAAAAGGTCGCCCGATTCAAACGAACGATTTTGGGTGAGCGGCTTCTTGTGTTCTCTTTTTATTCATAAGTTGCAAAGAAGTTCGTAGACCTTTTCGTAGTTGTAACCGAATTCCGGCGGATAGCCCGGGTCATTGCTTAAGAACGTGCACAAGGGGAAACGCATTTTCGTATGTCCTCTGATCTTGTCGTAGTAGAGGGTTTTTGCATCGTCATACCTTCCCAGGTTGACGAGCCCTTCAAAAAAGGGGATCACCTCAGAGACATCGTCCGCTTCAAGACCCAGCGAATTTACCTTGTCGTAGAGCCTGCCAATTTCCTTCCAGTCACCAGCTTGACGGGCTAAAGAAGCTTTTTGGTAGTAGTAACACCAGCCGTGTTCTGGCTCTGATCCGAATATCGCAAACGGCGGGATGGGGGATGTCCCCGATGGGATGATCTGGTCAATGCGGGAATATTCTCCCACTTGTTGGACCAATAATGGGTCGCTTTCTGAATAAACGGGCATTGACCCATCAATCACATGGATGCATGACGATGCCGATGGGAAACTGATCAATAGCAGGTTGCCAAATTCCCTGTGCATCTTGATGTCGCGCACGCGGTTATCAACGACATCTTTTTTCAGGATGTTGAAAGCCGTGTCGGATGTAAGGACCTCTGCCATGATGGCGGGCGTTTCGGCGGGTTCGGGATTGTAAATCAGGTTTACCGGTCCCCAAATTTCGTAATCCTGTTGCAGACGGTACCCTTCAGGAAGGTACGCCACAACCAGGGCGCCATCCTTGATATCGGGTGCGCGCCATGTGAGTTGCCACCATGTTTCCCTTTGGTAGTCCCAGAACTGTATCCAATAATCCGCGTTCAGGATCTGCGTCGAAACCGATATGCTGATCAAGCCAAGCAGGATCAACCTTCGGAATTTTGCCTGGAACATCAGAATGACGCCGGCAATGAACAGGACCACTCCGCCAATTGGATGGAGACCATAACTTTTATAGGCATCGCCCAGTTCCACCTGCCTGCCTGATAGAATGACCGGGAAAACCGCACATAAGGTTGTGAAGGCTCCGATCCAGATGAACTCTTTCATCAGCCGTGGCGACTCCGCTTCGTCATATTCCACCCCCCACCATCTTTTGAACAGAAACATGTAAAGCATAACCAGTGCAATTACAACAGCGGCAATGAGAATGGCGCTTCCCAGATTTGAGTAGCGGGTGGTGGAAAGTAATTGGTAGGGTTTAACGAACCATGCAAAGATCGTCGTGTCCAGGAAATCAGTTGCCGTTTCCAGGATTAATCGGATGGACATGTAACGCAGGTTGTTGATGTAGTCCCCAACCAATCTGGACGCATCGGTTGCATTCCTGCTCCCTTCGAATATAAATAACCGCCAGTACAGGAATCCAGCAATGGCAACCAGATAAGGCCAAAACTTCTTGAGCATCTCCCTTGATAAAGAGCGGAATGTTTTAAACCCATCCTGAAACAGGATGTATCCCAGCAGGAGCAGGCGCATTCCTTCGAAGCCGACCATATATTCGTAGATGAACAAATAGTTCACAGCCAGAATGACCGACAGGACGCTGAATGACATCTTCCATGCACGGATGTTCGTTTTCATCGCCTGAAGCATTAGAGCAATCGAGAGGAGCGCCGTCCCAAACCCGTAGAGGTGGTTTTGTTTTGTGTTCGCATTCGGTTGTGAAAGGAACCCGGGGTAAACGATAAAAAGCACGGTCATCAGGGTGGTAATGTACTTTTGTTGGGGCCATACCAGGCGGAGCATCCAAAAGAACGCCAGTGCGCCGATAAAACGCCAGAGCAGGGCGTACAAATGCCAGTTGAGGATCGAGTCGCCCAATAGACGATACACGTAGGAGTAGACTACCCCCATGAACGGCCGGTCTGTGCTGAACAACGGGATGATGCTTGCCGCTCCCCGCGCCTGACCGGACCACAGTAAATACCAGTCATCATGATAATATCCAAGTTGAGGAATGCGAATTCCGTGCGTGATCACCGTCGTGAGAAAAATCAGCAGGATGGAAAAGAAAGCCTCATTTTTGAACAGTTTTTGCAATACTTGTTTCATCCTGTATCTCCATAAGATAAAATGCAAAATGGTGTGGTGGAAAAGGCCTGGCTATTGGAAACACAACCCATCAGATATGGTTGGATAGATTGATTTAATCAGTATACGGCTGCAAATCGTTGCGGATAAATAAACGAAAAAATTCCTCGGATAATATAAGAGTGTAATTTTCCTGTAGATATTCTTCGAGAACGGGGATTTGAAAACGCGCCATGAGAACCTGTTCCGGACGGTATTTGCGCATTGCCGAGAGAACGTCTTCACCCGTAAGACTGCCAGTGACCAACCGTTTTTGTGAGAAAGTTGCCAGATTGGGAGGTACCGGCCGATGAACGCGAAAAGCATACATCGGCATATCGGTCACGATCCAGTTCGTCTGATCAATATATTCGTTCATCGTGCGAATGATTTTCAATTTCCCCGGGGTGGCTTTCAGTGAGAAATCGCTGGTGCGGGGGCTGTTCATTAACTCTTTGTCAAGTGCCTGCGCATAGTGTAAAGACACCAATACAAAACCCATCAAAGCGACT
>DATIUT010000004.1:0-3827 GCA_035466615.1 Anaerolineales bacterium | reverse complement strand
GTCAGGACTTGTAAAAAGCGTAAAAGTACCAGAACGCGCCAAGTCAAGAACTTGACGAGGCGCGCCTCTCCAAAACAAACCAGAAATCACTGTGTTTGTGTCAAGGACAATTCTCATGCGGCGGTTGATCCGCGCGCGCGACGGATTTCCTGGGTGATTTCTTCATCGGACAGGATGGGTAAATCCAACTCGGCGAGACGGTCAGCCGCGGCAAAGAAATTATCCACACGGCGGCGGCGGATCTCCTCCCGCAGGAGACGCTCGATTGCCTTTGAACTTAATAATCCAGCCGCCTCCGCCTCTTTACGCAATTGGTCAGGCAACGATAATTTGAAATCCAATGTGGTCATTTTGACCTTCCTTCTATGGGTGAAATGATTATACCATTTGAAGAACCCGAGGAAATGCAACCACACTCGCCTTCGCGCCGAATTGGTTGCCTACTATGCCCGTCTCTACCGACTCACCCGCGACGAAAAGCGTTTTATTTTGGTTCCGAAAGAGGGCTATGGCGAGGATTTTACATATGGAACGGAGCGTGTCTGCAGACACGCTCCGTTCCATATGAATTACGGATGATCCTCCTAGCCTTCACCCAGCAGACCTGCCGTCAGGTGCGGTGTATCCTGTTCCGCCTTGGACATCCGATTAAAACCAAACCGATTGAGCAAAGCGATCAACATCAAGTGCTCTCCTGGCACGCCCTCAGGGTCTGACTCTGCCGGCATGCGGTTCAGTTGATCGTCCAGTTCTTCCCATTGAGCACGGGTGAGTTTGTTCATCTGGATATACCTCCATCCATGATGATATCGTACTCTGCTTCGCGAAATTGAAGACGGTACTGTGCGCGTTTGTCAAGCAGATTCTCCGAAACCAGAAAATATACTGAAACTGACTTGCCACTTTCATCGCCAGTAACGCGGTTCAATACGTTCTCGTACTTGCTGAGAGACCTTGGCATTTCGACAAACACAACGTGAGATACATCCGGAAGATCCCATTCGAGTTCCATGTCGTTGGCAACCATGAGCGCCTTTAACCTGTTGCCATGCCGAAAATCCTGAATGATCCTGCTCCGTTCCTTTTCACTCGTTGTCTTACCATAATAAGCTGGGATCTCCAGCGCTTCCGCCACCCTTTCAACAACATCGTTGTGATGCGCAAAAATAAGCGTTTTTCCCCTGCAACCCTTCAGGAACAAACGCAGCCACGCGATCGCACCCTCAATCTTCTTTACGCCGATCACATGCAATGGGTGTTTGATTTCCTCTGGATCGAATCCAACTGGGAAGCCATTTGTCAAACCGATAGGCATGACTCGTTCCTGGACCCCCAGCTCGCGATCGTCGGCGCGGCGAATCATGCAGCCGGCGCGAAGTTTGAAATGTAACTGTCTCAGTACGGTTTGATGACCATGCCGATCATGATTCCTGGATGCATTTATCAGGGGATCACGGCTTGCCGTTCTCAATGAGTCATATAGATCCTCAAATTCACCCTCCCGGTCCAGAATTCTCAATAGGATGCGCAAGTCCTGGTAAGAAAGATCCACGGGGTAATCGGTCAGCAGGAGCCGATAGGATACGCCTTTTCTGATCGAGAGCAGGTTTTGAGTGCGCCGTGCCTCGGGGTTTTTGAATAAATGCGCTTGATCGACGATGAGCGACGTTCCTGCTTTATCCTTCCTTCGAGGTAGAGTCGGCCAGCGAAACTGCCTTTCCAAAATGGAATGTTCTGCAAAAAGGATGGCTTTTTCAGGCAGGGCGGATTGCGCATCACAAACGTCCAGTACTTGAATGTCTTCGGGAAGCAGTGCTTGAATCCTTTCATGCCAATGCTTCCTCTCATCTTTGCCGCAAACGATCAGACAGGGATAACATTCCCTCTGATGGATGGCGCCAAGGGCAATCTCCATGCGGTCTTGCGGCGAAGGGTCGGCGATGATACACCTTTGGGAAAGCAGGGCATATTGGATGCCCGTCATGACAAACTGTGACATCTCCTCCTTGAGCGGCCTTGTCAAAATCAGTTTGGTGTTCTCAGCACGGCTCAATTCGAACATGCGGGCATTGTGATACTCCATCAGGCTTTGCGGGTCGTTCAATGCCAGATTAGATTTTCCCCAGGGTTGGATCTCAATATTGTGCTTTCGGGCAAACCTGAGGGCATCCCTGGCCAGTCTTAATGTAGCGGGCGACGTGACATACGTGCCGTAATAAATGTTGTAGGTCGCGATCGTGCGCAGCTCCCTGGTGAGATCCCAACGGTTCCAGAGAATTTGACCAAAACTGTTGAAGTGTGATGATTTTGCGGGCATGCCAGCTCCTATTTATTTGTTATGAGGTTCTTCCATGGCGAGAGCCAGGATTCTTTTGTAGCGCTCCATTTGTGGCGATGGAATCTTCGTGCCTGTCAGGGCGTCTTCCAATGCTGCGGATAGATGCCTGGCGGTCCACTCCCGCAGGTCACCGCCGGCTTTCCAGAAATCCGTCAGGTCGTGCGCAGGCGGCAGGATCGTGCGTAGGCGCGGGATCCTGGCTTGCAGGCTTGCGATATATTCCCTGCCTCTGTCCCCCGCTTTATCGTTGTCATGGACGACTAGGATCACGGAATAGCGTGTCAGCAGGGACAGATCGAGCGTGTCGAATTTGGATTGTGCTCCGCCGAGTGTGGCAACATCACAAAGATCAGCGCAGTGCTCCCATACCAGCATCGCATCCCATTCGCCTTCCACCAGCATCAACACAGGCCGGTGGTCCATCAATTCCAGGCGGAATAGAACGGATTTGCCCCCGCGCGGACCGCCGAACTTGACTTCTGGAAACCCATCCTGCGGATTCCATCCTGGGATGTACTTGCCCAACGCGTCGTTCGCAAGTGGACGCCTGATCTTGGGGAGTGGCTAAAAGAATGGGCTAAAATAGAGAAATGAAACGATGTCCACATTGCCAATCAACCACCCGTCAAAATAAAGCGGGTAAAACAAAAGCAGGCTCACAAAGGTACCGTTGTATGCACTGCAATCGCAAATACACTCCCGAGCCTAAACAACAAGGCTACTCAGAACGCCTGCGCAAAAAGGCGGCGGAGATGTATGTGGACGGAGGGAATTTGCGACGGATTGCACGTCATCTGAAAATCGCGCCTCGCACAGTTGCTCTGTGGGTTACCGATGTGGCAGAAGCCTTGCCAAATGCGCCGATGCCAGAGGAAGTCAAGGAGGCGGAAATGGATGAAATCTTCACTTTTATCGGTGATAAAAAAACAGAATCTACATTTTGACTGTCGTAGACCGTAAAACTCGTTGCATTTTGGGCTGGGCAGTGGTATGGACACGCACTCAGACAGCCATTCAGCAAATGATTGATGAAGCACCAAAGGCAAAGTGGTATTACAGTGACGGGTTTGATGCTTATCAGTGGCTCTGGTATCACCTTGGCAGGTACGAAGTTTCAGAGGGCAAGGCTGACACGTATTCAGTCGAAGGAGATAATGCTGAACTCCGTCATTATCTGGCTCGCCTCGCTCGTAGATCGCGTTGCTTTTCTCGTTGCCCGTATGCGCTTGAGTGTGCTCTGCGCCTTTTTGTTTATTGTTTCAATGGCAGGCAACTTTATCAACAACGTTTTCCAAACTATCCAGCTCATGTGATGGACTTCCTTAGCCCACACAATTAGCCACTCCCCTTTTTTTCAAAAGTTGCTTTTTGTAAATTCTACAGGTTCTGCTATTCCCAATCTCAAAGGGGTAAAAGAATTAAAAGCAATTCCTCTTCCATTACCTCCGCTCGACGAACAGCGGCGCATCGTGGCGTATCTCGATAGCGT
>DATIUT010000003.1:0-7573 GCA_035466615.1 Anaerolineales bacterium | reverse complement strand
CTTTATGCGCTCAACCAAACCGCCAACATCAAACTGATCGGCCGTACCGATGGCAATAATTACGTCTGGGTGGATGGTACCAACAAATGCTGGGTCAACGCCAATTACCTGCAAATTGCCGGCGACCCGAAGACCCTGCCCATTGTATACCCCGGCATAGCAAAACTGCCTGTATCCCCCTATTATCCTGCTCCTGCCTGGGCAAGCGCCACTCGAAATGGCAACAGTGTGGGAGTCACCTGGGCTCCGGTTGTGATCAGCCCGGGGAAATATGAAGATGAAAACATGCACCAATACATTCTTGAAGTGTGGAGGTGCGAAGCCGGAAGGATCATCTTCGAAACCCTCGGAAGCAACCTCCCATCCATCGTGGTTGCGAAAGATGAACCAGGATGCAGTACGCCTTCGCGCGGCAGGGTATTTGTCCAGGAAAAGCATGGATATGCCGGACCTGTGGAGCCGCCCTGGCCCCAACCAGTCCAACCTCCGACCTCTACGCCCGCGTCGGATCCCTCCGCTTTTGCCCAATCCATTGTGAACACACTCAATACACGCAACTTTACTGTATTGCCAGCCTTGATGGATCAATCCTTCTCGTTCGCCTACTGGCAGTCACAGGGAACATCCTACCCGCCCGATCTTGCCATTGAGCAATTGCGGACCAATCATCTTGGCACGACATCCTTGACCTCGAACGCCAGCAAGGATTTGAATACACTGCTGGGTGGCTTGAATCCATACTCGATCATGGGACTTGACCCCGCCAAATCACGCGCGCTGTTCGTCTCCGGTTGGGGCTTGGACGGAAAGGCAGAGGCAATCCTCTACATTACACAACGCGTGAATGGAAGTTTGTACTGGCACAGTGTTCTCATTGCACCAACGGGATTCGTCCGTATTAGCACGCCCACACCCACCTCCCTGAGCGGACCGTATGCTGTGATACTCGTCGCGGAGAATGATGTTTTGAACATCCGCTCGGGCGCGGGAGTCAGCAATCCCGTGGTCGGATCGTTCCCTCCAGATGCGATCAATGTCATGAGAACAGGACCAACTGCAAAGGCAGATGGAGCCGAGTGGGTGGAAGTCCAGAACCCAAGCGGCGGCACAGGATGGGTCAATTCGTCCTATCTGACCGAGTACTTTTCACACGATGCCTTCTGCGCGGACACGCGCATCACCTCATTGATCCAGCAGTTGAAGACAAGCATGAACCAGTCTGACGGGCTCATCCTGTCCCAATTGACCAGCCCGAAACATGGAATAAATGTACATCTATGGGCTTATCAACCCGCGGCGAATCTCACCCCTGCGAAGGCAGTGAACGCGTTCACCAGCACGGAAATTTATAACTGGGGCTCGGGTCCACGCGGCGAACCGGACTATGGCACGTTCAAGGACATCATCCAGCCGAAGATGCTGGACACATTGAACGCTCCGAACATGGAAACCTATTGCGACAACCTGACGAAGGTCTTCCCGCTCTACCGCCCCTGGCCCTATCCGAATATCCATTACTACAACCTTTACAAACCCGGCACACCGGGTATTGACCTTGACTTCCGCACCTGGCTGATCGGCGTCGAATACATCAACTATCAGCCATACATCCACAGCATGGTCAACATCGTGTGGGAACCGTAAATGTTTAATGCTCTGGCAGGAGTATAGCCCCTGCCAGAGCATTAAGTTATCCATCATTGCGAATGATGTTTGATCGCGATGTGTGCTTCGCATTATTCGGCCACCAGCGCCGCGAAACGATCTCCCATCCGACATCGGAGATTGCTTTGTCGGGCTACGCCTCCTCGCAATGACAACGACTGTTACATCGCGCTCGTGATGAATTTCACCAGGTCCTTTTTCATCTTCCTGAGCGAAGGCATGTGGATGTACATCATATGCCCGGCTTCGTAATACTCCATCGAGACATTCTTGCGCAGGGCTTCATCCAACCCAAGATGGTTGAACGTGTATTCCGTTGCAAAATAGGGCGTACCAAGGTCGTAATACCCGTTTGCCGCAAACACCTTGAGGTATGGGTTGTACGTCATTGCCGCACGCAGGGTCTCGCCCACATTGACGTACGAATTCTCGAACTCACGGTATGACCACGGATGCACGAATGCGCTCAGAATTTCATACGGCAGGTCTGATTCGAACTTCAACTCGCGGCGGATGTAATCATAGAACGCGGCAGTATAGGGTCCCATGATATTCGTAAGCAGGGGGTCATATTCGGGTCGTTCGGTCACGCCCAGGCGGTCGCGCCCGATGAGGCGGCTGTCCAGACGTCCCACCGTTTGCCCGCGTTCGCGCAGGAGTTCCTTGAAGTAGTGCTGATCGTTGATGCGCAAATTGGAACGTTCGATAAACTGCTCGGATATGCCTGTGTAATACGAAGTCTTCTTCACAATCTTTGCGCGTTCCTCTTTGCTGAGCGAATCACCCTTGAGCAAAGCCTTTGCATAATCGCCGAGAGCAAATTCCTCCGCTTCCTTGAGCCATGCCTGTAACGTCCGCCTGGGGTTAAGCACGTTGTGATACCATGCTGTGGCTGTATAGCCCGGCAGGTACAGGATGTTGGGCAGGTCGTTATTGACGTTGAAATCAAGCGTCGTGAAATCAAGCACCACCGAGATCAGCATGATTCCGTTCAGGTACATGCCATGCCGTTCCTGCAAATATCCCGAAAGTCCCGCCGAGCGCGTGGTTCCATAAGATTCACCAATCAGAAACTTCGGTGAAAGCCAGCGGTTGTTGCGCGTGGTATACAGGCGTATGAAATCGCCGACCAGTTCGATATCCTTTTTGAAACCGTGCCATTCCTTCGGCTTCTGTCCCTCCACAGGCCGGCTGTAACCCGTGCTCATCGGATCAACAAACACCAAATCAGTTTCATCCAGGATCGAAAAATCATTATTTGTCAATTTATACGGCGGAGGCGGCAACTCTCCATCGTCCTTCAACAACACGCGCCGCGGACCCAGCACACCGAGATGCAGCCACACGGATGACGAACCCGGTCCGCCGTTGAACGAAAACGTGAGCGGGCGTTTTGCTGAGTCGCGGACTCCATCCTTTGTGTATGCAACGAAGAAGATCTGCGCACGCGGCTTTTCCCCTTCCGCTTCCTTCTCACGATCGGCTGTTTCCTCTTTCAGGACCATTGTCCCCGCCGTGACCGTATACTTGATCTCCTTTCCTCCGATCTTGATTGCATGCTTCGTTACGACAAGGTTATCCTTCGGGGTCAGCTTTTCTTCCTTCCCTTCGACCTTGCCCAAGGCAAGCTTCTCTTCGGTTTTTTTTTCCTCTGCCATTTAAAACTCCTTTGAATATTGGGACAACTTGAACATCATCAACCATAACACAGCCATGGAGATCACAAACCGCAAAATTATAATTTATTACAAGATACCAAGCGCTGAACTTTGTCCAACGACAAAGCGTTGACCGTTCTCCCCTGGTAACCGGTCACCGTTGTTGCCATGCACAATGAGTTATAGATCGCTTCCTCTGTCGCTTCCATCGCCGCTTGAAACAAAGGCGACATCAAATCGTTCGGTACTTCGGGATACTCCCACATTTTGCTTCTTCGCTTCATCGTCCTCCGCACACCCTCCGCAGTGGAGAACGCGATCACATAATCCCCCGAACCATTGCTCATGGACGCACCCGTGCGCGCCAATCCTGTGAGTCCACGCTTTGCAAGCCGCTTAAGATTACGGTCTGACAACGGCGCGTCTGTCGCGATCACGATCATGATCGAACCATCGGTTGAGGCATCATCCAGTTCATCCTTCAAATAATGTTGACCAAGTTCCCTGCCAACAGGGATTCCATCCATTTGCAGGACGCCGCCAAAATTGGACTGCACCAACGCTCCAACCGTATATCCGCCCAGGGATTTCGGCAGGACGCGTGAACTCGTACCGATGCCGCCTTTCCATCCAAAACAGACCGTTCCCGTCCCCGCGCCGACGCATCCTTCCTCGACCGGACCTGATCCAGCCAATTCAATCGCTTTCAAAACCGATTCCTTTTTCACCACACGCGAACGGATGTCATTCAACCACCCATCGTTCGTCTCTCCCACAATGGGATTCACGCTCCGCACATCTTCATTGCCATCTTGATTCAATGTCCAATCAATGACCGCTTCCGCCGCAAAAGGGACAGCCAGCGTATTCGTCAAAACGATGGGCGTTTCGATTTCGCCCAACTCATCCACTTGTGTTGAACCCGTCAACTTCCCAAACCCATTCCCTGCAACAACTCCCGCCGGGACTTTATCTTGAAAAACATTTCCGCTATGAGGAAGAATCGTCGTGATACCAGTTCGTATGTTTTGCCCCTCGATCAAGGTGACATGCCCAACTTGAATACCCTTCACATCGGTGATCGCATTCCATTCACCGGCCGGCAAAATGCCGGGAGCAATCTCCAATTCGCGAGCGCGCTTGCGTGGAGTTTCCATTACTTAATCGGTTTCAACCAAACCGAAGGAAAGAACTTCGCGGCATGAACGTAGCTTGCGAAGGTGCCATCCACCGGCTTGTCAGACCAACGGTTCCAGGTCTGGTCCATGCGCGGGTGACGTTTGGAAACATTCAGCATGAATTGAGCGACTTCCTCATCGGATGCCAGTTCAGCAACAGCATCGAACTTTCTGCGCCCCACCTGCACATGGACTTTGGGATTCGCTTTCAGGTTCTTATACCAGTCTGTATTTCCCGCCCAGCCAGCCGCAATTCGATAGCGGTCATTCTCCTTGTCGTATTCATACTCAAGCGGGGTTTGACGCGGCTTCCCGCTTTTACGCCCGGTGGTGGTTAACAACAAAACGTATTTTCCGATCATCCATCCCATGCCGAGTTGATATTGCAATATTGGCATTTTGAACAACCACTTGAATGCCGGGCCAACACTTTCCTTCGGCACAAGTTTCATGATGAAGGTTTCCATCCAGTTGTAGATCCTTTCGATCCAGCCTGTCTTTTCCATATTTCCTCGCGCAACATATGCCTGCGAATTAATTCATGTTGTTGATCAGCGAATAGATTTCCCTCTTGCTCCAGCCGCTTTGTTTCGCCAGTTCAGTGGATATTTCCTTTGCAGACTTCTCGTTCTTCAATTCGTTCCTGATCGCTTCCAGCAATTGTTCTTCCGTCCACTTCTCGTTTTCATCCTTTTGTCTCCCTTCAACGACCAGTGTGAATTCCCCTCTCGCAGACTGTGACTTGAAATATTCCACCGCCCCACTGATATTTCCGCGCCAGTATTCCTCGAACATCTTGGTCATTTCACGCGCAACGCAGATGCGCCGGTCGCCCAAGACGGAGAGCAGATCTTCGAGCGATTCAACGATGCGATAGGGGGATTCGAGGAAGATCAACGTGTAGGTCACGTTTGAAACGTTACCAATAAATTTATGCCTTTCACTGGTTTTGTGAGGGAGATAACCAAGATACAGGAACGAGTCCGTGGGGAGGCCGGAGACGGTCAGGGCGGCGAGAGAGGCTGATGGACCGGGAACAGGTCTGACGTCGAAGCCGGAAGCGAGAGCGAAACGAACAAGTTCGTAGCCGGGGTCATTGATGGCGGGAGTCCCCGCATCCGAGACCAATGCCACATCCCCGCTGGAAAGTTTTTCGAGGATGAAGTCCAGTTTATTCAGTTTGTTGTATTCGAAATAACTGGTGAGGGGAGTCCCGATCTCAAAGTGCTTGAGCAGTTTGCCGGTGTGACGTGTGTCCTCCGCCGCAATGAGAATCGCTTCCTTCAAAATGCGAATGGCGCGCAGCGACATGTCTTCGAGATTGCCGATGGGGGTCGCGACAAGATAAAGTGTGCCCATGCAAAGATTTTATCATTGTTGATGCTATACTTGCTGAAACTTACCAGTGGAGCAGAGACATGATCGTTGTTTCAGACATGATGGGCACATTGACCACAGGCTCGCCATTCCTGGGTCTTGTGGATTGGATCAAACATAACCAGAGTAAATTGCGCGCGAATTTCTACATGGCGATGATCACTCCGTCGTATTTGCTTGCAAAGAATGGCTTGATCGACTGGCAGACCTGGGGACAAAAGTTGATGATCGACAGCCTGGCGTATATCAAGGACGCGGATGAGGAAAAGGTGCGTCATGCCTCCCAATGGGTGGTGGAGCACAACTTGTGGAAGAAGCGCCGCGAGGATGTGGTGGCGCGTTTGGTCAAACACCGCGAAGAGGGTGCACAGGTCTATATTGCCAGCAGTGTGGTGGAACCGTTCATCGAGCCGTTCGCGAAACGCATCGGTGCGCGGGTGATCGGCACGCCGACGGAGATCGTCAATGGGAGATTAAGATCGGTCGGCGAGCTGGTGGCTAACGAGAAGAAGATCGAGCAGGTGTTGAGCCGCCTCGGTGTGGAACGTGTGGACTTCGCCTATGGCGATACGTGGATGGACATTCCCCTGCTGGAACATGCCGAGCACCCTGTGGCGGTCTATCCTGATGAAAAGTTACAGGCTGTTGCGATGGAACGCGGCTGGGAAACCATCGGGGAAACTCCCAAGCACAGTTAAGCTGATCGCTTCAAAACAGACCTTGGACCTGTCTCCTCGCCCCAGACAGTTCTGTCCCTTTATCCGTGATGCCCGACTGGCAGATTCATTTCGTGTTTATGGTAAAATGACGTCCGCCTTTTGAGAATCTTCGGGACCTTTTGGAGGGATGGCCGAGCGGCTGAAGGCGCATGTCTTGAAAACATGTTTGGGTCACACCAACGTGGGTTCGAATCCCACTCCCTCCGCTGAGAGTTGCAAGTTCGCATGTTGACAGGTTCTCAGGTTACACGACAGATGTGTCAACATTCAAACCTGAAAACTTTCAAACAGAACATTGGGGAGGTGCCAGAGTGGTCGAATGGGGCCGCCTGCTAAGCGGTTACTGGGGCGAAATCCTCAGTCGCAGGTTCGAATCCTGTCCTCCCCGCCACATGAAGAAACGCGCTCCATGAGGAGCGCGTTTTGTTTTAACGCAAAGATACGAAGGGCATAAAAACCGTGCTTTCGGTTCTATATTCGTTATAATTGCGTCATACAATCTAAGACACACACGAGTGATAAGCATGAATATTAAAGGCAGGTCGCGCGCGTCCACATATGTCTACGCAAACCCAGAATCAAAATCCAGTGTGATCGAGGTTCTCAGGCCGAATGATCCGGTCGAGGTCCAAGGAGAAGCAGGGGAAATGTTCGCAGTCGAATCGAAGCGACTATTGCCTCCCATCAATGGGTATATCCCTAAGTCAGCCATTGCAAAAAGGATTCCAATAGTTGAAGTCTTCTCAAAGATCGAAATGAACGATGGGGCGATGCTCGACCCCGCACCACCAGACCTGCTGGCGATCGAATTCGAAGCATGGCTTCATACACAAGGTGAACCGACATGGCTGTTCGAGGATGGGAATGCTCCGTTCCTGTTGGGCGACAAAATGCGCAGGGAGTTTGAAGGATATCGCGCCTCATGGAAGGAATGGTTCGCGGAAGTCATTGACAATAACCTTTTGAAAACTGCCAC
>DATIUT010000002.1:0-4871 GCA_035466615.1 Anaerolineales bacterium | reverse complement strand
ATGTGTTCGGTTCGATGATGGTCAGCATGGGCGATGCGGATGCGTTCGTCTCCGGTTTGACCTATGACTATCCCGAGGTGATCCGCCCGTCTCTGCAGATTCATCATACTGCCAGGGGTGCCAAGCGCGCGGCAGGCGTGTATCTTATGATCGTGGATGACCGCGTATATCTCTTCACAGATGCGACGGTCAATATCGACCCGAGTGCGGAAGACTTGGCGGAGATTGCCTGCCTCGCGGCCGATTTTGCCAAACGCCTCGAACTGGACCCGCGGGTCGCATTCCTGTCATTCTCGAACTTTGGCTCCACCCCGCATCCTCTCTCGGACAAGGTGCGGCGCGCGGTCGAACTGACAAAGTCCTGCCGCCCGGACCTTGTTGTCGATGGCGAAATGCAGGCGGATACGGCGATAGTTGCCGATATTGTGGAAAACCGTTACCCATTTAGCAAAGTCAAGGACGCGAACGTGCTGGTCTTTCCGTCATTAGAGTCAGCGAATATCGCGTATAAGTTGCTGGCCCGCCTGGGCAATGCGAAAGCAATTGGGCCGATCTTGCTGGGCATGGGTGCGCCAGTGCATGTATTACAGACGGGCGATGATGTCAATGACATTGTGCAGATCGCCTCGGTAGCCGTGATGGATGCAATGGGACGCAAAGATAAGGAATAAGACACCCAATCAGGTAAAATGATCAAAAAGTCCCTGAGTTCATACCTCAGGGACTTCTGCTTTACTTGTTTCACCCCCCTTGATCCGTCTGACTCCCAGCCAGATGCCAATTCCCAGAATGACCAGACCCAGTGCCAGACCGCTGATGTTGCTGAGCAAGTCACTGACCATTTCCCATTGCGTGCCAAAGAGATAACCCAGGCCTCCGTAGCCGAAAATCCAGATCGCCTCGCCGATCAGGTCGTAAAAAAGGAAACGTCTGATGCCAAAGCTGCTTGTGCCCGCGATCAAATTGACCGGCACCGCGATGCCCGTAATCAGGAAACGCGTCCATAGCACAGCCATCCCGCCCCAGCGGTTGAAGGATGCTTCAGCCTGCACCCATCGTTCGGAGTTTTGAAAGCGGCGCAGGACGGGTTCCCGTGCGTAGTGTCCCATTGCATAACTCAGGTTGTCACCCAGGACAACGAACGCCAGGGCGGTCAAACCGGTGGTATACCAAGTCAATAGTCCCTGTTTGGCGAAGGCGCCTGCCGCGATTACGATCAAAGTGCCGGGGAACGGAACGCCCATGGCACCAATGAATACGATGGCGCCGAGGATGGGCGCGCCGTAATTGATGATTTGCGTTAGTAGAAAATCGGACATGCACTGCTCAGTAGTCTATGGATTGGCCGGGATGATCGGCGTTGGTGGAGGTTGATTTGCCAGTATGGCGGCCTTGACCGATTCAATAACGATCCCCGGCGTATCCGGGAAGAATTCCTCGTTCAGTTGTGCAAGATTTTTCTCTTCGTTTCCTCGCGGGGTTATTCCCAGCGCATCAAAGAGGATTTTGGGATGGACGTGATATGCCCTGGATATATATGGAATTGTCATCCAATCGCGAATCAGTTCCACATCTGTCTCAGCCGCCTGTGCTTCTGCAGGCGCAAAATGAGGTGGGAGACCGTGCCTGCGGAATTCCCTGAATGCAAAGAAGGCACGCAGACCGAAGAAGAAGACAATCAGAACGCCCACGAATATCAACCCCAGAATTATCGCGTGCTGAACTTTTTTTGACATGTTATTCCTGCCACTCCAATTCGAACTCATCTATGGACACGGTATCGCCATCCTGCACGCCGGCTTTGCGCAAGGCATCGGTCACGCCGAGGGTTTCCATGATCTTGTGGAAGCGCCTCAACGAACCATCGTGTTCCCAATAGGTCATCTTGGCGGCGCGCTCGATGGCAACCCCATTAATGCGCCATTCATGCGCACCTTCGCGCGAGATCTCAAACTCGCGCGGGTCTTCCTTCGGCCTATAGACAGGCACCGGCATCTCAACCACTTCGGGCATCGGCGCGTCCTGCAGGGTCTGATACGCCTTGATCAATAGATCGCGCGTGTTCGTGCGCGCCAAAGCGGAGATGGTCATGAATTCCACTTTGCGCTTTTTGAATTCCTTTTGGATTTTTTCGAGTCGTTCCTGCACATCAGGCTGGTCGATCTTATTGAGCGCCACGACCTGCGGTTTCTTTCCCAGGTTCGGGTCGAAGAGCGACAACTCGGTATTGATCTGGCTGTAATCTGCAATTGGGTCTTCCGATAAACCATCCAGCAAATGGATCAATACACGCGTGCGCTGAACGTGACGCAAAAAGTCGTGGCCGAGTCCTGCGCCATGCGATGCACCTTCGATGAGACCGGGAATATCCGCAAGCACCACTGTTGTGTTCACGTCAATTTCAGCCACACCGAGATTCGGCTCCAGCGTGGTGAATGGATATGGCGCGATTTTTGGCCTGGCATTCGTCAAGACCGAGAGCAACGTTGATTTGCCAGCGTTCGGGACGCCGATCAACCCAATGTCAGCGATCAGTTTCAATTCCAGCCTGAGGCGTTTCTCTTCGTAGGGTTCGCCTTTTTCAGCGGTGCGAGGCGCCTGATTGCGCGAAGTCGCAAAGTGTTGATTCCCGCGCCCCCCGCGTCCGCCTTTGCAGATCATAAGTCGTTGCCCATCACCGGTCAAGTCACCGAGGAGATCACCGGTATCCGCGTCAAAAATAACCGTGCCGGGCGGCACATGGATCACGAGGTCGTTGCCGTAGCGTCCCGACATTTGCGATGGCCCGCCCTTCATACCGTCCTCCGCTTTGAACTTTTGGTTCGGGCGAAACGACGAAAGCGTGTTGAGCGTGGGTTTGACCTCAAAGATCACGTCACCGCCCTTGCCGCCGTCGCCGCCATCGGGCCCGCCGCGTGGCACATATTTTTCGCGGCGAAAATGCACCATGCCATCGCCGCCCTTCCCTGACCGAACATGAATTTCAACCTGGTCTGTGAACATTATTCCTTTACCAACTTCCATGCCATGGGTAACGTCAGCGATGCCGCCATCAACTTGATCGCATCGCCAAACAAAAACGGGACGACACCCAATGTCACTGCTTTGCTAAAACTTCCCAACACGATAGACAACCACGCGGCGCCGCAAACATAAATGATGACCGTGCCAACGAGGAATGGGATGACGGATGTACGCATGCTTCTTTCCAACCCGCATTCTGCCAGCCAGCCCACAGCATACGCCGCCCCGACAAATCCTGCAAGATAACCAGCCGTTGCGCCGCTGAGAATTCCCAGCCCGCTCGCGCCGCCTGCAAAGAAAGGCAGGCCCATCGCACCTTCGGTGATATATAAAACGATGGAAGCCGTCCCGCGCTTTGAACCCAGGGCCGCGCCGATGAGCAGAACGCCAAAAGTTTGGCCTGTGATGGGTACTGGCGTGAATGGCAAGATGATCTCGACCTGGGCCAATGTGGCAATGAGCAGACTGCCCAAAACGATGAGAAACAAATCGCGCAGCCATTCCGTTGTACGAGGAAGGTAGCGGTTGGAGAGCATTGGTGCTAAAGTTGTCATTTCTAAAGTTTCCTTTTTGGTGCAATTTTTGATTATGTCATTCCGAGCGAATTAAAGTATCTTCACTGCCACATTTAGAGATCCTTTGTTGTTGTCGCTCGGGGGTGACATTCTTTATTATAAGCGAGCGTGTAAAAAGTCCCCTGTTTCGTTTTCGCTTTTGGTGTAACATAATTGCATGATCTATATGCGCAAAATTACCTACTTCCTGATTCCTTGCGTGGTTTTGGTTTTATTCGCTGGGGTGTTTCCCATTGGCAGAGTCAATGCCCAGGGGGGTGAAACAGCCACACCCGAACCCAATTCACTCACTCCAGCCGACCTGATCAATGCGGTCAATACCTTGCGAGTAGGCAATGGAGTGAGCCCGTTAAGCGTCCATCCGGTTTTGATGCAGGTTGCGCAGATGGAAGCCAACGGAATTGCAAATGGCGCACCCGGGCACTGGCGGCCCAATGGGTTGACCCTCGGCCAGTGGTTGCTCTCGCTTGGATACCCCCTTTCGGGTGACCTGTCCATGGACGGATATCGTTCCGAAAACTGGTTTTATATGTCCACATCCACCACAGTCGACGAGATTATCACCGCTTGGCAGGGCGATGCGGAACACAGGGAAACGATGTTCTCCGAATTTCGCAGTGACATCGGTGCAGGCATTGCCATCACCCCGGACGGGGAGGTGGTGGCGGTTCTCGAAACTGCCCTTCAAACCAAAAGCGGACTCATGCAATATGGCGCTTCTGATATTTTGACAGGGATCGTGCAAACGCAGGTTGCATATTCGATCATGGAAACTTTGGCCGCCGAGAATGGATTATTGCCTCAATATTCTGTGCCTGTTGCCATCAGTACCGCCCGCCCCGATGGAGATGTGGTCCACGAGGTAAAATATGGGCAGACCTTGTGGAGTCTTGCCGAAATGTATCAAGTCCCCATTGAGCAGATCAAGCTCCTGAATGGACTCGCAGACAACAACATCATCCCTGGCTGGAAGCTTCTCATCCAAAAAGGAGCGACGCAACCTGCGCCCGTGACGGATACTCCGCTTGTATTGGTCACGTCCACCGAAACAAAATACCCAACTGCCATCCCCTATTACACGACTACTCCTACAATCACACCAACCATACCGGCAGTGCCGCTCGGTCAACAGATAAAACAAAACAGCACGGTCGTTGCCGCGCTGTTGATTGCCTTCTCTGTTTTAGTCGCTGGGATCATTGGGTTTGGAAGGAAGAAAACAGCATGATCTCAAAGGTGATCACCTTTGTTACGAACCCCTGAGGCTACAAG
>DATIUT010000001.1:0-5144 GCA_035466615.1 Anaerolineales bacterium | reverse complement strand
TCAATGATCCCAACCCCGCATGGAGGGAAAAGACATGTGAATTCATCGAGCGCGTCGAAAACCGTCTGCTCGGATTAATGGAGAGGAATAACTCCCATGGAGCTAACATTGCGACCCTGTAACACCGAAGAAGATTTCTTCAGCCCACATCACTGATTTCGTCCACTCACCTTTTTAGCCACTCCCTACAACAATGTACTCAAAATCGCTATGGTATGATTTGTCATGGTAATGGGTCTCTTGGAAGGTTATCATGCCTTGCGCCCATTACCGCCTTTTTCATCAACACCAGTTAGCGGAAACTAAAGTAAGAATCAATTCAGATAATTTATATCAAATTTCTAATTATAATTTAATGTCTCAGCCACTATTCAGGAGTATATTGACTACGTTGACACCTGCCCTCCCCTTTATTGGTATTAGGTGTCCGTACCGTCGCCTTGACTAGCATGTCCCCCCCATGCTGGCAGGGCGGCGGTTTTTTTACCCCCTGTTCCCAAAATCCCACCTTCGGGGATGCCTCGCGAGATTTGAGGGAGGGTCCTTTGGAGAGATATAATGCAAACATGAAAACCGTTTACACATTCGTGCAATCGCCGGAGCACGTTTACCCTGACCACCCCGAAAGACCCGGGCGGTTGGACGTGTTGAAGTCAAAATTAAATTCTTTCAATGCAGAACTGCTGGATGCAAAATCCGCTTCGCGCGAAGAGATCAGCCTGGTTCATCATCCCAAACTTGTTTCCACGCTGGAGGAGGTCTGCCGCGAAGAGGCGCCGGGCATCATTGACCACGCTCCCACCTATGTGACGCAAACTTCATTCGAAGATGCCCTGCTCGCCGCGGGTGGAGTTATCACCTGCTCGCGCGCGGTTATCAATGGAAATGCAAAGAATGCCTTCGCCATCGTCCGACCGCCGGGGCACCACGCAGAGCCAGACCGCGCAATGGGATTCTGCATCTTCAACAACATCGCCATCGCAGCAAGGGACGCACTAGCCCAAGGATTGGAACGTGTCATGGTCATTGACTACGACGCGCATCATGGCAACGGCACACAAGCCGCGTTTGTCAGCGACGAGCGAGTTGGATTTTTATCTGCACATCAATGGGGGATTTATCCCGGCACCGGCTGGATCACGGATGTTCCACATGCAAAGAAAAGAATTGTGAATGTGCCTCTCCCTGCCTATGCGGGAGATACAGTCTATGAACAGGTGGTCGACCGGATATTCAAGCCGTTCGTTGAATCGTTCAAACCGCAGATGATCCTTATCTCTGTCGGCTTTGACGCGCATTGGAATGACCCGATCACGATGCTTGGCTTATCCTCACAGGGATATTTGACCCTCGCAAAGAAGGTCGTTGCTTTGGCAGAGGAACATTGTGACGGGAGGATCGTTTTCGTTCTCGAAGGCGGCTATGACCCGGTCAATGTGGCGAACGGGGCGGACGGAGTCTTCGAAGCGCTGATCAACTTGAGGGCCGGGAATGAGGCGAATGATCCAAATCCGTACAAGGAACCGGATTGCGAATCCCGCATTGAGGAAGTACACAAGTGGCATGGATTCTCGTGAGCCATCTTTTATAATTGTCGCATCATAAAAAGGAGCAATTATCATGGGACGCAGACGAACTCTCGGTTTTGTGGAAAACGAATGGACATGCCCGAATTGCAGTACGCGCAACAAGGGTAGTGTGAAGACTTGCGAAAACTGCGGGGCACCCCAGCCTGAGAATGTGAAGTTCGAACTTCCGTCGGAGCAGAAATTTGTAAAGGATGAGGTGTCGCTGAACGCGGCCAAAGCTGGGGCGGACATCCATTGCGGATTCTGCGGCGCGCGCAACCCTGCCACGGCAGTGACCTGCTCACAATGCGGTGCGGATCTGAAAGAAGGCAAGGCGCGTCAGGCAGGTCAGATCATGCAGGCTCCTCCTCCACAGCCGAAAGTCGTCAAATGCAATAACTGTGGGACTGAAAACCCGGGCAGTAATTCCACCTGCTCGAATTGTGGAGCAGCATTGCCAAAGGCACGAGCGCCTCAGCCGGTCGCTCCCGCACCAGCCATGGGAACAGTCAAACCCACAACACCCAAAAAGACCAACTGGTTGTTGATTGGCGGCATTTTGGGAGCGCTTGCCATTTGTTGTGTTATGGTTGGCGTCTTGTTCCTCCCATCCAAAACAGTCGAAGCAACCGTGACAAACGTGCACTGGCAGACCAGCGTGCCAGTGCAAAAGATCCAGGCAGTTGACTACTCGAACGAACGCGGCAGTCCGCCATCGGATGCTTACAACGTTTCATGCCACGACGAAAGCCGGGACGTTTGCGAACAAAAGACGATCGACAAGGGAAATGGCTATTCGGAAGTCGTGGAGGAATGTCACACAGAGACGGAACAGTATTGCTCCTACACCGTGGACGAATGGCAGACCATCCAAACCTACACACTGGACGGCAACGACCTGCAACCGATCTATGAGTCGCCAACTATCTCCAGTGATCAGCGGATCGGGGATGAGGCCGAAGAACTGACGGTCACCTTCTCGACGGAGGATGGAACCGAAACATATTCACCAGAGTCGGTCTCTGAATTCCAGCAGTTCACCATCGGCAGTGCGTGGACGTTGAAAATGAACGCACTGGGCGGAGTGGTAGGCGTGGAACCATAACACAGCACCGGTACCTGTTATCGAAATTTACCAAACCTCCCGACTCGTTCGGGAGTTTCTCTTTATAATCGTCCTATGGATAAATCAGTGGCAATCATTGGCGGCGGGCCGGCAGGGTTGATGGCAGCGGAGGTCATCAGCGCACACGGCGTGAAAGTGGATGTGTATGATTCCATGCCTTCGGTGGGACGCAAATTCCTCATGGCAGGCAAAAGCGGGTTGAACATTACCCACTCCGATCCGTTCGATGTTTTTGTTGCGAGATATGGAAACCGCCGTCAACAGATCGAGCCGTTGCTAAAAGTTTTCGGTGCCGATGAGTTGCGCGAGTGGGTCCATGGTTTTGGCATCGAAACGTTCGTGGGGACATCGGGACGCGTCTTTCCCATGGGGATGAAAGCGAGTCCCTTACTAAGGGCCTGGCTCAAGCGATTAAACGCTTCTGGCGTGACCTTTCACCTGCGTCACAAGTGGACAGGTTTTCTCCCCGACAACTCTCTGCGCTTTGTCACGCCCAACGGTGATGTCACAATAAAGGCTGATGCTGTTGTCCTTGCTCTTGGCGGTGGGAGCTGGTCAAGACTCGGCTCGGATGGCATGTGGATCGAATGGCTGAAACAGGTTGGGGCCAAGGTCGAACCGTTGCGCCCATCCAATTGCGGATTTGATGTGGAATGGAGTCCTCACTTCCGCGAAAAGTTCGATGGGCATCCAGTCAAGTCTGTGATTTTATCATTCGGGGATTTTCGTCAACAAGGCGAATTCATCGTTACAAAAGATGGTGTGGAGGGGAGTTTGATCTACGCGGCGTCGGCGATGATACGCGATGAAATTTATGCAAATGGCAGGGCCGTCATCTCGCTCGATCTGAAACCAGACCGAACACTGGAATGGCTGATCGAAAAATTATCGAGGCCGCGCGGTTCGCGTTCACTGGCAAGTTATTTGGAAAAGACGTTGGGGATCAAAGGTGTTAAGGCAGGGTTGTTGCGCGAATATTCATCGAAAGATGATTTTACACACGCAGAACGACTCGCCGGGTTCATCAAGGCATTGCCCGTTCCATTGGTTGCGCCGCGCCCGTTGGATGAAGCGATCAGCAGTGCGGGCGGCGTGACGTTCGAATCGTTGGATGAACATTTGATGCTTCGCAATATACCCGGCGTTTTTTGCGCGGGTGAGATGCTCGATTGGGAAGCGCCAACCGGCGGATACTTGCTGACAGCCTGTTTCTCAAGTGGATGCGCGGCGGGAAACGGCGTACTAAATTGGCTGGGCCTTGTATAATGACCATTTCGACCCATCCCCCACAAGCCATATTCGGTGACATGACGTTGCCGAACACGCGCCTGCATTACGTGAAGTCTGGGACAGGACCGCCACTCATCATCATCCCGGCAACTGTCTCGTTGATTCGGCAATGGCTGCCGCTGACACAGTTCATGGGTCAGCGTTTTACAAGTTATTTCTTCGAATTGCCCGGGCATGGAGGCTCCACACCTTACCCTGAAAAATTCAAAAGCCATTTCGTACCCAAAACGGTGGAGGCGTTCGTAAACAATTTGGGATATGGCAAATTCCACTTGATGGGATTTTCATTTGGGGGATTGCTGGCATTGAGAACTTTAGAATATTTGCAGGACAGAATCGAAAAGGTCATTTTGCTCTCGCCCTGTGTGAGTCGCCGTGCGTTGAAATGGTCCATGACACGGCAGTTGGTGTTCAAGGCTTCGACCAAAGCGATGAAAAATCAAACGATCCTGCAAGGCATCCACTATATGATGAACGCACCACGTTTGGAGAAGTCATTAACCTACGCGCTCAGCAAAGCCAGCAATGTGGACAGGCGCATCCTGGAAGCCAAGAACGCCCTGCGCATGCCGCTTTCCACGCTGGATGTGTTCGCTTATACATTGGACGAAATCCTGCAAATGGAATATCAATACGCAGGCGCACCGTTCAACGTTCCATGTTATTTTGGGATGTCAATCAATGACGATATATTGAACTACGATCTCACCGAACAGATCGTGCGGAGGCACTTTCACAAGATCACCGTTCAACAATTCACGCATCCCTATCATCAGCCGCCGGAGCCGCCTACCTTCGAATGGCTCAACCGTGAGTTCGGCCAGTTTTTGGGGATGATCGAGTAACAGACCAGATATGTGAATAAGCAATGAATCTTTGGAACCCGACAAAGTTATGAAATGGTAACCACGAGATCAAAAGCCCCGCTGTTATCCTCACATGTCCAGTCATTGACGGCGAAATAGAACTAACCATCTTTTGTGGCAACAAACTCGATATACGGTCCAACATAGAACGGTTTTAGATCCTCCACCCGCCCGATCAGAGCTCCATTTAGGGAGGTTGAGGAGGATCGCTCCTCCCCAACCGTCCATTGTCATACTAAATTGGTCTCTTATTGAACACCGCACGGCTTTATGGAACAAATGTCACTTTCAGTA